>DASSMQ010000097.1:0-11571 GCA_035688805.1 Candidatus Limnocylindrales bacterium
TTCGCGGCCACGTTCGCCGAGGAGACCGTGTTCTTCAGCACGTTCGGCGGGAACCAGGTGTCCGCGGCCGCGGCGCTGGCCGTCCTTGACGTGCTCGAGGATGAACGGGTATCGGCGCGGGTGTCGGCCGCCGGCGAGGCCCTGCGGTCGGGCATCCGGTCCTTGTCGGAGCACGATCCGGTGATCGGCGACGTGCGCGGCGCCGGGCTCGCCATCGGCGTGGAGATCGTGACCGACCCGACGAGCCGCCAGCCGGATCCCACCACGACTCGCGCGATCAAGGAGGGCCTGAAACGTCACGGGGTCCTGGTCGGGACGACGGCCAGGGCCGGCAACGTGCTCAAGGTCCGGCCTCCGCTGGCATTCACCGTCGAGGATGTGCCCATGGTGCTCGCGGCGTTCGAGGCGACGCTCGACGAGATCTCCGCCGATCGCTGAGGACCCTCGTTCGCCGCCCCGCCGCCTGGCCGATCAGCCGCCTGGCCGATCAGCCGACGACGATGACCTCCCTCGGGAACCGCGTGAGCCGCTCGAACCGTCGCGCCGCCGGGTCGACCATGACGAGGTCTTCGATGCGGACCCCGGTCTCGCCCTCGACGTAGACCCCGGGCTCGACCGAGAACACCGTCGGGCTCGGCAGCGCGACTTCGGTGGCCCGTCGGCCGAGCGTCGGCAGCTCGTGGGTCGCGAGCCCGATGCCGTGACCGAGGCCGTGGGCGTACGGCTCGAAGCCCGCGTCGGCGATGACCGACCGCGCCAGCGAGTCGAGTGCCCGCCCGTCCGGCAGGTCACCAGCCTCCGCGACCGCCCGTTCGAGCGCACCGATCACCGCAGCCTGGGCGGATGTGACCGACTGATACACCGACAGGTCGCGCTCGCTCGGCTCGCCCACGAACAGGGTCCGGGTCATGTCGCTGCGGTACCCATCGACCTGGGCGCCGAAGTCGAACAGCAGGACCGTCCCGGCGGCCACCGGATGCTCGCGTGGGGCGCCGTGTGGCAACGCGGCCTCGGACCCCGACAGGCACGCGACCTCGAACGCCAGGGCTTCGGCGCCATCGGTGCGCATCCCCCATTCGAGCCGGAGGGCGAGCTCCGTCTCGGTCACGCCGGGTCGGATGTCCGGCAAGAGCCGGGCCAGGGCACGATCGGCGACGGCGCAGGCGGCCGCGATGCGCTCGATCTCGGCCGGCTCCTTGACGGCCCGATCGGCCTCCACCCAGGCGTCGACCGCGACGAGCTCCACGTCGGGGGCCGCCGCGGCGAGCCTGGTCCAAAGGCCGTGCGACACGAACCCGGCCTCGACGGCGACCCGCTGCGCACCGAGTGATGACGCCAGCTCGGCCCAGCGCGCCGGGAGGTCGTGATAGACGTCCCGGACCGACGCGTCCGGCGCCTGTCGACGCGCCTGGATCGTGTAGCGCGAGTCCGCGAAGAGCACGACCTCGTCGCCGCTGACCACGAACTGGCCTGAGTTGCCGGCGATCTTCTCCTCCCCATCGTCGAGGGTGAAGCCGGTCAGATAGCGGGCGTGTTCGGGGCGCACGCCGAAGTAGGCATCGAACCCGTCCGCCGCGAGGCGCCGCCGCAACCGCGCCAATCGAACCGGGCGAGCTGCCCGGTCGGCCGCTGCCCAGCGCTCGTGGTCCTCCGGGGTCGGCGCCGTGCCGAAATCGGTCGGGGCCGGCCAGCCGACACGAGGGGTCGTCACGGCGTCCGTCACGGGATGTAGCCGTACTTCTTGCGGTTCTTGTCGTGCTCCTGGGCGGTCTTGGCGAACACGTGCTTGCCGCCGCCGTCGGGGATGGCCAGGAAATAGAGGTACTTGTCCGCCGTGTCCGGGTGCAGCGCCGCGTCGATCGACGGCAGGGTCGGCGTCGCGATCGGCCCCGGCACGAGTCCCGGCTGGGTGTACGTCTGGTACCCCTTGAGCGCGTCCGGCAGCTGGACCTCCCGGAGCGGCACGCCCGGCGGCTTCCAGAACACGTATTCCTTCCAGCGGTCGAAGCCGAGCGCCTCGAGCTGGACCGTGTCGTTGGCATAGATGACCGTCGGGTCGGCGTTGAGGATCCGGTTCTTGATGCCCTTGATGCCATCGAGCCGGTTCTGATAGACGCCCGCGATGAGCGGCCGCTCCTCGTCGAGCACGGCTTCCCGCTCGACGATGGAGGCGAGCGTCATCACCCCGTAGAACGACAGGCCGCGATCGGCCGCGACGGTCATCTTCTCGTCCCCGACCGCGGCATGGAACGCGTCGAGCATCTTGCGGACGAGTTCCTCGGGTGTCGTGTCGGGCAGGATCCGATAGGTGCCGGGCCACAGGAAGCCCTCGAGGGAAGCCCCGTCGGGTGCGTCCTTGAGGACCCGCCGCAGCCATGGGTAGTCCGCGAGCAGGGAGGCGGGTGGCTGGGTGACCAACTCGTAGAAGGCCCGGACGTCCATGTCGAGCGGCAAGGTCTGGAGCTTGGCGGTGATCTGCTCAAGCCGGAGGCCCGTTCGCAGGTCGAGCTCGACATAGGGATCGGCCTGTGGCGCCAGGAGCGCGGTGACCAGTTGGTCGGGGGTCATGTTGCGGCGAAGCACGAACGTGCCCTGCTGCAGGGAGCCGGCGAGCCCGCGATCGCTCGCGATGAACACGAATGCGCGCGGGTCCCGGATCAGCTGTTCCGCGCCGAGCCGCTGGGCGATCGTCGAGGCGGTGTCGCCCTGCTGGACCACGAATTCGACCTGGTCGGACGAGGCCGACACCGGCTGGGTGAGGGCGGTCCCGAGATCCTCGCGGACGATGTCGGCGATGAACGGCAACCGCAGCGCAGCCGGATTGTCCTGGGCCCAGCCGAGGATCGCCGAGTTGACCAGCGGTCGCAGGGCCGTCAGGGCGACGAGCAGGACAAGCGCCGCGAGGAGCAGGGCGAACACGAGGAACCGGATGATCCCCAGGAGACCACCGCCTCGACCACCCCGCCGCCGGCCGCCGTTGCCGCCGTTCCCGTGACGGCGCGACGGCTCGAACCCCTCCGGCACGTACTCGGTGGCGTACGCGTCCGGTTCGAACCGGCGCGCATGGGGGGAGCGCGGGTCGCGCGGGCGTCCGCCGGAGCGGATCGTCATGGCGAGGTCTCCAACGTCGGTGGCGGGGTGTGGGCCGTCCCCGCCCGGTCTCGGTCCCGGCGGCTGTCCAGCGCATCTTGCAGGATGATCGCCGCCGCTTCTCGGTCGACACGGGCACGGTACTCGTCGCGCTGATGCCGGGAAGGTGGTCCGCCCGAGCGACCGCGCCGCATCGGCCCGAGTCGGCCCTCTGCGACGTGACTGGACAAGCGCTCGTCCTGGAAGGTGACCGTGACCCCGGTCATCGCCAGGAGCAGCTCGATGGCCGCGACCCAGGTGCGGGTCATGGCCGCCTGCGGGCCTTCCTGGCCGGCCGCCTCGAGGGGCAGGCCGACCACGATCTCCCCGGCCCCATTGGACTCGACCAGCGCCCGCAGGTCGGCGGCGTCGATCGCGACGTCGCGGTGGCGTCGAATGGTCACCAGCGGTCGCGCGGCCCTGTCGGCGTCCTCCGCCAGCGCGACGCCGATCCGGCGCTCGCCCAGGTCGATGCCGAGCAGCGCACTCATGGCGTCGACCCCTGCACGCGCACGTCGACCCGCATGTCCAGCGTCGGGATCGAGCCGACCCAGTCAGGCCAGACCTGCAGATCGGCTCGGCCGTAGCGGGCGAGGACGGTCCGTGCGTCGGCGAGGCTCTTGCCGCGGATCTCGCCCTCGACGGTGGCCGGGTCGACGATCAGCATCTGCATCGCGGTGATCGCCACCGGGAAGCTGATCTGGCCGTCCGCCACCTCGCCCGGCGAGGGCGTGACCTTGCTCGAGCCATCGACCAACCGGTAGCCGGGGTCGACATGATCAGCGATCTCGGCCCCCGCGACCTCCGTGACCGCCGATTCGTCGACCGCGAGGACCGTCCCCGACGCCGAGACGCCCAGGTCGAACGTGGCGACCTCCTTGCCGAGCAGCGTCTTGGGATCGACGCTGAACGTGATCGCGCCGAGGGTCGCGGTCCCAGCAAAGACGGTCGAGCCACCGCTGGTCAGGGCGGGGTCGGCGACCTTCGCGTCGAAATCCTGGCGGAGCTGATCCTGGACCGCCTTCGTCGCGGCGTCGATGTCGGCCTGCACGACACGTGGGAACTCGTCGCGCTTGCCACCCTTCGTGGCATCCGGGTTGGTCACGTCGAGGGTCAGTGGGTCTTCGCCTCGGGGGATGACGGTGATCGTGTTCGGCTCGACGTTCCCATCAGGTCCGCCCTCGACGGCCGTGACATTGACCGAAGCCGTCGCCGGGAAGATCTGCAGGTTCACGAGCTGCGCGCGCGGCACGGTCACCGCCCGGTCCGTCCGGAACCGGGTGCCGCCCTGGGTGCTCACGATGCTGCCGCGCGGGATCGTGTTCGTGGAGGTGAAGTCCTTATTCCGGAACCTGACCGCACCCCTCGCCGCCTTCTCCTCGACCCGCTTGCCCGTGACCGGGAACGAGCCGCTTGCCTGGGCATCCACCGTCAACGTCTGGGCCGGCACCGTCTTCGTGGCTGGATCAGGCGCCGTGGCTGACGGGTCGGCCGCGACCCGCACCTCGATCGGCCCGATCGCGGCCTGACGGGGGGTGATGACGACCGTCGCGCTCGGCAAGAGCAGGTAGGCGCCGACCCCGCCGACGAGCACGGCGAGCGCGAGCACGGCCAGACCGATGAGGATCGGCGTCCGGGCGAGTGATCCTCCGTAGGACCGGGCCGGAGCGACCGAGGCGATCCGTGAACCAGCCTCTCGCGGGGTGTCGGCCACGACCCGTTCCGCCGGTACGGCCATCGGCGAGTGCTCGATCGGATGGGCCATCGCGGCGCGCGTCGGACCACCACGGATCGACCCGCCCCTGGCGTCACGAAGGCCCGCGGCGGGAGCGACCGGTGCGCCGGCGGCGCTCGCAGCGGCGGCGGCGCTCGCCGAGGCGGCGGCCGCGGCCCCCGCTGAGGGGGCGACTTCGTCGTCGAACAGCCCCGGGACGGCACTCCGTGCGGTGTCCTCGGCCTGGGCTGGGGAGGCCTTGCGTCGTCGCGCGCCGGTCTTGACGGCACCCGACGGTTCGGCGCCGGCTGCGGGCGTCGGCGGGACCGGCAGGGCATCATCTGCGGCCGCGGCTCCCGCTGCCGCTCCGACCTCAGCTGCCGAGCCGCTCCCCTGCCCTTCGGTATCGGCCTCGGGAGCGCCCCGTTCCGACTCGAGCGCAGCCTCGTACTCGGCGACCGACGAGAAGACCGGCAAGCCCGCCGACGCGGCCAGAGCGCGGGTCGCCGCATCGCCGGCGACGACGGACAGCCGTTTCCCATTGGTCGTCGCGTCCCGCGACAGCAACCGGAAGTTGATGCGCGAGGTCGCGACGCGCGAGCCATACGGCAGCACGATCGCGACCCGGATCTCCTCGGCCGAGCGGATCCGGGCGGCGGCCGACGTGATCTCGTCGTCGACATCGAGGTAGAGCACCCGCATCGCCATCGTCAGACCTTCATCGCCCGCAGCACGCGGCGCAGCGCGACATCGAGTGGATCGGCGGTGGTCTGCAGCTCGATGGCCTGGTAGGCCAGCCCGAGCGGGGTCACGTCCTGCTGGTCGACGAGGAGATCGGTCGCGTCGACGACGGTCTCGATCTGGTCCGGCGACAGGACGGTCACCTCGGGCGGGCGCGAGAACGGCATCCGCTTCCAGAAGGCCTCCACCGAGATCGCGCCGCGGATCTCCGGCAGGCGCGAACCGCCGCCGCACAGGTAGATCCGTCCCGGCAACAGGTCCCCGCCGGACAATTCCTCCATCACCAGCTCCACGCCGGCCGCCCAGACCCGGACGTCCTCGCCCATGATCTCGGCCACCTCGTCCCGATGCTCGACGGCCAGGCCCCGCGCGTAATCGACCTTGAGCGCCTCCGCCCGTGGGAAGGGCAGATCCAGCCGGTCGGCCAGGGACTTCGTGAACGCGCGACCGCCGAGCGCGAACATCCGGGTGCCCTCGATGCCACCCTGGCGGACGAGCGCCACATCGGTCGTCCCACCGCCGACGTCGACGAACAGCGCGCCCGATTGGCGGATCTGGTCGCTGCCGAGCACACGGGCGACGGCATATGGCTCGGCGACGATCTCGAGCAGCTCCAGGTCGAGCTGCGAGGCGACGCTCTGCAGTGCGCCGAGGTGGACGAGCGGGGCGAACGCGTTGAAGATCCCGATCTTGACGTGCCGGCCCTGGAACCCGACCGGATTGGTCAGGGCGTAGCCGTCGATCCAGGCACCGGTGACGGCAGCGTGGACGAGCCGGACATCGACGTGCGGCAGCCCGGTCTCCCAGGTGATCGCCCGCTCCGCCTCCAGCAGGGCTTCACGCTGGACGCCATCGATCAGGCGTTGGAGCTCCGATTCGCTGATCGGTTGATCGGGTCGCTTGCGTTCCTGGCTGTGGGTGGTGGTAAAGCCCTTGACCAGCTCTCCGGCGATCCCGATGACGACCTGCGTCGGGCGGAATCCGGCCATCTCCTCGGCTTCCTGGAGCGCGACGGCACAGTTGTCGACCACGGCGGCGATGTCGGCCACGGTGCCCGACTGCATGTGGGACAGACCCTGACGCTTGCGACCGACCCCGCGCACCGTGCCGAGACCCTCGTCATCGATCTCGAATACCAGGGCCTTGGCGAATTCGGTGCCGACGTCGAGGGCGGTACAGATGGCGAGGCTCTCGGCGCCGTCGCGCTGCCAGATGCGTCGCCAGAAGGCCATCAGCCCTCGCCTTGAGATCGAACGGTTTGTCTCATCGCATCGAGGGCTTCGTCTACGCCCTCCGGTCTATCGCCACGAGCCTGACCGATGGCCGGACGACCACCACCCCGGCCGCCTATGAAGGAAGCTGCGGCAGACACGGTCCCACCCGCTGACATCCCTGCAGCCTGAGCCACTTCATCCGCAGTGGCGAAGAGGATGGGAGGCCCGCCGGTCGACGCGAGACCCACGAAGTTCGACCCGTAGGCCGTTAGCTTTCTCGCGAGTGACGACATCTCATCGGGCGAATCGAACGGGCCCGCCCAGAACAATGCCCTGATTCCACCGATGTTCTCCGCGCGAGACATGAGCTCCTGCGGGTTCGCGAGGACGCTGCTGCCGCTTGACTTCAGCCGCCGCTTCGTCTCGCGCAGCTCCTCCTGGAGTTGGCCGATCCGATCCTCGACCCGCTCGACCCCCGTCGCGCCGACGGCATCGCTGACCCGCTCGAGCAGGTCGATGCGGTCGCGGTGGTACCGATCCGCCGCGGCCCCGGTGAGCGCCTCGATCCGACGCTGTCCAGACCCGATGCTTCGCTCCCCCGTGATCACGAAGCCACCGATCTGACCGGTCGCCCGGCAGTGGGTCCCGCCGCACAGCTCGAAGCTGTAGTCCTGGACACGGATGGTGCGGACGGTCTCGCCGTACTTTTCGTCGAAGAAGGCATCGGCACCCTGGGCGATGGCATCGGCCATCGGCAGGAACGCGATCGTCACCGGTCGATCGTCGCGGATGATCGAGCGGACCTGATCCTCGATCGCGCGCTTCTCGTCATCGGTCAGCGCGCGATCGAACGGGAAGTCGAAGCGCAGGTAGTCGGGGTGGACGAGCGAGCCAGCCTGCCGGGCACGATCGCCGACCACGTTCCGCAACGCCCGGTGGAGCAGGTGCGTGCCGGTGTGGTTGCGCATCGTATGCGCCCGCCGCTCGGGATCGACCATCGCCTCGACGGTCGCGCCGACCGAGAGTCGCCCCCGCAGCGTTCCGCGGTGAACGATGAGCCCGCCGACCGGCCTCTGTGTGTCATCGACCTCGAACAGGATGCTGCCACCACCCGGCTCACGGATCAGCCCGCGGTCCCCGACCTGGCCGCCACCCTCGGCGTAGAACGGCGTCCGATCGAGGATCACCTCGGCCGCGCCGTGCCCGGTCAGCTCGTCGTACTCGATGCCGTCGCGGACGATGGCCACGATCCGGCCCTCGGCGGTCGTCGTCTCGTAGCCTCGGAAGGCAGTGTCCCCGTGGCGTGCCTGGATCGACCCGTACAGCGACGTCAGCTCGGCATGGCGCGCGAGGTCGGCCTTTGTGCCGGAGCGGCTGCGCTCGCGCTGCTCGGCCAGCGCCGCATCGAAGCCGGGCCGGTCGAGAGCGACCCCGTACTCGGCGGCGAGCTCGGCGGTCAGGTCGACCGGGAAGCCGTAGGTGTCGTGCAGCCGGAACGCGACATGACCCGGAAGGCGTGGCGCGTCGGCGGGCAGGTCCTCGGGTCGTCGGCCGACCACCCGTTCCTCGCCCGTCAGCGGGATGAGCGCCTCCTCCAGCTGGACGGTTCCGGCATCCAGGGTCCGCGCGAACTGGGCCTCCTCGCGGGCGATCGTGCCGAGGATCGTCTCGCGCTTCTCCGCGAGATGCGGGTAGGCCTCGGCCATCACGTCGATCACGACCGCGGCCGTCTCGACCATGAACGGGTCGCGCCGACCGAGCAGCCGGCCGTGCCGCACCGCCCGCCGCAGGATCCGTCGCAGGACATAGCCCCTCCCCTCGTTGCTGGGAAGGACGTCGTCACCGATGAGGAACGTGACGGCGCGCGAGTGGTCGGCGATGACCTGGTAGCTGAATCGCTCGGCCTCGAAGGCGTCCGGGTCGTGACCGAGCAACTCGCGCATCCGAGCGTGGATCGGGGTGAACACGTCGGTGTCGTAGTTGGTCGCGACCTGCTGGACGACGCTGGCCAGTCGCTCGAGGCCCATCCCGGTGTCGACGCCCGGCGCAGGCAGGGGCGTGAGGGACCCGTCCGCGTGGAGCTCGAACTCCATGAAGACCAGGTTCCAGACCTCGAGCCAGCGCGGGCAGTGTTCACTGTGATCCGGGATGCATTCCGGGCCCTCGCTGAGGTGGGCACCGCGATCGAAGTGGATCTCACTGCAGGGACCGCACGGCCCGATATCGGCCATGCGCCACCAGTTCTTCTCGTCGCCGTTGGGGAAATCGCCCCAGCGCACGAGTCGCTCGGGTGGCAGGCCGATCTCGTCGCGCCAGACATCGAAGGCCAGATCGTCGGTCGTGTACGTAGTCGCCGCCAGCCGCTCCGGGGGGATGCCCAGGTCTTTGGTCAGGAAGTCCCAGGCCCAGTGGATCGCCTCGCGCTTGAAGTAGTCGCCGAAGCTCCAGTTGCCGAGCATCTCGAACAGGGTGTGGTGGCGCGGCGTCCGCCCGACCTCCTCGAAGTCGTTGTGCTTGCCGGCGACCCGCAGACAGCGCTGGTAGTCGACGGCCCGCTGGTAGCTCCGCGTTTCTGACCCGGACAGAACGTCCTTGAACTGGACCATCCCGCTGTTCGTGAACAGGAGCGTCTGGTCGCCGGCCGGCACGAGGCTGGCGCTCGGAACGACGGTGTGGCCACGCTCGGCGAAGAACTCGACGAACCGGCTCCGCAGCTCGGCTGCCGAACGCGCCACGATGCGCGGATCCTGGGTCATCGGAGGGGTCGACATCGGCGGCAATGGTACCGAACCGGGAACGGCCATCTCTGCAACGGGTCCGTGACATCAGTCACCAGCTGCGCTGATGCCGTCGCAGCCGTCGATGACGCATGGTCCGTGTCGTCGGAACCCGCAGACGAGGTGACCTGATGTCCGTCGTCCGGAAATGCGAGAAATGCGGCAAGGTCGACGACCGTGAACAGTGGGCGTCGCCTGCCGAGGCAGCTGACGCCGGGGCGATGAAGGACTGGACGTGCCCGACCTGTGCCTGGACGGAGTTCGAGCTGGTCGACACCTCCGACGTCGAGTCGACCGCGACGCGCTGATCGTTCCCGTCCTCCGCTAGCTCTCAGACCCTTCTCAACGCGCCCGTCGAGTCTCCGGTCGCCAGCAACGCACCGGAGACGTTCGACATGACCGCCACGCCCATCCTCCATCCGCCTGCGCCGGATCTCGACGATGACGATCGGCCGATCGGGCGGATCCTGAGCCGGCGCGAGATCCTCGCGCTATTCGGGGCCGGTGGCGCCGCCACGTTCCTTGCCGCGTGCGCGCCGGGCGGTGGCTCGGGCGCGGCCGCGAGCTCCGCCGCAACATCGGCCTCGGCCGGCGCGAGAGCCTCGGCCATCGCGACGGCCACCGCGGCCGCCGTCGCCAGCGCGCTACCGGCCTGCGTGGTCGCGCCGGAGCTGACCGAAGGGCCGTACTACCTCGACGTCAACCTGGATCGGTCGGATATCCGGACGAACAGCGGCGACGGCAAGGCCGTCGAAGGCGCTCCGCTCCGACTCGATTGGCTGGTGACCCAGGCGGATGGGAACGCCTGCGTGCCGATGCCGGACGTCGTGGTCGATGTCTGGCATTGCGATGCCCTGGGCGTCTATTCCGGCGTCCCCGGCTCGAGCGGCGACTTCCTGCGCGGATACCAGAGGACCGATGCCAACGGTCAGGCGTCGTTCACGACGATCTACCCCGGCTGGTACAGCGGCCGGGCGGTCCACATCCACTTCAAGATCCGAACCGACGCCGAGGCATCGGCCGGCTTCGAATTCACGTCGCAGCTGTTCTTCGACGACGCCTTCAGCCGAGCGGTCTTCGCAACCGGGGTGTACGCCCAGAAGGGGGCGCAGGACGTCCCGAATGCGTCCGACCAGATCTACAACCAGAGCGGGGGCACGACGCTTCTAGCCGTTGCCAAGGACGGCGACGGCTACCGGGCGACCTTCCCGATCGCGGTGCGGCTCAGCTGACGGTCAGGTCGCCGGACTGGCGACTGGCAGTCCCGTTTTCGAGGCGAACGCCAAGATCGACCTCGCCCTCGCGCGGATCCCGGGCCCCAGTGTCACGCGTATTGCCTGAGGATCATGATCGGCAGGGGTTCAGGCCCGGAACGCGACTGCCAGTCGCGTCGGGTGCTCGCCGCGTCATCGCACGGCGGCGATCCGGCCGAAACGCGACTGGCAATCGCGTCGGGTGCTCGCCGCGTCGTCGCATGGCGGCGATCCGGCCGGAACGCGACTGCCAGTCGCGTCGGGAACCGCCGACGTCGTTCGCGGGCCTGCTACTCGCGGGTTCGCCGACCGAGCGCGCGCCAGATCCGCGAGCCGGCGATGATCGCCCCGATCAGGGCGCCGAGCGTCAGCCCGCGCAGGAATTTCGCGGTCGCGTGCTCGTCGGTCATGCCGCCCGTCCCGCGGTCGGACCGAGCGCGGCCATGATCGACACCAGGCCGATGCCGAGCCAGGCCACGATACTCGCCCCGACCAGGTGGTAATCGCCAAGGGTCAGCACTCCGATCCCCAGCCGGTCGAAGATCGCGTCGCCGGCCCACGCCCCGAGGATCGCGGCCGCGACCAGCGCGGGAAGTCGACCGCCGGCCGAGCCCCGGATGAGCACCGAGAGTGCGGCATGGAACGTCCCGACCAGCACCGACATCACCAGCGATGGCTCGAGGCTCACGCGACCACAAGGTCGCCGGCATCGGCGACATCGACATCGACCGCGTCAGCCGTTT
>DASSMQ010000098.1:0-44653 GCA_035688805.1 Candidatus Limnocylindrales bacterium
GTCTTCGGGATCGGGCTCCAGCTCGTGCCGCACGTCGGCGCCAGCACGCCGTACGGCGGCTTCGGGCTCATCGCCCTCTTCACCGGCTTCTTCATCATGATGGGCCTGCTCTGGGCGGTGATCGGGGAATAGGCCCGGGACGCTGGTCCCACACAACGCAGCTCCGCTCGACGCTCCCCGGACCACCGGTCTCTGGACCGAGGCGCCATGCTCGGGCTATCATCCGCCGACATGCAGAGTGCATAGACTTTATGCGCTCGTCGAGCTCGCAGTCGGAGGTCGGTCCGCTTGGACGCCCAGGAGATCAGGACCGCGGTCGCGCACCAGGACGCGGCTCGTGCCGCGGCGGAGGCGCCGTTCGTGAACCTGGCCGATCCGGCCCGCGCGCTCGGACCCGACGGTCGGCCGGCGGTCAGCCGTCGCGCGCCGATCTACGAGGACGTGCCCGACGACAAGTGGAACGACTGGCGCTGGCAGCTGTCGCATCGGGTCAACGAGCTCGCCGAGATCGAACAGATCCTCGAGCTCACCGATGAGGAGCGGGCCGGGCTGTCCGCGACGGACAAGTTCCGGGTCGACATCACGCCCTATTTCATCAGCCTGATCGACCCCAAGGACCCGACCGACCCGATCCGCCGCCAGGTCATCCCGACCGGCCGAGAACATGAAGCGTTCACCGCCATGATGGAGGACTCGCTGGCCGAGGACCGCCACTCCCCGGTGCCGGGCCTCGTCCACCGCTACCCGGACCGGGTCCTGATGCTGGTCACGACCCAATGCGCCTCGTACTGTCGCTACTGCACCCGGTCGCGGATCGTGGGCGACCCGACCCAGAACTTCAATCGCAAGGACCACGAG
The DNA here is from genome assembly GCA_035688805.1 of Candidatus Limnocylindrales bacterium. Classification (GTDB taxonomy): domain Bacteria; phylum Chloroflexota; class Limnocylindria; order Limnocylindrales; family CSP1-4; genus SPCO01. Next base: position 859 of record DASSMQ010000098.1, read on the forward strand.
GCGCAGCTCGAGTACCTTCGTCGGACGCCGCAGGTCCGCGACGTCCTGATCTCGGGTGGTGACGGCCTGACGCTCGCTCCGAAGTTGTTCGAGTCGATCCTGCGCGGCCTGCGCGAGATCCCGCACATCGAGATCATCCGGATCGGCTCGCGGGTCCCGGTCTTCCTGCCGCAGCGGATCGACGACGAGCTGTGCGAGGTGCTCGAGAAGTACCACCCCCTGTGGATCAACCTCCACTTCAATCACCCGAACGAGATCACGCCCGAGGTCTCCCGCGCGGTCGACAAGCTGACCAAGGCGGGGCTCCCGGTCGGCAACCAGAGCGTGCTGCTCGCCGGCGTCAACGACTGCGTCCATATCCAGCGGGCGCTCGTCCATCAGCTCGTCGCGAACCGGATCCGGCCGTACTACCTGTACCAGTGCGACCTCGTCGAAGGCTCAGGCCATTTCCGGACGCCGGTCGGCAAGGGGCTCGAGATCATCGAGGGACTGCGCGGTCACACATCGGGCTACGCGGTGCCGACCTACGTGATCGACGCGCCGGGCGGCGGGGGCAAGATCCCGGTCATGCCCAACTACCTGATCTCGTACTCGGATCACAAGGTGGTGTTGCGCAATTACGAGGGCTACATCACGACGTACGAGGAACCCGAGACCTACCAGAAGCACGACACGGCCACGTGCCGGTACTGCCAGCACGAGCGCCCCGAGCCCGGCCAGAGCGGGGTCCTCGGCCTCCTCGAGGGCGAGCGGATGTGGATCGAGCCGAAAGGGTTCCAGGAGATCCACTCGCGCGGCAACACCGAGGCCCATCGACTCCAGGACCCGTCGAAATGGGTGCCGTTCGGAGTCGGGGCGATCGAGGGCCGGGGCGGCGCGCCGCTGAAGGTGCTCGAACCGGGTGACCCGCCGGCCGTGCCGGAGACACGGCCCGACTACGGGCCGGGGGAGGAGCCGCGTCCGCGTGAAGGCGAGCCGACGGCGTCAGCGCACGGGGAGCTGCTCTAGCCGGTCCGTTCCCGCCGCTGATCGTTCCGGCCGATCGTGGGCGCGGGGAGCGCCGCGCGAAGGCCCGCACTCGACGCGAGACCGCCCGTCATATCTCCGGATATCGGCCCAGGCGATCGCCGGTGGTGATCCCGACTGCGCGGGGTCGGCGAGGCGCACCCGGCGCACCGAGGATCGGTCGATAGCGATATCCGGGGATCCCGGCCGCGGCCGGCAGTCACCGCGGTCAGCGTGACGGGGCGCCCGAGACGTAGCGCGCGTAGTAGTCGGTCTCGAGGGTCGCCGCCTCGTCGGTCGCCGTGAAGCGATCGGGCAGGAACGGGCGGAGCATGTCCGGCGCCGTGCCGCGCACCAGGTGGTCGGCCAAAAGCTCGGTGAGGTACGGGGCGAGCATCATCCCGCGCCCGCTCCACCCGAGCGCCTGCCACCAGCCCTCGAGTCGGGCGGTCGGGCCCACGAGCGGCAGGTGGTCGGGAGTGATGTCGTACATCCCGGCCCACTGCCGGATGACCGTCACGTCGCGCAACGCGGGGGCCTTACGGGTCATCAGCGCCGCGGTCCGCTGGAGGAACGACCAGGACGATCGCTGGTCGACGCCGGCAGGCTCGTCGGGGTCGACGGCCCCCATCACGATCTCGCCACGCAACGTCTGGTTGAACCAGCCCTCGCTGGGGCGGTAGAACGTCACGGCCGCCTCGATCGACCGCCGCAGAGGCGCGGTCACCAGCACCTCACGCCGATGCGGCAGATTGGGCGACCGGACCCCGGCCAGGCGGTTGATGTCCCCCGACCAGCCACCGGCCGCGTTGAGCACGACCCGGGTCTCGATGCGGCCACGATCGGTGATGACGGCACGGACGCGCGACGCGTCGCGCTCGATCGCGGTCACCGTCGTGTGCGGATGGATCGACACGTCGCGAGACGCGAGATGGTCGAGGTGCGCCCAGACCACCGCATCGTGATGGACGATCGCGTCGTCGCTCAGCACGGAACCCGCGACCGGATCGCCGCCCTCGAACACCGGCAGGTGACGGAGCGTCTCGTCGGGCGATAGCAGTGCCGACCGGATGCCGAGGCGGGCGTGCATCGCCACGATGCCGCGCATCCGCTCGACCTCGTCGGGGTCGTACAGGATCCAGGCGTAGCCGAGCCGGTAGAACAGGACATTCGAACGCAGCTCGCCGCCCATCCGCTCGTATTTCGCCTGGCACGCCATCGCGACTCGGCTGAGCTCCTCCGTCAGCTGCATCCGGCGGATACGGGCCACGTTCCGGCCGGTCGCGCCGGACCCCGGGTACCCGCGGTCGAGGACGACGATCCGCCCGATGCCGCGCGCTGCCAATTCCCTCGCCGCGCCAAGCCCGCCGACCCCTGCGCCGATGATGACGACGTCGGCGGATGAGGGGAGGCTCACGATTCGTCCCCAGGCACCAGGTCGCCGAGCCGCACCGGCCGGAGCGGCGGCCGCGCGCTGGGCAGGTCGGTCGTCGCGACGCCGGCCGCGGCGAGGGCGCAGGTGAACGCCTGCAGGCAGTACTTGCCCTGGCACGGACCGGTGAGCGCGCCCGTCCGCCGCTTGACGAGCTCGGGATCGCCGTAGCCCGCGCGGACCTGCGCCGTGATCTCGTCGACATGGACGTCCTCGCAGAAGCACGCGAGCGTCCGGCCGTGCACGTGTGCAGGCGGCGCGGCCGGCACCGCGGCCCCCGTCGCCGACCCCACCACGCGCAGTCGCGGGACGCTGGTTCGCCCGGCCTCGTCGAGGGCCGGGACGACGACGCCGCCGCGCGTCGTGACCGCGGCGCCAGCGGCGAGGACGAGGTCGAGGTTGGGCGTCCGGTCCGAAAATGCGACGAAATCGGCGGATTCGCGTTGCGCGCGGCCGCCGACCGTGATGATCGCGCCGTTCACACCGCGCCGGCCGAGGATCCGGCGCAGGTCCGCCGTCGACACGGACCTGACCGGCGCGACCCCTACCGACTCGAAGGCGCGGCGGACCGGCGCCAGATCGGCCTCGTCGCCGACCAGCAGTGGCCGCTCCCCGGGCAGGACCCGCAAGCGCTCGATCAGGTCGACGGCCCGTCGCGCGCCCATCACTCCCGGTCGATCCGCCCCGCGGACTGACGGAACTCGCTCGTACGAACCGGTGGCCGCCACGACCTCCCCGGCCTTGATCGACCACAGCGCCGCGCCATCGATCGCGGATACCTCCCCGTCGTACCAGCCGAGCGCCGTCGCCCCGTCGAGCACCTGCACGCCGTCCCGGGTCGGCCGTGCCCGCCCGGCGACCGACTCGACCAGTGCGACTCGCGCCCCACCGGCGGCCGCCTCGTCCGCCGCCACGACCCCGGCCCGCCCGCCTCCGACCACCAGCACCTCGACCTCGAGCGCACGCTCGACCCGCGGGTGCGCCCGCAAGGGCCGCCCGATCGGCAGCCGACCACGACCACCGAATGCCCGGAGGACGTCGAGGTAGCGCTTGCGCAGGGCGGCCGGCCGCAGGAATCGATGGTGATAGAACGTCGGCGGGATCCAGCGCGACCCGAGATCGAGCAGCCCGAACATGTCCCGCCCGACCGACGGCCAGGCGTGTTCGCTCCGGGCCACGAGGCCTTGGCGCACCGGGACCTGGCACGACCGGACGCTCGGACGACCATCGACCTCGCATTCGCACCAGCCACACTGGCCGGTGCTGCACATCAGGGCTCGCGGACGGTGGAATCGGAAGCTGCGAGAGATGACGGGATGGTCGGCGGCGAGCAACGCGACCGCAAGCGGCTCGCCGTGGGGCGCCCGGATCTCGCGCCCGTCGAACCGGAACGTGACCACCGGGGGTCGAGCGACATCGGCCGCCTCAGGCGACCCGGCCAGTCGGCGAGCCGCCATGTCAGCGGATGTGGAAGGTCGGGGAGCTGTCGATGCAGATCCGCTTCGATTCGAGGTACTCGTCGAGCCCTTCCATGCCGAGCTCGCGGCCGATGCCGCTGCCCTTGACCCCACCGAACGGACTCTCGGCCAGCCGGACGTAGTGGGTGTTGACCCACACATCGCCGACTCGCAGCCGCCGGGCGAGGCGGATCGCCCGATCGAGATCGCTCGTCCAGACCGCGCTGCCAAGACCCATCGGGTTGTCGTTGGCGATCGCCAGCGCCTCCGCCTCGTCGTCGAACGACATCACCGACAGCACCGGCCCGAAGATCTCCTCGCGGGCGATCGACATCGTTGGCGCGACATCGTCGAAGATGGTCGGCGCCATGTAGAACCCGTCGGCCTGCGCGCCGCCGAGTCGGTCACCGCCGAGGATCAGCCGAGCTCCTTCCGCTCGGCCGCGTTCGACGTAGCCGAGGACCCGGTCCAACTGGCGCGCCGAGACCATCGGCCCCAGCTGGGTCGATTCGTCGAGCGGCGGCCCGACCTTGAGCGCGCGCGCCCGCTCGATCAGGCCGTCAAGGAACCGATCGTGGATCGAGCGGTGAACGAGCAGCCGCGAGCCGGCGGTGCACGACTGCCCCGCATACAGGAAGATCCCGACGGCCACGGCGTCCATCGCCTTGGCGAGGTTCGCGTCCGGGAAGACGAGGACCGGCGCCTTGCCACCGCCCTCGACCGCGACCCGCTTGAAGGTTCGCGCCCCGAGCTCCATGAGCCGTCGGCCGACCTCGCTGCTGCCGGTGAAACTGATCTTGTCGACCCGGGGGTCGGTGGCGATGCCCTCGCCGATCTCCTCCCCAGGACCGACGACGCCGTTCGCGACGCCCGGCGGCAGGCCCGCGACCCGGTCGAGCAACTCGAAGATCGCCATCGACGAGGCCGGGGCATCGCTGGCGGGTTTGAGCACGAACGTGCATCCCGTCGCGATCGCGGCGCCGATCTTGCGCAGCGGCAAGTCGACCGGGTCGTTCCAGGGGGTGATCAGGCCGCACACCCCGACCGGCTCCTTGACGACGAGGTTCAGAAGGTGGCCGGGCGCGCTGCTCGTGACCTCGCCGCGGATCATCCGCGCGGCCGCGGCGTAGAAGAGGATCCGGTCGATGGCCGGCTCGAGCTCCCGCTCCCGCACGTAGCGGATCGGCTTGCCCATCTCGCGCGCGACCAGCTCCGCGATCCGTCCCGATTCGGCCCGGAGCAGGCCGGCGAGCTCGAGCAGGATGGCCGCCCGTTCCTTGCCCGCGCTCGTCGACCAGCCGGTCTCGTCGAATGTCCGGCGCGCCGCGGCGATCGCCGTCGAGAGATCGTCCATGGTCGACGCCCGCGCCGTCGCGACGAGGTCGCCCGTCGCCGGATCGCGGCTCTCGAACGCCGCACCCGAGGCCTCGACCCAGGCACCGTCGATGTAGTTGCGGACGTGGGTCACCGAGGTCTCGGCAAGGGTCATCCAAGGGCTCCGATCGACTGGACGACCACGTCGACCGCCGCCGCGGCCTGATCGTCGGGGATATTGAGCGGCGGGCTGATCTTGACGACGTTCTCGTGGCGCCCGGCGATGGCCACGACCACGCCGTGCTCGAAGGCTCGTCGGCGGACGGCCGCGGCCCGCTGCGGGTCGGGCTCGCGTGTCGCGCGGTCGCGCACCATTTCGATGCCGATGAACAGGCCGAGTCCGCGGACCTCGCCGACCGGGGGAGAACCGGCGAGGTCCGCGTCGAGACGTGCGAGGAGGCTGGCGCCGAGCCGGGCGGATCGGTCGACGAGGCCCTCCCGGGTCATCGCCGCGATCGCCGCGCGGCCGGCTGCGAGGTTCACCGCGTTCCCCATGAACGTGGAGGTGTGCGTACCGGCCGGCCAATGCGCCATCGCCGCCGCCCGGCCCACGACCGCCGAGAGGGCCAGTCCGCCGCCGATGCCCTTGCCGACGGTCATCAGGTCCGGCACCACGCCCCAGTGTTCGGCCGCCCACCACCGGCCGGTCCGCCCGACTCCGGACTGGATCTCGTCGAAGATCAACACGATCCCATGGCGATCGGCCAGGGCGCGCAGTCCGGCCAGGAACCCATCGGGTGGGATGACGATCCCGCCGTTGCCCTGGACCGACTCCACGATGATCGCCGCGATCGGCCCGAACCCGGAGCCAGGATCTTCCAGGGCCTCCTCGACCAATGCCAGGGCTGCCGGACCGGGCGCGGCGCCGAGCGCCGGGGGCCAACGATAGGCATCGGGGTAGGGTAGGAAATGGGCCTCGCCGTCGCGCGCGACTCGGGTCCGGAACGCGGACTTGCCGTTGAGTCCGACGACGCCGCCGGCCCGGCCGTGGTACGCACCGCTGAACGCGATGACCTCCCGTCGCCCGGTCATCGAACGGGCCAGCCGCACCGCCGTGTCGTTGGCATCCGAGCCGCTGATGCCGAGAAGCACCCGGTCGAGCTCCGGCGGCACGACGGCGAGCAGGTCCTCCTCGAACCCGACCCGCGCCTCGCTCGCTGATGCCGACGAAACGTGGCTCGCGCGGCCGAGCTGCGCCTCGACCGCCCGAGCCACGTCGGGATGACTGTGACCGATGTTCGCCGCCGCGAAGCTGCCGGCGAGGTCGACGAACTCGTTGCCGTCCGGGTCGACCAGGGTCGCGCATGATGCGCGCTCGACGACAAGCGGATCGCCCGCGCCTGTCCGCGGACCGGCGCCTTCGATGGCGCGCATCCGCTCGATGATCGCTCGCGCTCGGGGTCCCGGGTAGTCGATCGTCATCGCTCGTCGTCGTAGACGTGGCGACCGTCGATGACCATCGCGATCCCGTCGAACTCGACCGTCGGGGCCATGACCAGGCCGTCGAGGTGGACGTCGCACTCGACCAGGCCGCCGTACTCGTTGGCCGAATCGCCGAGCGCGATGTGGACCGTGCCGAGCGCCTTCTTGGCCTCGGTGATCTCGTCGCCGATCCGGGCGGCAGGATTCAGCCCGATGCCGATCTCGCCGATGTTGTCGGCGTCGCGGACGCTCGCCAGGATCTCGCGCAGTCGGTCGGCCGGCGAGTCGTCGCCGTGGACGGCCACCGCCCGGCCGCCCCGGACCTCGATGCGGATCGGCGACGCGAGCGCGCCGAGATCGGAGGCGACCCGCTCCCACACGATCACGCCGTCGGCCGTGCCTTCCACCGGAGGCAGCGACACCTCGCCACCCGGCAGTGCCGAGACCTCGCCCGGTTTACGACAGATCCCGGTGAGCCAGGCCATCGGTTCCCGCCCCGTCACCGTCGCTCGCAGATCCGTGCCGGCGGCGGAGGTCACCCGCACCTCGCGGACGCCGCGCCACAGGTCGGCGAGCGCTTCTGCTCGTTCCCGGATGGCGACGAAGTCCGCCGTCATGGCGCCCTCGCGCCAGGCCTCGGCCCGGTACGGGGCGTTGAAGTCGCCGCGGGCGCCGGCACGCTGCGCGGCCGCCTTGGCCGCGGTGTGGTACAGGGACGTGCTGGCCGCGCAGAGCACCGCGTCCGCGGCGGCCATCGCGGCCGCGGCCGGCGCCGGCGGTTCGGCACCGCTTCGCGGGCGAGGAGCGATGGTGACCACGATCGGATCGCCGCCAGCCTCGATCGTCGCTCGGGCGAGCTCGCGCGGGATCTCCTCGTCGGTCCGGGTGTCGACGACGATCGCGAACCGCTCGCCCGGCTGGATCCCCAGATAGTCGACGACCACTCGCTGGGCGATGCGGGCGACGCTGTCGGTCGCGACCGTCACTCGGCACTCCCCGATGGAGGCGGGCCTTGCTCGCCAAGATCGACCAGCTGCCAACGGCGCCAGACCTCCGCGGCGGCCGCTCGATCGTGCTGCTCGTGGCGTTGGTACTGGCCGGCGCGGCTGATGGCGTACTTACCCGCGCGATGGAGGTCGGCCAGCGTCTCCGCCGCCTTGAGCGCCAGGAGGTTCGGGTTGAGGATCGGCAGCTCGCGGTGCCGACCGGTGGTCATGATCTCCCGCTCGAGGCAGCCGGCGATGATCGTGCAGCCGAGGATGATGACCTCGGAGCCGTCCTCGTCGAGCGCCTTCAACGAGCGTGCGGCGGCGTCGTCGGCCACGGCCGACGTGTCGAGGATCATGTCGGCGACGTACCAATCGATGGCCCGCACCCCGCGACAGTTGGCAGCGCCGTGGAGCCGGACCAGGTCCTCGAGCCAGGGCACGGCCTTGCGGTGGTCGGTGACCACGGTGTAGCGGTGCCCGAAGTACGACGCGTGATTCATCGCCGCCTCGAGCGGCCCGACGACCGGGATGTCAACGAGCTCGCGGGCGACCTTGACGCCCGGGTCGTAGCAGCAGCCGACGACGACTGCGTCGTAGCCCTCCTCCTCGAGTCGCCGGACCATCCGGAAGATGGCGACCTCCATGAGGTGCTTCGGGTAGTAGTAGTCGATGTCCGCCGGGACGCCCTCGAGGTGGATGACATCGACCGTGGTGCCCGGACCGGCATACGGGATCAGGGTCTCCTCGATGATGGCGTCATAGGCCGGGGTGCCGAACGGGTTGATGAAGGCGATCCGCCGATCGGCACCCGTCATGCCCGACGCGGTCACGGCGCGCCCGCCGCGACGATCGCCGAGAAGCGGCCCATCGCATCGCGGGTGAGGGTGCCCGCCACACCGCGCATCAACGGTTCCCCGAGGCCCGACATCGGGCCGGCGAAGCTGAACGTTGCCTGGTACTCGAGCGAGGTCCCCTGGCCGACCGGCGTCAACGCGACGGTCCCGGTGCCGGTCACCCGGCCGAGGCTGCCCTTGGCGCCGATCTCCATCGTGCAGTGCTCCGGGCGTACGAGGTCGCCGAACTGGACGCTCCCCGTGAAGACGCCACGGAGCACCCCGATCCCGGCGGCCAGGGTCACGTCGAAGTGGTCCGGACCGATGGCCTCCAGTCGCCGGCACCCGGGCAGGACCTGGCGCATCACGTCCGGGTCGAACATCGCCGCCCACACGCGATCGGGGTCGGCCGGCACGACGAAGGAATCACGGAACTCCATGGTCTACCAGACGCTCTGGCCGGCCTCGATCCGGAGGCCGTCCCGGACGGCCTGGAACGGTTCGAGCGGGATGACCGGCGGCTCGCCGGTGAGGATCGAAGCGACCAGGCGCCCGGTCGTCGGCCCCGCGCCGTTGCCGAACACGTGGCCGGCGGCGATCACCAGCCCGTCGACGCCAGGCACCCGGTCGATGATCGGCAGGTTGTCCACCGTGAACGGCAGGATGCCGCCCCAGGCGCGATCGAAACCTGCCTCACGCAGGCGTGGCACGTGGTCCATCAGGATGTCGTTGATGAGGCTCACCCCGCGCAGGTCGGCGTCCCAGACGAACCCCGGGTAGTCCATCGAGCACCCGAGCAGATACGAGCCGTCCGCCTTCTGGGCGAAGCTCTCGAGGAGCAGCATGTCGTAGCGCCACTCGACCTCGTTGACGAACAGGCTGTCGTCGAACGACGGCAGATCCTGGAAGACCGAGTACTGCTTGAGCGCGGTGGCGCCGTAGACGACGAGCCGCGTGTCCACCGGCATCGGCAGGGTCTGGACGATCTGGAGCCGCATCGGGTGGATCGGGACGTCGAGGCCAGCCGAGGAGGCGAGCTCCGGGGTCCAGCCGCCGGTCGCCAGCACCACCTCGTCGGCGTGGATCGGCCCCGCCGCGGTCTCGACCCCGACCACCCTGTCGCCGTCGCGGAGGATGCGCTCGGCCCGGACGCCCTCACGGATGTCGGCGCCATGTCGGGAGGCGGCCGTCGCGAACGCGCGGACCCAGCGGGTCGGCTCGACCTGCGCGTCGAGCTCGCAGTAGGTCGCGCCCACGACCGAATCGGGCAGGATCGGCGACAGCTCGCGCGCCTCGTCGCCCGACACCAGTGACATCGCGATCCCGTCGGCGACGCGTTGGGCGACGAACTCGCCCATCACGGCGGCCTGCCGCTCATCGGAGTAGAAGACCATCCCGCCCTCGGTCCGAAGGTGGACGTCCTCTCCCAACTCACCGACGAGCTCCGGAAGGTTGGCCCGGGTGGTCATCACCAGATCGAGCTCCGGGCCCTTCTTGCGGGTGTGGACCCAGATGAATCCGAGATTCCGTCCGGTGGCCCCGTATGCGAGCCGTTCCGCCTCGAGGAGGACCACGTTCCGACCGGCCTTGGCGAGGTAGTAGGCGGACGCGGCGCCGACGATGCCGCCGCCGATGACGAGGACGTCCGCCGAGTCGTTCACGTGGTCCTCCGTCTCCTGGCCAGTCTGGCTGATCGCGTCGCGCACGTCGTCGCTGGGGCCGGCTCCGTCAACGATCCGGCGTCCGACGCTACCAGCGGCGCCCGGCGCCGGGGTATGTGGGTGTGCGACATATCCTGCCGTCCATCGCTGGCCTCGGACCACAAACAGCCGACCCAGTCGGGCGCTACCATTCCGACCCATGGGCGCCCAGCCGACAGCGTCGACCATGGGGCCATCGGCGCACGCACTCGAGGCGATGACCGGCGCCGCCGTCAGCGCGGCGGTCGCGACTTCCGGGATCGATGGCGCCGCGGCCGATGTCCTCGAGGCGCGGCTGGCCGACATCGTCAGGGCGGCGGTCGACGCCGCGGTCCAGCGCCACAGCGACCGGGTCGATCGGCTGTTGGCGACGGCGGGGCGCGTCGTGGAATCGCTCGATCTCGACACCGTCCTCACCGCCATCGTGGACGACGCGCGCTCCCTGCTCGGCGCCGACAGCGGGGACATGCTGCTCTGGGAGCGCGACCGGCATCGACTGCGGGTGGTGGCGGTCGCCGGGTTCGCCGACGAGATGATCGGATTCGAGCTCGAGTTCGGGGATGGCATCTCGACGCAGGCCATCCTGGCCCAGCGGACGCTGTGGGTCGACGACTACGCTTCCTACCCGCACCGTGCCCGCGAGCTCGACCGGTACGACTTCGGGTCGGTCATCTGCGCGCCGCTGTTGTTCCGCGGCGAGGCGATCGGTGCGCTGAACCTGCACGCCACGCAGGGCGGTCATCGTTTCGGAGCGGAGGACGCCGAGTTGCTGGCGGCGTTCGCCGGTCACGCCGCGATCGCCATCGATCACGCCCGGCGGTACGAGAACGAGGTCCACCTCGGTCGCGTGCTGGCCGAGACCAATCGCGAGTTGAGTCGATCGCTCGCGGTCCAGCAGCGTCTGGCGGAGCAGGTCCTCATCGATGGGGGCGCCGGCGGGATCGCCGATGTCCTCGCCTCGCACCTTCGCCGCCGGGTCGTCATCCAGGACCACATCCGGCGGGTGATCGCCGGCGCCTCCCCGGACGGCAGCCAGGATTGGCGAGCGTTGATCGAGGACGGCGCGGCGCCCGAACCGTTCAGCGTCGCGGTGCGTGTCGGGCGCGACGTGGCCGGACACCTGCTGCTGTCCGCCGAGCAGGACCTGGGGCCGATCGACCGTGCGCTGGTCGATATCGCCGTCACCGGTGTCGCGCTCGAATTCGCCAAGATCCGCTCGACGCTCGAGGTCGAGGAGCGCTTGCGCGGTGAGGCGACCGCGGACCTCCTCGCCGGCACGTACCCGAGCGAGGCCGCCATCTCGGCACGGGCGGCGCGCCTGGGTCACGATCTCGGCCGGCCCCATGACCTGCTGGTCATCGACGTCGCGGCGATGCCCGAGCCTGGCCAGCCGGACGACCCGACCGACACGCGCGCGGCGGCGGCCGCCCCCGACCAGGAGCGCCAGTGGGTGGCGCTCGTCCGCGAGGTCCTCGGGGCGCGGGCACCGCGCAGCCTGACCGCGGTGCATGCCGGATCGATCGTCGTGCTGGCAGCGGGCCCGGCCCGCGGCGAGCGCGATCCGCGCCAGCTCGCCACGGACCTGCGGTCGACGCTCGAATCGGTTGCCGGGACCGGCACCGTCACGGTGGCCCTCGGCGGGACGTGCGATCGACCGGATGCGTACGCGCCGGCCTTTGCCGCCGCGCGTCGCGCGCTCGACGTGATGCTCAAGCTCGGCCGGCGCGGGACGGTGATCGGCTCGCGTGAGCTGGGACCGTATGGCCTCCTGCTCCAGGCGTCCTCGCTCGACGACCTCGAGACCTTCGCCCGGGGGACGCTTGCGCCCCTGGTCGAACATGACCGGGCCCACCACGCAGAGCTGACCAAGACCTTGCGCGTGTACCTCGAGGAGGACCGGGTCCAGCGCCGCGCCGCGGCCCGCTGCTACATCCACGTGAACACCATCGTGTACCGGATCAACCGCATCGAGCAGCTGCTCGACCGATCCCTCGACGACCCGTCGACGGTGTTCGACCTGACCCTGGCGCTGCGCGTGCTGGACGTCCTCGACGGGCCCTAGCGGACCTCCTCGGGCTCGTCGTACCAGATCAATCGATCGCCGATGCCGGCGCGGGCCCGCCATCGGAGGCTCTTGGGGACGGCGTCAAGGCGCCGGCTGAGCTCGGTCGCCCGCGCCGTGGCCGTCCCCAGGACCGCCGTGTGATCGTCGCCGTGGCCCGCCTCACGACCCGACTGCCAGCGCTCGACGAGGGCGGTCAGGTTGCCGGTGACCGTGCGCCACCAGCCCCAGTCCGAGCTCGTCACGGCGACGACCCGAGGCACGGCGACGCCCGCCTCGTCGTCGGTCAGCGGATGGTCCGCGAGCAGCGCCGCGAGGTCCTGGGCGTCGCGCTCGGTGAGCTCGACGATCTGCAGCTTGGTCAGGGCGAGGTCGGCCAGCGGGAGCGTGTCCGCGTCGATCGTCAGGCGGCGCGCGAACGGCAGGGTGTGGCACATCCGCAGCGTGTCGAGGAAGACATCGACTCGCCGACCGTCCGGGTCATGGAAGAGCAGCCGCTCCGCGCCGTTGAGGGTGTTGAACCGTCGGGATGGCTCGTAGCCGAGCGAGTTCAGGAGGTTCTCGATCGGTGCCCGCGGCGTGCGTCCGACGAGGTCAAGATCGTGGTACCGCCGTGATGGTTGGAGTCGATGGATGCTCGGCGCTCGCAGGGCGACACCGATCCCACCGATGGCCCGTAGCTCCACGCCACCTGCCGACGCCGCGTCGAGGATGCGTCGGGCCTCCTCGACCGGATCGGCCAGGATCTCGGTCATCCCGCGGTGAACGCCAGATCGCGTAGGCCGCTCCCCGAGACCCGGACCAGGACGCCCAGCAGCACCCCATCCTGGTACTGGCTGCCCGGGTTCACACCGGTCGTCCGTCCCAGGCGGTAGCGGCCGCGCCCTTCATGGATGTGCCCGTGGAGCGCCAGGGTCGGGCCATCGTCTTCGATCAGGGAGCGGATGGCCTGGCTGCCGACCGGGTGCATGCGTGGTTCCCCGCTCCCGTCGTACTGGACCTGGAACCCTTCGTCGAGCTCGGGCGCACTGTCGATGCCGGTGGCATGCGGTGGCATATGCAGGTTCCAGATCGTGGTGCCCTGCCGTGGCATGTCGGCGACGAGCTGGCGCACCCGGTCGCCCAGCACCTCGTCCTCGAGCTCGCGCGGCGTATGCCAGGGCGTCGGGGTCGATTCGCCTCGGGACGCGATGGCGATCCCCGGCGCCAGCTCGACGACCCTGCCTCCGACGTCCTCGAGCTGGCGGGACGTCGCAAGCAGCGCATCGATCTCTGGTGGATCGTCGTTGCCGGCCATCACCAGCGCCCGGGCCGGCCCGCCGGCCAGGCGCTCGTCGGCGAGCGCGACCCACGCCTCGAGGGCGGCCAGCTTCAGTCTCGTGAACACCTCGCGCTCTCGGTCCGGCGACGCCCGGATCTCGGCGACCTCCTCTGGCGTGGTGAGGTAGGCGTAGGCGCCTTCGTCACGGGCGCTCTGGCTGAACCGTTCGATGTCGGCTCGGGTCTCGAGTGCCACCGCGCGGCCCTTCCAGGTCGCCGTCCACCCACCGGCGCCGTTCCCCGACGCCGGGTAGACCGGGACCAGGATCTTGCCGGTGAGGTCGCCACCGATGATGAGGACGTCGGCCCCATAGAACCGGCCGGCATTCAACCATTTGCGGAAGCACAGATCGGAGCCGTGGATGTCGGCGACGTAGAAGAGCGTTCGCTCCGCGCCGGCCGTCACTCGGGCGGGATCTCCTTGAATGCCGCGTCGAGGCCGATCCCCTGTCGGGCCCGATACCAGCGAGCGACGTAGAACAGGATCAGCGGCACGATGAACTGCAGTGCCGTGGTGACGAGCTGCTGCGGGCTGTTGAGGAATAAGAGGTCGTTGGTCAGCATGAAGTAGAGGCCGATCGTGAAGAACACCAGGCCGACCGCCCCGCAGATGGCCATGAGCGGGATCCCGGCGATCCGCCAATCGACCGCGCTGCCCTTGAGCAGCGGAGCGGTGTGGCGCATGAACGGGAACAGCAGGCCGCACAGGGACACGAGCCAGAAGACCACGTAGTAGGCGAACGCCGGCGTCAGGAACTGGAACACGCCCAGGTGGTACAGGATCAGGAAGAGTTCGCCCACGACCGCGACCACGATGACCGCGACCCACGGCGAGTTGTACTTCGGATGGACCTCGGACAGCTTGTCGGGCATCACCCGGTCGAACGACCAGGCGAACATCGCCCGGGTCGCGATGAGCATCGCCGATGGGATCCAGAGATAGCTCCAGATCACCAGCCCGGCGCCGACCAGCAGGAACAGCGCGAGGTTGTCGATCAGCACCCCGGCATAGAGGATGAAGACCGGATAGGCCTCGACCGTCTGGTCGCCGGCGTAGTTGTAGCTGAGCCAGGTCAGGGCCTGGTTGAACTCGACGCTGACGGGGCGCGAGATGGCGAAGAAGAGGCCGAGGGCGATGCCGGCGTACAGCAGCATGCCGCCGACGGTCGCGCGCAGTTGGGTCTTGACCGGGGTGCGGACCTCGCCGCCGATGTAGGTCGACGCCCACGAGATCAGCCAGATGATCGGGATGATCCCGAGCGTATCGGTGAGGCTGAAGCCCGTCGGCATGCCGCTCTTGGCCGCCAGATCGAGCGTGCCCTGGTAGGTCGGGATGCCGACCGCGGCGGCGTACCGGTCGAAGCCCGCCTGGAACGCGGTCGCCGACGCGAACAGGAAGATGACCACCAGGAGCACCCCCGTCAGCGCACCGATGATCCAGTTGATGTCCTGGAACCGGAGATACGCCCGCAGGCCGCGGATGTTGAGGGCGGCCACGAGGATCACGAACAGCGTGCCGAAGATGAAGTGCGTCTGGGGATCGCTGGCCCACGTCCCGATCGAGGTCATCGTGGCGTTCCCACTCACGGCCCCGTAGGCGGAGAACAGTGGACCGAGGACGTATTGGCTGATCCAGTACCCGCCGATGCCGACATAGAAGGCCTGGCTGGTGGCCGCCGCGAAGCTGGCCATGAATCCCAACGCCGGATGCAGCGCCCGCGACAGGAAGACGTATTCGCTGCCGGTCCTCGGCATGATCGCCGCGAACATGCCGTACAGCAGGTTGAAGAAGATGGCCATCGCGGCCGCGACGGGGATCGCCACGAGCAGATTGCTCTGGGGGAACACCGCGGGGTGTGCCCAGTACGTGAACATGATGTAGACGACACCGATGTTCGCGACATTGAGCAGCAACATCCGCCACGGTGAACCGACGCGGACGAGTCCGGAGGACTCGCGGCTGAAGATCCGGGCCGGGGCATCCGTGGTGATCCCCGGCGTCGCGACCGCTTCGCCCATGCTGATCCTCCTCGTGGGGGTTCCCCCGCGTTGGCGCCGGACGCTACGGACCCCGAGGGTGGCCTTCAATGGGGCCGGTCGACAGTTGCCGCGGCCATCCGTTGTGGCCGGGCCCTGAACGGTGACTGGCTACTGCGCGGTCAACCCACCGTCGACGACGACGACCGAGCCGGTCATCAGTCGAGCTCCGTCGGAGGCCAGGAACGCCACGACGTCGGCGACCTCCGCCGGATCGCCCTGGCGGCCCATCGGCACCATGACATCGACGAACGGGTCCAGCGCGGCTCGCCCTCCGGATCGCTCGATGGCGGGATCGTTGAATGGGGTGTCGATCCAGCCGGGGCAGACGACGTTGACCCGGATGCCCTGGCGGGCCAGATCGACGGCCATCTGCCGAGCGAGCATGACCACCCCGCCCTTGCTGGCGCAGTAGGCGGCGATCCCGGTCTCGGCGACCAGCCCCGCGGTGGAGGCCATGTGGACGATGGCACCCCCACCGTGCGCGATCATCACTGGAACGACGTGCCGTGATAGCAGGAACGGTCCGGTCAGGTTCACCGCGATCGTCCGATGCCAGTCCTCGAGGTTCGCGTCGACGACGGACCCGGTCAGGAGCACGCCGGCGCAGGAGAACAGCACGTCGATCCGCCCGAACCGGTCGGTGACAGCCTCGACCATGGAGCGGACGCTGGCATCGTCGGTCACGTCGACGCGCTCGGTGAGGAGCCGGTCGGCCGGTGCCGAGAGGCGGCGGGCGCCCGACTCGAGCGCGTCCCGATCCAGATCGGCCAGCGCGACGGTGGCTCCTTCGTCGAGGAACCGGCGCGCGGTCGCCGATCCGATCGCCCCGGCGCCGCCGCTGATCAGCGCGACCTTGCCATCAAGCGTGCCCACGGATCCGATGCTAGGTCGGCGGGCCGGGACGGGATCTGTGGATCAGCGACGATCCGGACGGGCGTCCCTCGTGGGTGATCGACGAGAGAAGCGTCAGCGGGTGGCGACGTTCTCGCTGCGGACGAGCTCGAAGGCCTTTCCGAGCTGCGCGTCCGGTGGGCTGCTCGCCGCCGATGTCGTCAATTTGGCGATGTCCGACGGTGATAGCGGCGTCGTGCCGTCAGCCATCTTGACCGGCACGTCCGGGGCGATCCCCTCGTGCCAGATCCTCCGGCCGGTGGGGGTCAGCCACTCGACGGTGCCGATCCGGAGCGCCGACCCGTCCGAGAGCGCGAATTCGCCGAGGACCGTCCCGGTCCCGAACGTCGTCTCTCCGACGATCTTGGCCCGTCCCGCGTCCTGGAGCGCGCCCGACACGATCTCGGCCGAGCTGGCCGTGTTGCCGTCGACCACGACGACCAGGGGGATGTCGGTGGCGACGCCACCCGGCGAGACCGGGTGTTCGGTGCGCTTGTCGTTGGCGTCGCGCTCGATGTACACCAAGCCGCTCGTGAGGAACTGGCTCGCGACGCCGACCGCCTCGTTGACGTAGCCACCCGGGTCGGCGCGCAGGTCGAGCACCAACCGGTCGGCGCCGGCCTTCCGGGCCGCCTTCAGCGCGGCGACCAGTTCGTCCGCCGCGCCGTTGGAGAACTGCTCGAGCCGGATCAGGGCAGTGGTCGTGCCAGGGACCATGGCCCAGCTGACGGGATCGACGGGAACATCGGCGCGCTCGATGGTCACAGTTCGTTCCGGACCAGTAGCGCCGTGCACCGTCGTGATGTCCACGGTGGTGCCGGCTTCCCCGCGGACCCAGCCTGCGACCTCATCGATCGAGCTGCCTTCGGTCGACCGACCGTCGACCTTGACGATGACATCGTCGACCGTCAGGCCCGACTTGGCAGCCGGGCTGCCATCGAACACCCCGATGATCTTCGGTCGGCCGCTGGCGTCGGGCTCGATGCGCACGCCGATCCCGACGTACGACCCGGATAACGAGTCGTTGCGCTGCACACGCTCCGCGGCGGTCATGAAGTCGGTGTGGCCCGTGTCGCCGACGGCGTTGGTCATGCCCTTGATCGCCCCGTAGATGAGGGACGTGTCGTCGAGCTCGTCGCGCGCCACGTACTGCTGGTGCAGTGTGTCCCAGGCCTCCTTGATCAGGCCGAAGTCCGTCGGGCCCTGGGAGGCCGTGGACGCAGGGTTCGGGGTCGGGCCGTTCGTGGCTCCGGTGGGTCCCACGAGTCGGCCGACCCCGATCCCGGCGGTGAACGTCACGATCAATGCGATGCCGACGACCGCGCCGATCAGCGCCGACCGGCTTCCTCGATCGACCGCCGGTGACGTCAGAGCCTGGGAGGGGCCGGGCACGAGGGAGGTCGTACCTGGCGGCTCATCGTCGGAGGTCGGTCGGGTCGGGATCTGGTCGGTGTCCATCGGTGGCATCGAACTCGCACGGTCGAGACGGTCGGCCCGCGCGATCGCCGCGCGGACGGCGCCGGACAGGTGCCCGGCAACGCGAAGGATGCCCCAGATCGGTTCAGGGGAGGGACGTGGAGGGATGAAGGTTCGTTTGCGGGACCCGGTCCGGTGGCGGCGTGTCGGTTGGCGCCGTGGCCGATCGATGGTCCTGGACCTCGTCGTCGAGTCCGCGCTAGACTCTCCAATCCCTAGTGAATGACTCGGAGATCCCCACCGCGTGACCGACGTCTCCCTCGCCGCGATCGGGCTCGGCCCCCTTCGGCCGGCACCCGCCGGGATGCCCGACCCCGTCATGACGCCGCCGACCGTCGCCGAGTCGGGCGACCCATTCACGACCCTGCGGGTGATCGACCTCCTCGCCCGGCTCGAGCGCGATCGACCGATCCGGCTGGCCGACATCGCCGACCGGCTCGACGCGTCCTACCTCGATTGGCTGTTCCCCGTGAGCGTCGTCGCGGACGTCGCGCTCCAGCTCCAAGCCAACTGGATGGCCGACTATCGCAACACGACGGGCATCGTGGTCGCGGATGGGCCGAGCGGCCCGACCGTCGCGATCGAGGATTCGAGCCGGGTCGATCCGTGGATCGTCCGCCAGGCACAGCGCGCGGCCGCCGACTGTACCGAGCGGCTGACCGAGTTCAGCCGCCGCGACCGACCGTCCGGCGACTGACCCGCGACGCCGCGAGGCCGCGACCCACCCTCGTTCGTTCCGCGTCCAACCGAGAGGAAACCCCGACATGAGTCATCACGACACCGCGACCGGCGCCCTCGTCGACGCCGTCTGGGCCCAGGAGCATCTGACGGACCCGAGCGTGCGATTCGTCGAAGTCGACGTCGACACGACCGCCTACGACCAGAGCCACATCCCGGGCGCCGTGGCCTGGGACTGGACGAGTCAGCTGTCCGACGGCGTGCGCCGGGACATCGCCTCTCGCGAGGACTTCAGCCAGCTCCTCCAGCGCTCCGGGATCGGCCCCGACACGACCATCGTGCTGTACGGCGACAACAACAACTGGTTTGCGGCCTGGGCGTACTGGCAGCTGCAGCTCTACGGCCACACCAAGGTGAGGATCCTCGACGGGGGTCGCAAGTTCTGGCTCGATCAGGGCTTGCCTCTCTCGGTCGATGTGCCGAGCTACGACCGCACCGACTACGAGCTACCCGAGCCCGACTTCGCGCTTCGCGCGTTCCGCGACGACATCCTGCCGCGTCTCGGCGATCCGGAGCTGGCGCTCGTCGACGTCCGCTCGCCGGCGGAGTTCAACGGCGAGATCATCGCCCCGCCCGGCATGAGTGAGACGGCCCAGCGGGCCGGGCACATCCCCGGCGCGGCCAGCATCCCGTGGGCGCAGACGGTGCGCGAGGACGGAACGTTCAAGTCCACCGATGAACTGGCCGCCCTCTATTCGGCCAAGGGCATCACCCCCGACAAGGATGTCATCGCCTACTGCCGGATCGGTGAACGATCGTCCCATTCATGGTTCGTGCTCCACGAGCTGCTCGGGTACGACCGGGTGCGCAACTACGATGGCAGCTGGACCGAATACGGCAGTCTGATCGGCGTGCCCATCGAAAAGCCCGTGCCGGTGGCCGTCGACTGACCGGCGGCGGGTCGCCCGCCCCTACAGGAATCCCGGGTCGGGGAGGATCCGCTCAGGGTCGAGCAATCCGGGATCCGTGGCGCAGTACGTGTCCCGATCGACGATGCGCGCCCCGTGATCGAGCAGCCACGGGAGCGCCGGGTGCGGTCCCGGGACCGTGCACGACAGTGTCCCCGCGTCGTCGATCGCCGCCCTCATGACGCCGAGGGCCACGGCGACGGGATCCCCCGAGGGCGCCATCGTGGCGTGGACGAGGGTTCGACCTGTCCCGTCTCGCCGCCGCCGGCTCCAGGCGACTGCCGCCGGCTCCCCGTGCACGCGGATGAGCCAGCCAGCGGCGTCCGGAAGCCGCGCGTCGTAGTCGAAGTCGGCGCGGCGGTCCATCCCCGTCCAGGCCTGTGACCACCGCGCGGTCTCGGCGACATCCGCTCGCTCGGCCGCGACCGCGACGCCCATCGCCGCGTCGGCGACCCCCTGCAGGGCCGTCCCGGGCACGGTCACGTACAGCACCGGCCACCACGGGCGCATGCCGGTCCGGATGTATGCGCCCAGCGCCCGCTGATCTCCCGAGGAGAAGGTCAGCCGTTCGTCGGCCCCGTCGACCAGATCGGCCAGGATGGCGCGGCCGACGCCTCTGGATTGCTGCACGGGGTCGACGAACAGGTCGGTGATGAACCGACGCCGGGGCCCGCCGACCTCGATCGAAGCGCCCCAGCCGACCACGACCGCGTCGACCTCACCGACGAGCGGCCGCGTGGCCGGCCTGCCGACGAGATGCTCGAGGTATGGCGAACCTGGGACGTCCGGCCACGAATCGGTCTCACCGTTGGCCTCGAGGATCGCCGCCATCGCCGAGATGTCGGACGAGGTCGCGGAGCGGACGATCATCGACCCGCCGCGCGCATGACCTCGACGAGTCGATCGTGGGGGATGGCGTGCGCCGTGATGCCATCACGCCCCACCACCGTGGTGGCCGCGACGAGCGCGTTGAGGATGGCCTCCTCGGTCGCCTCGATGACCGCATCGAACAGCCGATCGATGACGAGGTCACCGACCGCACGGACCTCGTAGGTGGCGAGCCCCCGGGGGTCGTCGTCACGTCCGGCGCGCGGCAGTCGATTGCCGGTGGCGAAGGCGATGAACAGGTCGCCGCTGGTATGGCCGCCCGTGCCGCCGACCCGGGCGATGCCGAGGCCCGCCCGCTGCGCGAGTCGTTCGCACTGGTGGGGCAGCAGCGGCGCGTCCGTCGCGACGACGACGATGATCGACCCGGACCCAGGCGACGGACCGGATCGGAGCGCGTCGTACGGGCTTGGGACCTCGCTCGTCGCGATGGCCTCGCCGACGCGGACACCATCGACTCGGAGCCAGGACCGCCTGCCGTAGTTCGCCTGGACCAGGACTCCGACCGTGAACCCACCCGCCTCGGGGGCGATGACCCGGGACGCAGTACCGATGCCGCCCTTGAACTCGTGGCAGACCGAGCCGGTCCCGCCGCCGACCGTGCCCTCGGCCACCGGCCCATCGCCGGCGGCCGCGAGCGCCGACCGGAGGTCCTGCCCGGTCACGTGGAACCCGTTCATGTCGTTGAGCAACCCGTCGTACGTCTCGCCGACGACCGGAAGGGACCACGGCGCGTCGTCCCCCTCGACCGATACCGCGACCAACGCGTCCCGGACGACGCCCACGCTGTGCGTGTTGGTGATCGCGATCGGCGTCGTGAGCGTGCCCGATTCACGGACCCACTCGAGACCGGTCAGTTCGCCGTTGCCGTTGAGCCGGTGCGCCCCCGCGAACACCTGTTCGTGCACAGCCGCGGCGCCACGTGGGCACACGACGGTCACCCCGGTCCGCACCGGACCTTGACCGACGACGAGCGGACCATCACCGCGGATCAGCGTCGTATGGCCGACCGTGACCCCGGCGACATCGGTGATCGCGTCGAGCGGACCCGGGGTGCCCAGGCCGATGCGGATGCCGAGATCACGTGCACGCATCGGGAGAGCGTAGCGAAGCCGGACCCGCCGGGAAGCCGACGTTCCGGTGGCCGGCCGTATCATCCCGGGCGTGATCCCTGTCGGACCGAACAGCCCCGGCGCCGGGGCCGCGACCCTGCGGCTGCGACGCCTTTCCGACCGCGTCGCAGCCACCCGCCCCATCGACGCTGCGGAGGCATTCCGCGACCTGCCCGGGTTGGCGCTCCTCGAGAGTGCGCGCCCTGGACGGAACGCCCGCTGGACGTACCTCACGGCCGATCCCATCGCCGTCCTGGAGGCCCCCGCTGCCGGCCCGGACCCATTCGCGGTGGCGCGCCGGTTGCTCGCCCGTCTCGATGCCACGGCCGTCGTGCCGGCCGACGCCCCGCCGTTCCTTGGCGGCCTGGTGGGGTTCCTCGGCTACGACCTGGGCCACGCCCTGGAGCGACTGCCATCGATCGCCGCCGACGACCAGGGCTTGCCGCCGCTTCGGCTGGCACTCCACGACTGGGTCGTGGCGTGGGACCGACGGACGGGGCACGCCTGGCTGGCCGCCCGAGCGCTCGATGGCGACGCCCGCCGCACCGCCCGCCGCCTCGATGACGTCCACGCCCGGCTGACCGCACCCGTCCCGCGCAGCCCGGTGGCGTCGACGGCCGGACCGCACCAGCCCGATGATCTCGGTCTCACCGCCGATCCGCGGGGACCCCTTCGATTCCGTTCGTCGCTGTCGCGGGCCGAGTATGAGGGACGCGTCGAGCGAGTCCGGGACCACATCGCCCGGGGCGATCTGTACCAGGCCAACCTGACCCGCCGGCTCGAGGCGCCATTCGATGGCGATCCGTGGGAGCCCTACCGCCACCTCCGGACCGGTGACCCGTCCCTCTTCTCGGCGTATCTCGACATCGGGGCGTCAGCGGAGACCGGCCGGCCACGGGCCCTGCTGTCGGCGTCACCCGAGCCGTTCCTGTCCCTGGATGCCAGCGGGATCGTCGCGAGCGATCCGATCAAGGGCACCCGGCCGCGGGGCCGGGACCGCGAGCAGGATCGGGCGCTGGCCTGCGAGCTGCTGGGCAGTGCCAAGGACCGTGCTGAGAACGTGATGATCGTCGACGTTCTGCGCAACGACCTCGGTCGCGTCTGCCGCCCCGGGTCGGTCAGGGTGCCCAGACTCTGCCGCCTGGAGCGCACGGCCGCTGTCCAGCACCTCGTGTCGACCGTGACCGGGCGGCTGACGCCCGGGCGTGACGCCTTCGACCTCCTCGCCGCGGCCTTCCCGGGTGGGTCGATCACCGGGGCCCCGAAGATCCGAGCGATGGAGATCCTCGAGGAGCTCGAGCCCGTGCGACGCGGCCCGTACACCGGCGCGCTCGGCTGGGTCGGCCCGGACGGCGCGATGCAGACCAGCATCCTGATCCGAACGTTCGTCGCCGATGGTCGGCGGATGACGCTGCATGTCGGTGGTGGCATCACCTGGGGCAGCGATCCCCGGGCGGAGTGGGACGAGACGGTCGCCAAGGCGCACGGCCCGCTCGGAGCGATCGGCGGCGAGGAGATCGCGTGAGCACCGCGCCTCCTCGAGGACCTCGGTACGTCTGGCTCGACGGCGCGGTTCGACCCGCCGACGGACCGCATCTCTCGGTGTTCGATCGCGGCTTCCAGCTCGGCGACGGCATCTTCGAGACGCTCCGGGCGCGGGCCGGCCGAGTGACCGAGCTCGATGCGCACGTCGCCCGGTTGCACCGCTCGGCCGCGGGGCTCGACCTGACGCTGCCGGACGACGTCGACCGGTCGCTATCCGACGGCATCGCGGCGCTCCTGGCCGCAGAAGGGCTCGACGGCGAGACCGGTGATGCATCCATCCGGATCACCGTCTCGCGGGGCCCGTACCGGACGCGCGGAGTCCTGCCCCCGCACGAGGACGTGCCGGTCACGATCGCCATCCAGGCCTGGCCGGTCGAGGCCGCCCCGGCCAGCCATCTCGAGCGCGGCCTGCACCTCGTCACGTCGGCCGTCCGGCGCGATCCAGCCAACCCGCTGGCGACGCTCAAGACCACGTCACGTGCCGAGTACGTCTATGCCCGGCTCGAAGCCCGACGGGCCGGCGCCGACGACGCCCTGTTCCTGACCATCGATGACCACCTGTCCGAGTCGACGTCGGCCAACATCTTCCTCGTGAGGTCGACAGGAACCCAGGACGGCGGCACCGAGCTTGCGACACCGTCGCTCGATTGCGCGATCCTGCCCGGCACCACCCGATCGTGGTTGCTCGCGTGGGCGGCGCGCGCCGGCCTCCGGCCCGTGGAGGCTCGACTGGTGCGCCGCGATCTGGCCGGGGCACAGGAGGCCTTCCTGTCCTCGAGCGTGGCCGGCATCCTGCCGGTGACTGCCTTCGACGGCGCGCCGATCGGCGATGGCCGACCAGGCCCCTGGACCCTGCAAGCCCGAGCGGCTCGCGAGGCCATGGTGGCCGGCACCGAACGTGCGGCCCCGATCGACTCGGCCCGAGCCGACCAGGCCCCGGTGCGCGGTCGATGACGCGCGACGAGCTGATCGCGCGGACCCGGCAGCTGGTGTCGGAGGGCGAGCGGCTCGGCGAGCAACCGTCGCTGGGCGCGCTGCAGGTCTGGCTCCAGTTGTCCGACGATCTGCTTGCAGCGGCGTGGGGCAGCATGGACCGCTATCACCTCGCCTGGCTCATGGTCGGCAAGCCGACCTCGATCGTCCGTGGCCGGCCGATGACCCCCGACGAGGAGGCGGCCTACGTCCGGGAGGTCGCGACCCAGAAGACCGCCGCCCTGCGGATGAGCCTCGACGCCGTCGAGCACAAGGACATGCCGTTCGTCGGCCGGACGGGCGGTGGGCTCGGGAGCGGGACGGCGCCCGAGGCGCCGGGTGACGGCGACGCCACGATCCAGAAGGGGCTTGATCGGCCACCGGGCCGGGCCGGCCTGCCGCCCGACCCTGCGCTGGCCGACCGGCTGGCCGAGGCGCGCCGGCGGGCGGATGAGCACCGGGACCACGGCGAGCGGCGAGCGCCGCGACCGGACCGGATGCAGCGCTGACGGGTCCTGCGGCGGGAACGCCTGAGTATCGGGCGCCATGCGGCCGTGGACCTCAGGCCGGGCCCGGGCCGTGTGCAGCGGTGCCGGGAACCGCCGTCGGCGTCACCCCGGGCCGTCCGGCGAGCCAGGTCATCGAGAACCCGGCGACCGCACCCGCCAACACGGCGAGCGTGACGATCGCGAGGACCGGCAGCCGCGCGTCGCCAGACTCCATCGCTGCCACGCGCGTGGCCAGCCTCGTCTTCTCGTCGCGCAATACGTTGACCTGCGCTTCCAGTGAGGTGATCCGGGCTCGTGCGACGTCGACCCGCTGCCCGAGTTCGTCGACCTGCTGACCGACCTGGGACTCCACCTGATCGCGGATCTCGTCCTTGGCTCGGTCGATCGCGGCGAACAGCGTGGCAGGTTCGACGATCGGGGCGCGACCGTCCGCGGCCCTGACACTGACCGTCGGCGGGACCTGCGTGCTCTGGAGGTTCGCGAGGGTCACGTGCCAACTCCAGAAGCCGGCATGCGGGAGCGTGACTGACGCGCTGAAATGCCCGTTCGGATCATCGTTCGTGGCGACGACCTCGATCGAGTCGCCGCTGCTGGCCTCGGCGAGATGGACGGTGGCCGTCTCCCACGGCGCCGGCGTGACCCCGTGCTGCATGACCTTGAAGCCGATCACGATGGGGCGCCCCTCGATCGGGGGTGGCCCGGTCTGGGCATCGGCGACGATGTCGGCCCAGCCGCCGGCCATCACCGGCGCCGCCAGCGCAAGCAGGAAGGCGATGGCAGCGACACTGCCGGCGATCCGACGCGTCATCGGACGACTCCTTTCCAGGCCGGGGCAGGAAGCCCAGGTGCCCGGAGTACACCGCCCGGAGTGCGCTGGTTCCCCCGAGCTCAGAGCTCTCGCGTGAAGACCACGCGATCCTCGCCCTCGCCGTCGTAGTCGGGGTAGGCAGGGGTGCCGTACAGCCGCATCGAGCCTTCGCCCGCGTCCACCTCGAACCCCATCGATCGATGGAAGTCGACCGAGCCCCGGTTGCCAGGCCAGGTGATGGCCTGCACCCGGCGCACGCCGCGCCCGCGCATGTCGTCGAACACCCGCTCGTACAACGCCCGGCCGACACCGACCCGTCGTCGATTGGGATCGGCCGCGATCATCTTCACGTAGCCGGTCGTCGGGTCGTCCTGGCTCACGAACGCGACGACGAAGCCCGCCAATCGACCGTCGCCGGTTTCGAGGATCCAGGACGTGCCGGTGAAGTGCTGGAACCACACGCGCTGCAGCATCGCGCGCATCCGCCGCCCGCCCCACCACTCGTCGACCACACCGACGATCGCGGGGTAGTCGGCCTCGGTGGGGTGACGGAACGCGTAGCCGGACGCAACCGGCGCGGTCGCTTCGTCGGTCACCGCGCGGCCCACCAGGCCCCGACCATCGCGAAAAGGACCTCCAGCGGCACGAGGACGCCGAAGACCTCGCCGAGGTAGTCGGTGAGGCCCATGACCCCACCCTCCTGCCGAGCGAGCAGCCAGAGTCCGACCTGCCCCAGGGTCAGCCCAAGGACGGCGACCAGGACCGCCCACCTGATCCGAGCCGGACGATCCATGGCGTCGCCTGTCCCGAGCCGCATCGCGAGGCCCACGCCCCAGCCGGCCGCCGCGGCGATCACCAGGAGGCCCGCCGTGATGGTCAGGATGCCGCCGGTGACGGTCACCGCGGCAGCCCCGATGATCGCCACCACGACACCCAGCGCCACGCCTCGGCCGACCGACCCGCCGCGGGCCGCCGGAGCGGGCTCGGGCTCCGCGATCCGATACCGATCCGACGGCGGCCGCTCCAGGAGCCGTCCTGGGCGTCGTTCGCCGGGCGCATCGGGCGGTGGTGTCGGTCCCCCGCGGTCGGTCATGCGCCGCATCCTAGCCGGACTGTGCATGGCGGCGGGTCCGACCGGACGCTAGACTCTCCGATCGTGAGCCACCCGAGCCTCGGCCGTCCGCCCCTGGATCTGACCGCCGGATCGCCGGGCGCTGCTGGGCGGATCCGCGCGTCGGCATCGACCCTCGCCGCCCAGGCGCTGGCGGTCGCGATCGACCGTGATCGGACGCTTCGAGAGCGCACCGACGAGGACGGTCTTCGTGGTCGTCTGCGGGATGCCGAACTGCTGGCTGATCGCATCGCGATGTGCGTGGCCGCCGACGATCCGACCCCGATGCGCGAGTACGCCGATTGGACATCGCCGGTCTATCGGCGGAAGCGCGTCCCACTCGATGACCTCATCAACCTGTGCGAGGGGCTGCGCGCCACGCTCGGGACGGTCCTGACACCCAGCGAGATGCCCGTCGCCGACCGGGCCATCGATGCCGCCATCACCCAGTACCGCTGGCATCGCCGGCTCGCCGGGGACGCCCGCAAGCGCAACGCCTTCCTGCAGTTCATCTACAAGGGCGGGTGAGCGGCGGATGACGATCAAGTGGGTGCAGCAGGATCCGCTGGTCATGAATGGCGAGCCGTTCTGTTACGGATCGCGCCTCACGGTCCGCCAGTTGCTGGAGCTGCGCGCGAACGGCTACGACCTCCAACGGATCCTGACCGACCATCCCGAGCTGCGTCGGGTGGGCGTCGCCGCGGCCTTCACCTACGCCAGCCAGCACCGTGAGCGGTACGCGGACTTCTTCGAGGCGGACGGCTCGCTGAGCGGGCCTGGCTACACCGACGCCGAGGCCGCCAGTCTGCCGTCGCAGTACCGACTGCCAGGCATCGTGGTCAAGACCGCCTGAGTCCCTCGGCCGGCCCCTGCCGGAGTCGGTGCTACGCTGTCGCAGCAGCACGCTCCGGAGTCCCGACCGCATGACCGATACCCGAACGACCGATACCCCGACCGCCGAGCCCGTCGCGCCGACCGCCGACGCGCCCGCCTTCGACGCCGAACGACGCGCCACCGAGCTCGCGATCCTCGACGCGCTCCGGGCCGTCGTCGACCCCGAGATCGGCATGAACGTGGTCGAGCTGGCGCTGATCAAGCAGATCCTGCTCGGGCCGGATTCGACCGAGATCAAGATGATCCTGACCACCCCGTTCTGCCCGTATGCCGGGTCGATGATCGCCCAGGTGAAGGAGCAGGTCGAGTCGGTGGTCGAGCACGATGTCAAGGTCACGCTACTGGCCGAGCGCTGGGATCCGCGCGACGCCGGATTGATGTGGTGAAGCGGAAGCCAGCGACGAACGTCTTCTCATCCGACCCGTCCAGCCCTCGATCCCTCGACCAAGGAGCGACCCTCCATGAGTGACCAGCGCACCTCCGACCCCTTCACCAGCCCCCGTCAGGCCCCCGGCGTCCTGGGCGTCCCTGCCGGCCCGGTCGCGGCAGTCCGGCCGGATGCCCGCCTCGCGCAGGCGTTCCTCACCCAGGCCTTCCTGTGGATGTTCGTCGGCCTGCTCGTCAGTGCCGGCGTCGCGTTCGTCGTGCAGAGCAACGAGCGGCTGCTTGAGTTCGCCGCGGGCAACTACTTCCTGCTGCTGATCGGTCAGCTCGCGCTGGTCGTCGCCATCGGCTGGGGCATCAACCGGATCAGCGCCACCGTGGCGCTCGGGCTGTTCTTCATCTACGCCGCCGCCCTCGGGATCACGATCGGACTCATCGTGTCGAGCTTCACCGGAGCGTCGGTGGCGACCGCGTTCCTGTCGGCGTCGGCGGTGTTCGGCGGCGCCGCCGTGTACGGCCACGTGACCAAGCGGTCGCTGGCGGGCCTTGGCGGGATCCTGTTCGTCGGCCTCATCGGGATCATCGTCGCGTCGCTCCTCAACGCGTTCCTGGCGAGCGGTCCGCTGAGCCTGGTCATCTCGATCGCCGGGGTGGTGATCTTCACCGCGCTCACGGCGTACGACGTCCAGCGCATCCAAAGCGGCCAGCTGGCGATCGCCACCGGCTCGATGGAGAAGGCGGCGGTCCTGGGCGCGCTGCAGCTGTACCTGGACTTCGTCAACCTGTTCCTGTTCCTGCTGCGCCTCTTCGGCAGCCGCGACTGACGCCGCTCAGACCACCCGACGCAGGACCCGTCGACCGGCTCCGCGCGGGTCGTCGCTGCGGCCGAGGACCGCAGCGGCCCGGTCGGCCGGGAGTGGTCGGCTGAACAGATAGCCCTGCCCGAGGTCGCAGCCGAGCTCCAGCAGGCGGGCGGCCTGGGCCTCGGTCTCGATGCCCTCGGCGACGACGCCGATGCCAAGGCCGTGCGCCAGCGCGATGACGGCATCGACGATCGAGCGGTCGGCCGCTCCCTCGATGCCCGCCACGAACGAGCGGTCGACCTTGATCGTGTCGAGTGGCAGGTGCTTCAGGTAGGACAACGACGAGTAGCCGGTCCCGAAGTCGTCGAGGACCAGGCGCACGCCGAGGCCGCGCAGCTCGCGCAGGGCGCGGATGCCGGCGTCGGTCTGGTCCATCAACACGCTCTCGGTGATCTCGAGCTCGAGGGCATGTGGCGCCAGCCCGGTCCGGGCCAGGATCCCCGCGACGTCGTCGACGAGGTCGCCCTGGGTGAACTGTCGCGCTGACAGGTTGACCGAGACGAACAGCGGCGGCGGTGCGCCTCGGCGACGGGCCTCGTTCCACCCGGCGGCCTCCCGGCAGGCCGCCTCGAGCACCCACCGGCCGAGCGGCACGATCAGCCCGGTCTCCTCGGCCAGCGGGATGAAGGCGAGTGGCGGGACGAGGCCGCGAATCGGGTGCTGCCAGCGGACCAGCGCTTCGAGTCCCACGATCGTCCGATCCGCCAGCGACACGATGGGCTGATAGTGGACCCGGAGTTCCTCGCGCTCGATGGCGAGACGCAGGTCACTCTCGAGGTCCAGCCGCTCGAGCGTCTGATCGCTCATCGACGGCTCGAAGATGAACGAGCGGCGCGACGAATCGCCCTTGGCCCGGACCATCGCGATCTCGGCCTCGCGAAGGAGCTCGTCGGGCGTGCCTCGTCCGGGCGCAGCGAGGGCGATGCCGATGGAGGCGCTGATGAACCAGTCCCGGCCGTTGAGCGGGAACGGTGTGCTCAGCTCGCCGGCGATGCGATCCGCGATCCGGTTGGCGTCGGAGGCATCGGCGACCGGATCGAGCACGAGGCCGAACTCGTCGCCCCCGAAGCGAGCGACGGTGTCGCCCGGCCGTAGGCTTCGGACCAGCCGCTGGCCGACCGCGACCAGGAGTCGATCGCCCGCCGCATGACCGAGCGTCTCGTTGATGACCTTGAACCGGTCGAGATCGAGCAGCATCACCGCGATCGTCTGATCGTCGTCGGGTCGGTGGCCGGCCAGGGCGTGGGCGATCCGGTCCGACAGCAACTCCCGGTTGGGTAGTCCCGTCGTCGGGTCGTACAGGGCGCCCCGCTGGGCGACCGCCGCGAGCTGAGCGTTGTCGAGCGCGATGGACGCGAGCCGCGCGAAGCTCGACAGGGCATCGACGTCCCGCTGCGTCCACGCCCGGTCCGTCTGCCCGGCGGACAGCCCGAGCACGCCGATCACCCGGCCGGATGCCCGAAGGGGTGCGGCGACGGTGGCCCCGAGGCCATCGGTCGGTGCGTCGATGGGTCGGCTCGACCAGCGGTCGTAGTCGTCGACGATGAGCGGCTGGCCCGTGCGCACGATCTCGCCGCCGATGCCCTCGCCGATGCCGACCCGCCAGCCGAGGAGGTCGGCGAACAGGCCGGTACCCACCCGGAGCTCGAGGGCCGTCCCGTCCGGGTCGACGAGGTCGACGAACGCGTGCGGCGCACCGAGCAGGGCCGTGGCGCGAGCGAGGATCGTGCCCAGTAGCCCGTCCTGGTCATTGCGCTCGAGCAGCGCAAGGGCCGTCTCGTCGAGCGCCCGCAGGTACGGATCCGCGAGGGATCCGTCCAGCCGGCCGCGGTCGGGCTTCACCAGGTAGAGCGCCCGGTCGGCGACGGCCACGAGGTCATCCTTCGTCCGGCCGTCCTCGGGGAAACAGGCGACGCCGACGCTGATCGTGACCGGAGGTCGCGGCTCGACATGGGCGCGTCGGGCGATCGGCTCGGTCCGCTCCCGGACCGCGCGGCGGATCCGCTCGGCGACCTCGTGCGCGACGACCCGATCGGCGCCCGGCAGGATGGCCGCGAACTCATCGCCGCCGTAGCGATAGAGGCGGTCGCTGTCGCGGGTCTCGTTGGCCATCGCGTCGGCGATCTCGGCCAGCAGCCGGTCGCCGGCCGGGTGGCCGAGGGTATCGTTGAAGCGCTTGAACGCATCGAGGTCGAGCATCAGGACGGCGAACGGCCGCCCGGCCTCGAC
This sequence comes from Candidatus Limnocylindrales bacterium, assembly GCA_035688805.1. Lineage (GTDB taxonomy): Bacteria > Chloroflexota > Limnocylindria > Limnocylindrales > CSP1-4 > SPCO01. The sequence continues at coordinate 31,818 of DASSMQ010000098.1, forward strand.
GGCCGCGCCGAGCTCGCGCTGGAAGGCGCCGTGGTTATGGAGCCCGGTCAGGGCGTCCTGCTCGGCCCGGAACTGGACCTCGCGGTGGGTCTGCGCGTTCTGCATCGCGATCGACGCCTGTCCGGCGAACAACTTCGTCAGCTCGAACTCGTTGGCGCTGAAATGCGATTCGGCCTCGCCCAGCCGGCCGATGTTCAGCGTGCCGATCGTCTGGCCGCTGACGAGCAGCGGTACCACCATCATCGACTCGGGCTCGAACGGGGTGCCCGGAACCTGGACCGACCGCGGGTCGAGGTGGGCGGCGTTGGACAGGACGGCCTCGCCGTGGTCGATGACCCAGCCCGTGATGCCGGGCCCGAGCGGGCTCTCGTCGGCGAGGATCTCGTCGGCGAACCGGTCGCGGGCGATGACCGCGCGACGGACGCCGGCATCGCGGTCGATCTGGTAGATGGTCAACGAGTCATACGGGACGATGGCCCGCAGGGAGTCGGCGATCAGCTCGAGCACGCCACCCGGGTCGAGCGTCGAGAGCAGTCGTTCGTTCACGTCGAGCAGCCGGCGCTGCCCCTCCAGCTGGAGCTCCATCTCGTCCTGCTGTCGTCGCAGGCGTTCGAGGTTCTCCGCGTTGATGAAGGCCTGCACCGCGGATGCCGCGAAGATCGACAGGGTGACCTCGTCGTCGCCGTCGAAGCGGTCCGTGCCGACGGCCGACACGACGATCACTCCGTGCACACGGTCGTCGTGGACCATCGGCACGAGCAGCATCGACTCCGGCCGGTGATCGTCGCCAAGAACGAGTCCGCGCGGATCGAGGGTCGCGTCGGCAAGGCGCAATGACCGGCCGTGGGCGGCGACCCAGCCGGTCAGCCCCTCGCCGATCGCCATCCGGAGGGTCGACATGTCCGGATCGGTTCGGCCGAGGAAGGTGCCCTCGAAGGCGATCGGTTCGCATAGCCCCGCGGCGTGGTCGACCCAGTACACCCGGATCGTGTCGTGCTCGATCAGGCGCTTCGCCTCGGCGACGATCGCCCAGGCGATGGCCGTCCGATCATGCAGGCCGCTGAGCCTCGCGGCGAGCTCGGCGATCGACGCCAGGCGTTCGGCCAGGGAGCGCCGCGATTCGGCCAGTCGGGCGCTGCCGATGGCGATGGCCATCTGATCGCCGAACGCCCGGGCCAGCGATCGTTCGGTGCTGGTCCAGCGATACGCCTCGCGGTGATACAGCACCAGGAGCCCCAGCACCTCGTCCCCGAAGATCAGTGGCACGAAGCAGATCGATCCCACGCCCATCGACCGGTAGACCTGGCGCAGGACCGGCGTCGTGGACCGAAACCCGCGATCGAGGACCCGGACCCGCCGCGTCCGCAGCGCGGTCATCCCCGCGGTCGAGGCGTCCCGCGGGAGCTGGCCGACCGCGTCGAGGATGACCGGCGTCAGGCCGCGCTGCGCCGCCAGCGTCAGCGGAAGGGTCGAGGAGGCGTCGTAGGTCCACAGGCCCGCCCGGTCGACGCCGAACAGCCCGAACGCCTCGTCGATGATGTCGTCGAAGAGGCCGGCCAGGTCGCGCCGACCGCTGACCTTCGCCGCGATGCGTCCGAGCGCCTCGGCGCGGGTCGGATCGCTGGTCTCGGTGTGCCGGGCGCTGGCACGCCGGCCCGTGGCCGGCTCGTGATCGTGGACGGACGGGCGGTCGTGGGGCATCGGGTCGGTCGGACGGCCTCCGGCGGATCGGCCATGGGCCGGCCGCCCGGATGTCGGTCGGCAAGGCGACGGTACGGTCTGGTGCCGTTGCGAGGCGATAGCCCACTCGTACCAGCGAGCCGCGCCGGAGTCGAGCGTGCCGCGTCAGACGATCGCGAGCAGGTCCCCCACGGAGCCGATGAGCGCATCGGCGCCGACGAGGTCCGCGGGCGGTGTCACCCCGCTCCGCACGCCGACCACCAGGCCAGCGCCGGCCGACCGGCCCATCTGGAGATCCGCCGGCGTATCGCCGACCACCAGCACCCGCGACGGCTCGGAGCGGAAGGCGTGGCAGATGGCGAAGACCGGGTCGGGAGCCGGTTTCATGGCGAACCCGTCGTCGCCACAGACGAGAGCGCCGACCAGCGGCCGCACGCCGAGGGCCCGAAGCGTCGCCTCGGTCGGGGTCCGGTCGTCGGTCGTGACGACGGCGATCCGGCGACCGGCGTCGTGCAGTCGGGCGAACAGGGTTCGGAGGTCCGCCAGCGGCACCGCGTCCGCCGGATCGGGCAGGAACCACGCGGCCTGGGTCGCCCTGCGGGCTGCTGCGATGCTCGGGCAGTAGCGCCGCAGGACCGTGGCGATGGTCTCCTCGATGCCGGCCATCGTCCCGGTCGCGAGCAGGCCACTGGGCGCGACCCGGCCCGTGGAGGGATCGAACCCGATCGTGGCGTACACGTCGGGCGACACCGGCCGGCGGATGGCCGCATCCAGGCGATCGCCCAAGGTGCGCGCCCAGCCGCCCCACATCGCGTGGAAGTCGATGAGCGTGCCGTCCTTGTCGAAGATGACGACCTCGATGCCGGTGAGGTCCACCGGCGGCGTCGGCACGGTCAGAGCATGGCCTCGGCGGCGGCCAGCGCGTCGGTCTCGTGCTTGGCGGCTTCGCGACCCAATACGAGCACGGCTTCGTCGGGGAAGCCTAGCGTCACGGGCGCGCCCGAGGCCGGCACGGCGAGGTTCGGGTTGTTGAAGGTATCGACCGACACGGTCGATCCGTCGGCGAGCGCCGTCCTGACCCGGACGACCGCCCCGAGGAAGGCGACATCCTGGACCGTCGCGGCGAGGTGGTTCGCGCTGTCGCCATCGCTCCCGTCGAGCCGGATCATCTCGGGCCGGATGGCCACGGTCACCCGCTCGCCGGCAGCGTCCTGAAGCTCGGAGCTGGTACCGATCTCGGTGCCGGCGAGGGCGAGGCGCCGGCGCGCGGGATCGACGACCTTGGCCGGCACGGTGTTGAGCGTCCCGACGAACGAGGCGACGAAGTCGGTGGCCGGGAAGTTGTAGATCTCGAACGGCGTCCCGATCTGCTCGACCCGCCCCTCGCTCATCACGACGATCCGATCCGACAGCTCGAGCGCCTCTTCCTGGTCGTGGGTCACGTAGACCGTCGTGATGCCGAGCTTGCGCTGGATCTCGCGGATCTCGACCCGCAGGGCGACCCGGATCTTGGCATCGAGCGCGGAGAGAGGCTCGTCGAGGAGCAGCACGGTGGGCTCGATGGCGAGCGCCCGCGCCAGCGCCACCCGCTGCTGCTGACCGCCCGACAGCTGATACGGATAGCGGTCACCGCGGCCTTCGAGGTGGATCAGCTCGAGCAGCTCGGTCACCCGCCTGTCGATGGCCTCCTTCGCGCGATGTTGCAGTCGGAGCCCGAAGCCGATGTTCCCGGCGACCGTCATGTTCGGGAACAGCGCATACGACTGGAACACCATCCCGACGTGCCGTCGGTTCGGCGGCACATAGGTCATGTCGGCCCCGTCGATCCGGATCGCGCCTGCGGTCGGCTGCTCGAAGCCCGCGATCATCCGCAGGGTCGTCGTCTTGCCGCAGCCGGATGGGCCGAGGAACGACACGAACTCGCCCTTCTCCGCGGCAAGGTTGAAGTCCTCGACGGCCCGGACCCCGCCCGAGAACTGCTTCTGGACCCCGGAAAGCTCGAGGAACGCCATCGCGGTGCAGGCCTCCTAGCGCGCGCCGGCCACGGAGATCCGTGTGCCGCGGCCGATGTACTGGATGACGCCCATGGCCGCCCAGGTCAGCGCGAAGCTGATGAGCGACACCGCGGCGGGTTCATATGCCTTGTTGCCGCCGATGAGGGCGAGGTACGGCCCGAACGCCGGGCGGGCCAGGAAGGTCGCGATGGTGTACTCGCCGATGACGATGGCGAGGGTCAGGAACGCGCCGGCCAGCAGCGACACGCGCAGGTTGGGCAGGATCACCGACCAAAGGATCCGGAACCAGCCGGCTCCGAGGCTCTGGGATGCCTCGGTCAGGCTCTGCACGTCGATCGAGCGCAGGCCGACATCGACCGCCCGGTACATGTACGGGAAGGACAGGACGGTGTAGGCGGCGACCAGCAGCGCCGAGCTGCCGATGTCGGTGTTGGTCAGGGGCAGGGGGCCGCTGCTGTACGAACGGATCAGCCCGAACACGAGGAGCACGGGCGGGATCACGAACGGTAGGAGCGTCACGAACTCCACGATCCGCCGCAGTCGCGGTACGCGCAGGCGGACCCAGAACGCGGTCGGGACCATGATCGCGATGCTGACGATCACGGTGATCACGCCGACGACGAACGAGTAGAGGAGCGTCGAGCCGAACTGTGGGTCATCGAGCGTGTTGGTGTAGGCAGCACCGAACGGTTCCGCCTGGAGCGAGAACATGAACGTGGACCACAGCGGGATCACGAAATAGGCGACGCCCGCCAGGAATATGACCCACCACACGATCGTGCCGAGGCTGCGCCGCCGTCGGGGCACCGTCGCGGACTGCGACAGGGCCTGACGCATGGTCGCGTCCCCGGTGATCGGCGTCCCGCCACCGACACTGCTCATCGGAGCCAGCGCTCAGTGCGGCGTTGGAGGACGGTGTAGAGGCCGATCGACACGGCCATGATCACGACCATGCCCATCGCCAGGGCGTAGCCGAGTCCCTCGTTGAAGAGGACATCACCGCGGATCTGACGGGAGATGGCGATCGTCGGGATGTCGAGGCTGCCGCCCGTCAGCGCGAAGGCGGTGGCCTGCGCCCCGAACGCGTTCGCGAACAGCAGGATCGCCGAGCCGAGCAACGGCGGCGCCAGGATCGGCAGGGCGACCATCCGCCAGTACTGTGCGGGCGTGGCGCCCATGTTCTCCGCGGCCTCGCGCCATTCCTGTTTCAGGCCGTCGATGGCCGGGGCGATGATCAGCACCATCAGTGGCAGCTGGAAGTAGAAGTAGACGACTTCGAGGCCGATCTTCGAGTAGATCGTGAAGCCGGCCCCGTAGATATCGATCCCGAAGACGTCCCGCAGGATCACGGTCGCGAGTCCGACCCGGCCGATGGTGAAGACGAACGCGAACGCGAGTGGCACGCCGGCGAAGTTCGAGGCGACGCCGGAGAACGTCATCAAGGCGGTGCGCAGCGGGCGCGGCAGGCCGCCCAGGATCACCGCATACGCCAGCAGGAACCCGAAGACACAGCCCGCGATGGCCGTCACCGCGCTGATCTCGAGACCGTTCATGTAGGTCCGGATCGTCTGCTCCCCGAGCAGGTCGCGGTAGTTCTGGAGCGTCGGGGCGCCGGCCTTGTCGAGGAAGCTCCCGACGACCAGGTAGAGCGTCGGGACGATCAGGAACAGGAACGAGAAGACGAAGAACGGCACGACACCGACCCACGAGAGGATCGCGCGCCGACCCATTCGGGGGCCCACCGTGGGTGGGCCCCCGCTGGCGACCGTACCGGCCTGGCCGGTCAACGGTCCGTTGGGCGTCTCAGCTGGCGTCGGTCACTTGACCGTCGCGCCGACCTGGCTGGCCCAGCCCTTGGTGATCACGTCGGAGGCCTTGGTGATCTGGTCGAGGGTCGGCAGCTGTGTGCCGGCGGTGTCGGGCAGCTTGGCCTGGGCGGCCTTGTCGACCGTCCCCGCCTTCACCATCGCGTCGTAGCGGATCGGATTGCAGTAGCCCTTGAGCCACGCGTTCTGCCCGGCGTCGCTGTAGAGGTATTCCATCCACAGCTTGGCCGCGTTCGGATGCGGGGCGTAGGCGCTGATCGCCTGGACGTACATCCCGCCGAAGCGGCCGGTCTTCGGGACCACGACCTCGATCGGGGGGTTGCCCTTCAGCGAGTCCTTGTCCGCGAGTGCGTTGTACGTCCACGCGATGCGGATCGGCGTCTCACCGCTGGCGACGTTGGCCGTCTTCGAGATGATCGGCACGAAGTTGCCGGCGGCGTTCAGGTCCTTGAAGAACTTCAGGCCCGGAGCGGCGTCGTCGAGCGAGCCGCCCGTGGCGATGCCTGCTGCCCATACGCCGGAGATGGCTTGGTTGGACACCGTGGGGTCGCCGGCCAGCGCGACCTGACCCTTGTACTCGGGCTTGAGGAGATCGCTCCAGTCTGCCGGCACGTTCTTGACGACCTTCGTGTTCACCTCGAACGCGAGGACGCCGTAGTAGTCGCCATACCAGGCACCGTCGGGATCCTTGGCGGTATCCGGGATGGTGTCCCAGGTCGAGACCTTGTAGTTCTGGATCAGGCCATCGGTCTTGGCCTGCGGCCCGAATGACAGGCCGACGTCGATGACGTCCGGTGCCTGCGGACCCTTGTTGTCCTTGTTGGTCTTGATGGCGTTGATCTCGTCGCCCGAGCCGCCATCCGGGTTGAGCTCGTTCAGCTTGAGGCCGGTCGCCGCGGCGAAGCTCGACAGCGCTTCACCGTAGTTGCACCACGAATGTGGCAAGGCGATGGTGGACAGGGTCCCTTCGCCCTTGGCGGCGGTCAGCAGGTCGGCCGGTGGTGTCCAGGCGCCCGCTGCGGCGCTGGCCCCGGCCGTCGCAGCTCCGCCACCGGAGCTCGAGCAGGCGGCGAACAGCAAGGCCGTGACGGTCAGGAGACCCGCCCGGCGGGTCGCGGTGCGTTGCATGGTCGACAAGGGATGTCTCCTCCAGATCGCAAGGTGGCGGTCTTCGCGCTGGTCGACCCGAGGCCTCCTCAAGCTCGGATCGTCCGATCCAGGTCCATGGCAGATGTCGGACGGGTGCCGGTGCATTCCACAACCCTCGGCACCGGGCGTCAAGACTCTGTGGCCGATTCGTTAACGGCGCGTGTGCGCCACGATATCCGCTGTCGGCGATGCCGGTAGCTCAACCGCGCAATCGGCGCATCTCCGGGTCGAACAGCGGGTCGGCGGCGACGGTCGCCGCCACCGGCTCGCCGAAGTAGCGGATCGTCACCGCACGCCCGGGTCGAGCCGCCTCGGCCGGCAGCCAGGCGTAGGCGATCGGGGCACGGACGCTGTAGCCGTATCCCGCGCTCGTGACGTAGCCCACCGGCCGACCGTCGATCTCGACCGGTTCCTTGCCCATGACCACCGCGGCCGGGTCGTCGATGACGAGGGAGACCAACCGGCGGTCCGGCCGCTCGGGGTCGCGTCGCAGGAGGGCCGCTCGACCGACGAAGTCACCCTTGTCGAGGCGCACGGCGAACCCGAGCCCAGCCTCGTAGGGGTCGTGTTCGCTGGTCATGTCGGTTCCCCAGGCGCGATAGCCCTTCTCGAGGCGGAGGGATCCGAACGCGCTCCGTCCGGCCGCGATGAGCCCGTGGGCCTGGCCGGCCGCCCAGAGCGTGTCCCACAGCTTCAGGCCCATGTCCGCGCTCGTGTACAGCTCCCAGCCCAGCTCACCGACGTACGAGATCCGCAGCGCGGTGACGGGCACCGTGCCGATCCACAGGTCGCGCCCTTGGAAGTAGCCGAACGCATCGTTGGAGACGTCGGCGTCGGTGACCGAGGCGAGGACATCGCGAGCGCGCGGGCCCCACAAGCCGATGCAGCACGTGCCGGCGGTCACGTCGCGCACGACCACGCTGCCGTCGGACGGAGCCAGGCGGAGCAGCCGATCCACGTCGAGCGGACTGTTCGCACCCAGCTGGAACCGTCCCGATCCCAGGCGCGCGATCGTGAGGTCACTCAGGATGCCGGCCCGGTCGTCCAGCATCAGGCTGTACACGACCGAGCCGACTGGCCGGTCGAGGCGGTTGGTCGTCAGTCGGTCCAGGAAGCCCAGTGCCCCAGGCCCCGTCACCTCGATCCGCTTGAGCGGCGTCACGTCGAAGAGCGCGACCCCATCGCGCACGGCGCGCGCTTCGGCGCCGGCGATCGGGTGCCAATAGCGCGCCGCCCACGCGTTGCGCCGGGGGATGTCGCCGCCGTAGCGTGCGAGCAGTGACTCATTGACCCCGTACCAGTGCGGGCGTTCCCAGCCGCCGGCCTCGAGGAACGTCGCCCCGAGCTCCTGCTCGCGGTCGTAGAACGGCGAGGTCCGGATGGGGCGCGGGCCTTCCATGGGCTGGAGCGGGTGGACGATGTCGTAGACCTCGACGTAGTTCTGGATCCCCCGATCGCGGACGTAGCCGGGAGCGAGCTGATGACGCTCGAAGCGGTTGACGTCGCATTCGTGCAGGTCGCTGGTCGATCCGCCGTCGACGATCCACTCGGCCATCGCTCGACCGACGCCGAGCGCGTGCGTCACCCAGACCGCCTCGGCCACCCAGAATCCGCCGATTTCGGCGGATTCGCCGAGCAACGGGAAGCCGTCGGTCGTGAACGAGAAGATGCCGTTGATGGCGTGATCGATGCCGACGCCGGGCGCGCGGAGTGCGGGCACGAGCTCGGTCGCCCACGACCACGTTTCAGCGAAGGTATCGGGCGTGAACTCGAGCACCGACGGCATGACCGGCGCGTCGCGCGGATGGAGCAGATCCGCGGATTCGACAGGTAGCGGGACGTGGCCGTAGCCGCCGACCGCGAGATGGTCGGGGTACTCGCGGAAATACAGGTCGCGATCCTGGACCCGGATATTCGGGTGGACGGCTTCGCGCTCGGGCGGGATCCCGAATGCCACGACCTCCGGCAGGACCGTGGTCCAGCTCAGCTGATGGGCCAATGGCTGGAGGGGAACGGTCATGCCGACCATCGCGCCGATGCGCGGGCCCCAGATGCCAGCGGCGCAGACGACGATGTCGGCCGCGATCTCACCGCGGTCGGTCACCACGCCGCGGACGCGGCCGTCGTCTGTGCGGATCGCAGTGACCGTGTGATCGGCGAGGAACCGGGCACCGCCCTCGGTGGCCCGACGCGCCTGCGCCTCGGACACGCGGACGGCGTCGGTCAGCCCGTCGCTCGGGACGTGGTACGCGCCGACGATGCGGTCGCGGTCGACGAGCGGCCAGAGGCGGGCCGTCTCGTCCGGATCGATGACCCGGCCGGCCAGGCCCCATGACTCGGCGAAATCGCGGCGACGGTGGATCTCGGCGAGTCGCTCGGGTGTCAGCGCCAGCTCGAGGCTGCCGACGGGATTGAGGCACCAGCGCCCATCGAGCGTCAGCGAGGCGGCCTTCTCGATGGTCGTCATCGCGAAGGACTGCATGGTCTTGGACGCGTTGGTCTGGAAGATGATGCCGGGGGCGTGGCTCGTCGAGCCGCCGGTCTTGAAGAGGCTGCCCTGCTCCGCGACGGTGACGTCCGTCCAGCCGCGGAGGACCAGTTCGTCGGCCAGCGAACAACCGACGATGCCGGCTCCGATGATGACGACGCGCGGGGTGGTGGTCATGGCAGCCTCTCGGCACGCCCGGGATGGGCCCGAACATGACGATGGCGGCGGGCCGGGTGGCCGCGCCGCCATCGAACGCTACACGGTGATCAGGAGGCCGGGATCCAGGCCTTCCAGGTGTCCTGATGGGCGTCCGCCCATTTCTTGGCGGCGTCTTCGCGCTTCATCTTGTCATTGGTGATGGAGTTGGCGACTTCGTTCTGATCCGCGGCCGACCACTTGAAGTTCTTGATGAACTGGGCCGCCTTCGGCGCCTTGTCCTGGAGGTTCTTGCTGATGATCTTGTTGAGGTCCTTGTACGGCGCGTAGTCGCAGGTGATCTCCGGCAGGAGATTGCCGCTCGCGTCGTAGTCGCAGCCTTCCTTCCAGGGCGGCAGGTTGACCTTCACGAGCGGGACCTCGTTGAGGAACCACTGGGGCGAGTAGAAGTAGCCGATGACCGGGGTCTTGTTCTGCTCGGCCTTGCGGAACGCCTCGATGAGGGCGGCTTCGCTGCCCGCGTAGACGACCTTGTAGTTGAGCTTCAGGCCCTTGATGATCCCCTCGTCCTCGGTGACGAACGACGGGTCGCCGTCGAGCAGCTGGCCCTTGTCGCCCGACTCGGACGTCTTGAACATCTCGGCGTACTTGTTGAGGTTGTTCCAGTCGGTGATGTCCGGATACTTCTGTGCCATCCACGGCGGCACGTACCAGCCGATGATCCCGTCGACGCCGGTGCTGCCCGCGTCGATGGCCACCTTCTTGTCGTCGATGTAGGTCTTGGCCAGGTCCTGGTGGCCCCAGTTCTCGACGATCGCGTCGACGGCGCCCGACTCGAAGCCCTCCCAGGAGACCTGTTCCGTGAGCTCCTTGTATTCCACCTTGAAGTTGAGCTGGCTCTTCAGCAGATAGCCGACCACGCCGGCGTTCGCCTCGTAGCCCACCCAGGGGTTGACCGCGATGTCGACGGTCTCGCTGGTCCCGCCGCCCCCACCGCCGCTGCTGCAGGCAGTGAGCGCGAGTCCCAGGACGGCCGAAACGGCGAGTGCCCGGGAGCGCGTTGTGACACGCATCCTGTCTGGTCCTCCTCCTGACCGGCCGCGATGAGCCGGAGCATTGGGATTATCGGCCACCGCGGCCGTGAACGGAACTCCCCCGTGTCTAGCGCGCGATCGGGCTCGGGCGCCCGGCGGCGCCCTGGGTCATGCGGTCGAGGGCGACGCCCATCAGGACCAGGGCGATGCCCGCCGCGAGGCCCATGCCGAAGAGGCGGTTCTGCGAGAAGCCGGCGACGACGTCGTAGCCGAGGGCCTGTCCGCCCACGAGCCCGCCGACCACGACCATCGAGAGCACGAGGATGACGGCCTGGTTGGCGGCGAGCTGGAGGGCCGGCCCCGCCACCGGCAGCTGGACTTTCGTCAGGAGCTGACCGCCGGTCGATCCCGATGAGGTGGCCGCCTCGATGATCGTGGTCGGGACGGCGCGGATGCCCACCTCGACGAGGCGGATGACCGGCGGCAGGGCGAAGACGATCGCCGCGAAGATGGCCGTGAAGCGACTCGGATCGAAGAGCACGAACGCCGGGAGCAGGTACACGAACGACGGCATCGTCTGGGCGATGTCGAGCAACGGTCGGAGCACGCGGGAGAAGCGGTCACTCCGGGCTGACAGGATCCCCAACGCGAGCCCGAGCGCGAAGGCGATGACCGTGGCCACGAGCACCTGGACCAGCGTCTCCATGGCGTCCTGCCACAGGCCCATCGCGAAGATCAACAGGAACGCGATGGCCGCGATGATGGCCTGACGCGGTCCGGACACGAGCAGCGCGATCCCGGCGATGACCCCGACGGTCAGCCAGAACGGGGACTGGGTGAACACCGCCTGGACCGGATTGAGGATGCCGTTGCTGACGACGTTCTTCAACCCGCCGCTCAGCCACGACACATCGCTGCGCAGCCAGTCCACGAAGGCGTTGACCGGACCGCGGAACGAGAAGGTGATCGCATCGGGGAACGCCTGGGCCGCCGGCACGACCAGACCGACCACGACCGCCGCGACGATGAGCGCCGCGAGTCCCTGCCAGACACGCCGGCCGGTCTCCGGTCGCGCGTCGAGCGCGCGGCGGCGCGGGTCGAGCCGCTCGCTGGCCTTCTCGGTCAGTCGATCGAGGACGATGGCCAGGATGACGATGGCGATGCCCGCGTCGAACATGGCCCCGACGTCGTTGCGGATCAGCGCCCGGAGCGTGTCCTGGCCGAGCCCCGGAGCATCGATGAGCGCGGTGATCACGATCATCGAGACCGCCAGCATGATCGTCTGGTTCAGCGCCAGCGCGATGGCCGGGCGGGCCACGGGAAGCTGCACCTTCGACAGGAGCTGGCCGTCCGTGGCGCCGAGGGATCGGCCCGCCTCGATGGTGTTGGCGGGCACGCTCCGGATGCCGTACGAGGTGATCCGGATCGCTGCCGGCATCGCGTAGATGAGCGTGACGATCGCCGCGGACGCGGGCCCGATCCCGAAGAAGAGCACGAACGGTGCGAGATACGCGAACGTCGGCATGATCTGCATCACGTCCAGGATCGGCGTGATGATCGATCGGGCGCGGCGGTTGCGGGCCGACAGGATCCCGAGCGGGACCCCGATGAGGAACGAGATGGTCACCGCCGCGGCGATGGCGGCCAGGGTCTCGACGCCCGACTCCCAGAGCCCCAGCACGCCGATGGCGAGCAGGCCGAGCGCTGCGCCGATGGCCAGGCGACGACCGCCGACGATGAACCCGATGCCACCCGCGCCGACCACCAGGGCCGGCCAGCCGATGGCCTGGAGCGCGCTGGTCAGGGCGGCCACGAGCGTATCGATGACGACCCGCGGGATCCCGAAGACGATGGCGAAGATCGGGTTGTCGCGATTGTCGCGGATGGTGTCCCGAACGTCGTTCAGCCACAGGAACAGTGGCTTGTCGTCCGTCCTGGGCTGGGCGATCGTCCCCTGGAACAGGACGTACAGCACGGCCGCGATCACGAGCAGGGCCGCGAACCAGGCCCGTCTCGGCATGACCTCCACCGCACGAGCGCGGAGGGTCATGGCGGCCGCGGTCATCGACCCGCCATCGTCTTGATGATGCGCTCGCCGACGACATCGGCCACGGCACCCAGGATGCGCGAGCGATCGACCACCCCCAGGAGTCGGCCGTCTTCGACCACCCGGATCGGCTTGTCGGTCGAGGCCGCGGTCTCGAGACAGGTCCGGATCACGGACGAGGCCGCGAACTCCGGCCCGTCCATCGGGTCGTCCGGAGCGACCGGGCGCATGATCCAGCGGAGCGTGAGGATGTGGCTCTTGGGCACGTCGCTCACGAAATCGGCGACGTAATCGTCGGCCGGGGCGCCGACCACCTCCTCGGGCCGTCCGATCTGGACGACCTTCCCGTCGCGCATGATCACGATGTGGTCGCCGAGCTTGAGCGCCTCGGCCAGGTCGTGGGTGATGAACACCATGGTCTTGCCGACCTCGTGGTGGAGG
>DASSMQ010000099.1:0-26961 GCA_035688805.1 Candidatus Limnocylindrales bacterium
CGATCATTACGAGCGGATCATCCGGGCCCTCGACGAGCCGCCGATCCTCGTCGGCCACTCGTTCGGCGGCCTCTTCGTCCAGTTGCTGATCGACCGAGGGTTGGGAGCCGCCGGCATCGCCATCGACTCGGCCCCGCCGAAAGGCGTGTTCGCGTTCGAGCCGACGACGCTGCTGTCGCTGGGCCGGATCTTCCTCATCCCGTTCGGTTGGCGGAAGGTCGTCCGCTGGACGTATCCCGAGTTTCGCTACGCGTTCGTCCACACGATGTCGCCGGTCGAGCAACACGCGATCTGGAACGCCCAGATCGTGCCCGACTCAGGCCGTCCGTTCTTCGAGGGCGGGTTCGCGATGTTCGACCGGTCGAGCCCGGCGCGCGTCGATTTCGCAAACCCCGATCGGGCGCCGCTCCTGTTCATCTCGGGCGATGCGGACCGCGCGATGCCGCCGGCCGTCGTGCGTCGGTTGTTCCGTGCCCACCAGGCGTCGCCGGCGCGGACCGATTTCCGCTCGTTCCCGGGGCGGACCCACTGGCTGATCGCCCAGGACGGCTGGGAAGAGGTCGCCCAGGTGTGCCTCGACTGGATCAGCTCGCTCGACGGCGGATTCGAGACGACCAGCCCGACCTGAATCGGCGCGGCCGGACGGCCACGACCGGTATCGTTCGATGATGCCGCGAGATCCAAATGTTCCCGAGTCGTTCGACGTGTACACGCTGGTGCTCCTCCGGCGCCCGCCGGATGCCCCGGAGATGCCGGAGCACGAGCTCGACGCGCTCCAGTCGCGGCACCTTGCCTATCGGGCGAGGTTGCGCACCGAGGGGAAGCTGGTCGCGAACGGGCCGTTCGGCGAGCAGTCGGACCAGTCGCTTCGCGGCCTGTCGGTCTTCTCGTGCGATCTGGACGAGGCTCGTCGCCTCAGTGAGCTCGACCCCTCGGTCCAGGCGGGGCGCCTGACCTTCGATGTCGTCGAATGGTGGGTGGCCGCCGGGACGCTGGCTTTTCCGGGGACCGCGCGGGCAGTCGATGAGCGCCGCGCGATGCCCGACGACTGACCTCCGCTACGGAATCGCACCCAGCTCGCTCGCACTGTCGCAGTGCCGATGATCCTCGCCATCATGGACTTGACAGACGGCGGAACTCGTATCCAATATATCACATGCAATCGCACCTGCCGCGAGTCGACCGCTCGCTGCTTCGGGATCAGGCGTACCGCATCCTGCGCGACGCCATCGTCACCGGTGACCTCGCACCCGGCGCGGTGATCAGGGACACGGACCTCGCGAAACGGGTCGGGTTGTCGCGCACGCCGGTGCGTGAGGCCTTGGCCCGGCTGGCCGACGACGGGCTGGTCGAGAGCAAGCCGCATTCGTGGACCCGGGTGACACCGCTCGTCCTCCGAGAGGTCAGGGATGCCGTCGTGGTCGTGCGGGCCATGCACGAGCTCGCGGTGCGGCTGGCCGTGCCGCTGATGACCGAGCGCCACCATAGCGTGATGCGAGCAGCGAACGAGCGATTTGCCGCCGCTCTGGATGCCGGGGATATCCCGGCCGCGGTGCTCGCCGACGACGCCCTCCACGACGTGCCGGTCTCCGTGTTGGGCAACCGCGTCCTGGCCGCCAGCATCGAGCGACAGCTGCCATCGATCAGGCGGCTGGAACGGCTGCGGTTCGGCTCGTTGATGGGCCGCCGATCGATCGGCTTCCACGACCAGCTGATCGACGCCTGCGAGGACGGGGACGTCGAATCGGCCGTGGCGATCACCACGACGATCTGGACGACCCTGCTCCAGACCTTCGACTCCGAAGGAGGGATCCGCGATGACGACGCTTGAAGCCCGCCCGACCGATACGAGACTCGATGGCTTCGCGAGGTATCCGTTGCGGTTCGGCCCGTCGCCGATCCAGCGGCTCGATCGACTGACCGCGAATCTCGGAGGAGCGACGATCTGGGCCAAGCGAGAGGACTGCAATTCGGGTCTCGCCTTCGGCGGGAACAAGGTCCGCAAGCTCGAGTATCTCGTTGCGGACGCCCTGGCCCAGGGCTGCGACACCCTGGTCTCGATCGGCGGCGTCCAGTCGAATCACACGCGTCAGGTCGCGGCGGCTGCGGCCGTCGCCGGTCTCCGCTGCGTGCTGATCCAGGAGAGTTGGGTCGACTGGCCCGACGTCACGTACGACCGTGTCGGCAACATCCTGCTCAGCCGGCTCATGGGCGCCGACGTCCGTTTGGTCAAGGCGGGTTTCGGCATCGGCTTCAAGGAGAGCTGGGAGCAGGCGATCGCGGACATCGAGGCCGCCGGCGGCAAGCCCTACGCGATCCCCGCGGGCGCCTCGGATCATCCGCTTGGTGGCCTCGGGTTCGCCTCGTGGGCGCGCGAGGTCGAGACGCAGGAGGCCGAGCTCGGAGTGTTCTTCGACACCGTCATCGTCTGCTCGGTCACGGGTTCGACCCAGGCTGGCATGATCGCCGGGTTCGCCGATCGGAGCCGGCGACGACGGATCATCGGGATCGATGCCTCTGCAACGCCCGACGAAACGTGGGCCCAGGTCGCGCGGATCGCGCGTTTCACGGCTGATGCGATCGGCCTCGGGCGCGAACTGCGTGACGACGAGATCGTCCTCGACGACCGGTACCACGCGGGCACGTACGGTGTCCCGGACTCGACGACCCTGGCCGCGATGCGGACAGCGGCCCGGCTCGAGGCGATGATCACCGATCCGGTCTACGAGGGAAAGTCAATGGCCGGCCTCATCGACCTCGTCAGTCGAGCCGAGATCGACCGATCCTCGAACGTCCTCTATGCGCATCTCGGAGGCCAGCCCGCGATCAACGGATACGCGGCGCTGTTCAGTTAGGTCACGGCGTGGCGGAGGTCACGGCCGCCGGCCGTGCTGCCGACCTGCCTTCCCTGGAAGAGGCTCTCCCGCCCGCCCGATCACGAGTGGCGTTGGACTACGGCGCGACCCTCGCGACGACCACATCGCTCGGGTTCGTTGCGCGGTCGATCGCGACCGCGTAATACGGATAGAAGGCGTTGCCTGCCGTGGCCAAGCCGGCGTAGTCGCCGAGGAACAGGCCGCGGGCTTCCGCCGCCTGGTTCTGGTCGAACGGTCCCGCGACGTGGGTCTCGGACCAGTTCGCGGTCTGCGTGCAGTCCGTCGTCGCATGGCAGTGCGACATCCACACGTCGGTCGTCAGCGGGCCGCCGCCCGCGTCGCCGCCATAGCCGCGTTCGTCGTAATACCCGACACCGACGGTCCCGTCGGCGGCGACCGCGACCGTCGGGGTGAACGCAGAGTGGCCGCGTGGCGTGAGGTTGGCGCGCGATGGCGACGACCAGGTGCGGCCGCCGTCGGTGGACATCGAGAACGCGATGTCGCCGAACTCGAGATCGCTGAACCGACCATCGAGCCAGACGGCGTACAAGTTGCCGTACCCGGGACTTGATGGGTTGCGGTCGACGGCGATCGCCTGCCCGCCGACCCGCTGTGGGGTCGACGTGTCGAGCAAGAACGACGGGATCTGCGGTGCGATACGGATGGGGCGGCTCCAGTGCGCGCCCTTGTCGGTGGAGCGAACCACCGTCGCGTAGGCCGTGAACTGGGAACCATGAGCGTCGCCCTTGCGAGCGAGGAACTCGAGGAACATGTCCACGAGGGTCCCGTCGGGCAGGACCACGATCTGGCTGAAGATCGTGGCGTTGTTGGCGCCCGGGTCATACAGCGTGCGGGGCGCCTCCCACGTCCGCCCACCATCGGTCGTACGTGAGAGGAGCGTCGGCTGCTTGGAGCCCCAGAACTTGAAATGGTCGTTGTGGCCACGGGTCCAACTGAGCGGGATCAGGCCCCGGTCCCACACGACGTAGACGTAGTTCGGATCGCCCGGATCGGCGGTCAGCGCCACCTTGTCGTCGAACGGGAAGCGCGGCGGGTCGGTGAAGGCCGGTGACACGTCCACCGGATCGGCCCAGGTCGAACCTCCGTCGGTCGACTTGCTCACGAGCATGCCGGTACGACTGTCGAACACATCGAAGGCCTGGCTGACGAACCAGAGATCCCCGTTCGGAGAGAAGCTCAGCCACGGGTCGGTCGCCCGGTCGAACGGACCGCCCTCGCAGCGCGTCACCCGGGGGATCGCGACCTGGCTCCAGGTCGTGCCGCCATCACGAGTCACGCTGGCGACGTCGCCACGCGACCCACCGCCCTGCCAGCGGTCCTGCTGGTAGCCCCCGACCATGTTCAACGGGTTCGTCGGGTTGACGTCGAGCCAGGGCTCGACCTCTGCCCCGAGGAAGTTCTGGTCACCCGTCGCCGCGATCTGCCCCGCGACGTCATCGGCCGTGCACGCTGCGAACGGGCTCGCGCCGGACGTCGCGATCGGAGCGGACGCGCCGTACACCGATGCGAACACGGGAGCGGCGCCCACGAGAACGGCGACGAGCCCCGCCAGCGGAACGAAACGCCTCATCGCGATCTCCTCCAGTCGCTGCGGTTGCGGTCGCGAGTATCCGACCGCGCCGTTTGCTCCCCGTCACGCGATCGCCCGCCCGGTGCCAGCAGGCACCGCGTTCATCGATTGCGTTCGGCCCGGACGAACAGCGCCGTGCCCAGGGCGATGAACGCGAGCAGCGAGCCGGCGATCACGGCGGCGACGAGCGGCAGGGGCGAGAGCACCGGTCGGTCGAGTCCGGGCTGGAGCGCGTAATACAGGTGGCGCACCGCCTCGACGGCCCAGCGCATCGGCGAGACCGCCGACAACGCCGCGAGCACGGGGGGCAGCGCATGGATCGGATTGAAGACACCCGCCAGGAAGAACTGGGGCAGCATCAGGAACGGGAAGACCTGGTTGGCCGTCCGTTGGCTCTTGATATTCGAGAGCACCAGGATGCCGAACGCCCCGCCGTAGACGGCCATCCCCAGCAGGAGTGGCAGCAGCGCGAACAGCGCCGTCCAGGTGAGCGGGATGCCGATCACGATCGCCACGGTCATCACGGCCAGCGCCTGCGGCAGGGCCACGAGCGACTCACCGATGATCTTGCCGGCGACGATCGAATAGCGCGAGATCGGCGAGACGAAGATCTCCTGGCTGAAGTCCTCCTCACGGTCCGCGATCAGCGAGATGACCCCGAGCGCCGCCGACTGCCACACGGTCTGGGCCAGGACACCGGTGAACACGAACGTCGTGATCTCGACGCCGCCGGCGCGACCGAAACCCGCCTGGAGCGTCGGGCCGAGGATCAGCACCAGCATCAGCGGGAGGGCCAGGTCCGCCACGATGCGAAGCCGGTCGCGCAGCAGCTTCACGAGGTCCCGATGGGCGATGGCCGCGATCGCCGACAGGTCATGCATCGCGAGTGCCCTCGGCGCGAGCCACGATCTCCAGGTAGGCATCCTCGAGGCTCGGCGACAGGGTCCGGACCATGGACAGCGGCGTCTCGATGGCGCGCAGGATCGCGTGGACGCCGGATCCGTCGACGGCGACGGTGAATGGCCCGTCGGTCGTCGGTCGCAGGTGCAGCCCGGCCAGCTCGGCGCGGAGTCGCTCGCGATCGACAGCGTCGATGACGAGCATCTCGCGCGACAGGTCCGCCTTGAGCCCCGTGGGCGTGCCGTTGGCCACGATCCGTCCGTCGTCGATGATGCAGATGCGGTCGGCCTGTTCGGCCTCCTCGAGATAGTGCGTGGTCAGCACGATGGTCGTGCCACTTTCGGCCCGCACGCTCCGCAGGTGGTCCCACAGTGTCCGCCGACTCGGCGCGTCCAGACCGGCCGTCGGCTCGTCCAGGAACAGCACGCGCGGCCGATGGATGAGGCTCCGGGCGATCTCGAGCTTGCGATGCATGCCGCCCGAGAACGTGCGGATCGGGTCGAAGATCTCCCGCTCGAGGCCAAGGAGCGCCGCCAACTCGGCCACCTGCGCGCGGTAGGCCGGGGGCATGAGCCGGTACGCCGGCCGATACGGATACAGCCCGAACAGCACGGCGTGGAACCGGATGTTCTCCTCGGCGGTCAGGTTCTGGTCGAGGCTGGGCTTCTGGAAGATGATCCCGACCCGGCGACGGACCTCGTTCGCCTGGGCGACCACGTCGAAGCCGTCGATGGCGGCCCGTCCGCCGGTCGGAGCCAGGGTCGTGGTCAAGATCGAGATCGTCGTCGTCTTGCCGGCTCCGTTGGGGCCGAGCAGGGCGAAGAACTCGCCATCGCCGATCGAGAGGTCGATGCCGCTGACCGCATCGCGCTTGGCGTCGCGATAGCGCTTGACGAGCCCGCGCACCTCGATCACGGAGCGAGGGTATCGGTCGGCCGTGGCAGCCGCACGATCGCCTCGCTCTGGCGATGACCCGCGCACGCTTTCCTGCGACGGCCGCGGGTGGTCCTTTTGGCCTGAGGCCTAGTACCACTCGGGTCGCGTCAGGGCGCCAGCAAGGCGCCACGATGTCATGGTTCGCCGCTCGGGTCCGGGGCTCCAGCGGCGACCGTCCGACCGCACACGCAACCGGAGATCGCCCCGTGACCCAGGACCGGGAGCAGCCCGATATCGAGACCATGGACGACGGGACCGACGAGGGCCTATTGCCGCCGCGCCCGTCGGGATGGAGCGACGCACTCACCGGCACGGATGGCCCCCGCCTCTGGGATCGACTGGTCTCGAGCGAGCTCGCCCGCGTTCGGCGCTACCACCGCCCCGCCACGGTCGTGCTGGTCGAGATCGCGGGCCTCGAATCCTTCGCCCGACTGTGGGGCGCGGATGTCGCCGAGCGGACGTTCGTCAAACTGGCCCGGACCCTCGCGGTGGAGATCCGTTCGAGCGACCACATCGCCCGGATCGACCGGGCACGCTTCGCGATCATGCTGACCGAGACCGACGAGATCGCCGCGATCAACTTCGTCGAACGGGCGCGAACGGCCTGCGAGCGGCACCTGAGCGCACCGTCGGCGACGATCCAGGTGGCGATGGGGTGGGCCAGTCCGAACTCGACCAGCGATCTTCGTGCCGCCATCGATATCGCGGAGCGGCGATTGGCGCACGAATCGGAGTCGTTGGGATAGTACCGGCCGGCCCGGCCGACGCGTAGGTCGAGGACGATCGAGGGGTCCTACAGATAAGACGAGGCGGTTCCCGAAGGAACCGCCTCGATGCTGTCCCGGTGAAGGAGTCCGCGGACGGACACTTCTGCCGCGCGCCAAGAGCATCTATCACGTCGGCTGTACCGACTACCCTGACCCTACCTACCCATGACCTTGACGCTGGGGCAGCCTGGCTGACTGAGCAGCACCGATATCCTACCCGGCGAGGGGCTGTTTTCCAAGGGTTTTGGCATAGGGAACTGTGTAAATTCCTTAACCTTCCCGTTCAACCACGAACGGTGGCAGATTGCAGCACCGCTGCAGTGTGCGGCGATCAGTCCTCGTGGATGGTCACGGACGTCATCGCCACGGGCTCGTGGGGCAGATCACGGCCGTCGCGCGGCGCGGCGACGATGCGGTCAACGATGTCGAGACCCTTCGTGACCTGGCCGAAGAGGGTGTAGTTCTTCGGCAACCGCCCGGTCAGGTCGTCGGTGCAGATGAAGAACTGGCTGCCATTGGTGTTCGGGCCGGCGTTGGCCATCGCCAGGGCACCGCGCTGGTAGTCGCCCTTGATCGGTTCGTCCTCGAACTTGTAGCCCGGTCCGCCGGTGCCGACGCGGCTACGCTCGAGTGACGCCTTCTTGCCGTACTGGCCGTCGCCGCCCTGGATGACGAACCCCGGGATGACTCGGTGGAAGACGACGTCGTCGTAGAAGCCCTTGTTGGCCAGGTCGATGAAATTCTGCGCCGCCTTGGGGGCGGACTGGTCGTAGAGCTCGATCTCGATATCACCGAGCTCGGTGCCGATGGTGGCGCGGGTCATGCTGACTCCTTCTGCTTGTCGCTCAGGGGTTGCTCACGGTCACGTGGGTCATCACCACCGGGTCACTGGGGAGTTCCTTCCCTCCGGCGGCTGCGGTGATGGCATCGGCGGTCTCCATCCCGGAGGTCACCGACCCGATGATCTGGTACGTGTTGGCGGCCTCGAGCGAGCCCCGGGCGGCGTCGTCAAGGATGATGAAGAACTGCGATCCGACCGAGTCGGGTCGCGGGGTCCTCGCCATCGCGACGATGCCCCGAGCGTAGGTCGCCGTGACAGGCTCGTCCTTGATGGCGTAGCCGGGGCCGCCCCCGCCGGTCCCGGTCGGGTCACCGCCCTGGATGACGAACCCCGGGACCACGCGATGGAAGCCGATCCCGTCGTAGAAGCCGCAACCGGCCAACGCGACGAAGTTCCCTGCGGCGATGGGCGAGAGGTCCGCCTCGATCTTCAGGGACATCGAGCCGAGGGCGGTCTCGATGTTGACAGTGCGGGTCTCGCTAGCAGGCAGTGGCGCAGGCTGTGCGGTCGGACAGCCCGAGCCGCGCGGGAGGCCGTCCGCCGACGCTCCACCCCCGCAGGCTGCAAGCAGCAGAGCCGCGAGGATGGGGAGTCCGAGGCGTGCGACGCGGATCGGTCGGAGCATCACGCGGCCGCCTCCAATGCGCTGGCAAGGTCGAGGGCGCCGGCCAGGATCGCCTCGCCGACGATGACACCGGCAGCGCCCGTATCGCGCACCCGCCGCAGATCGTCGAGGTCGCGAACCCCACCGGCCACGAGGACCTCGGCGCGGCCATCGTACGTCCGGACGATCGATCGCACCCGATCGGCGTCGGTCCTGGCGCCTCCGTGTGCGAGCACGAGCCGACCGACGCCGGAGCCGACGAGCTCGGCGAGCAGCGCATCCACGGTCGGCGGTGCAGGGCGGCGCCATGGGAACGCGGCCAGTCGCTCCGGTCGCGGGTCGAGCCCGACCGCGAGCCAGTCACCGGCGACGGCGAGGCAGGCCCGCAGGGCGTCGGGGGCATCGGCGATCGCGGTCGTCAGCACCACGCGCGTCGCCCCCGCCGCGAACGCGAGCGAGATGGCCTCCGCCGAATCGACGCCGCCTGCCAGCTGGATCGGCACGGCGACTCGCGACGCGACCGCCCCCACCGCGTCGAGATTGGCCGGCGCGCCGCCGCGCGCGCCATCGAAGTCGACGAGGTGCACCAGCCTCGCACCCTGGGCGACGAAGCGCTCGACGATGCGATCGGGTCGATCAGTGGGGGCGCCGATCCCGCTCGACGCACCGGGCCAGTACACGACGCGCGACCGACCGGCCTCGAGGTCGATCGACGGGATGACCAGCACGCGCTCGCTCAGGCGCCCTCGCCAGCCAGCAGGCGGCGGTGGAAGCTGATCGGGAGCGAACCGTTCCGTAGCAGCGCGTCGTGGAAGTCGCGCAGCGAGAACGCGGCACCGAGCCGACGCTCTTCGTCGGATCGGAGCTCGAGGAGCAGTGTCCGCCCGAGCAGGTAGGACAGGGGATAGGTCGGGCGATAGCTGTACCACTCGACCTCGGCTCGGGCGTTGTCGCGCTCGAACCGGGTCTGCTCGACGAGGAAGTCGACCCCCTCGTCGATGGTCAGCTCGCCGCGATGCAGGCGGACATCGAGGATGATCCGGCACGCGCGCCAGATGGCGTCGGTATGGAGCATCACCCGGAACTCGGGGCCATCGTCGAAGCCCTGCTCGCGCATGAGGAGCTCCGAGTACATCCCCCAGCCTTCGACGAACTCCGGGGCGTCCGCCAACAGTCGGGTGAGGGAGGGATGGCGCCGCGCGGCATCGAGCTGGAGGTGATGGCCGGGATACGCCTCGTGGATGCTCGTGTTGCTGATCGACGCGCGATTGTGCTCGCGCATCGCGTTCGGATCGCCCGCGACCGACCGGGTCACGATGTAGATGCCCTTCGGATCGAGGTCGAAGGCGGCCGGCGAGAAGTACGCCGCGAACGGGATGACGTTGCGCAGGTACTCCGGTGTCTCGAGGACCTCGATGCGTTCGTCCGCCGGGACGGTGACCAGCCCGCGCTCGATGAGGTGGGCCCGTGCCCGACGCATCGTGACCTGGTACTCGTTGAGCGCGCCCTCGAACGTGACGGCGTGGTCGGCCTTGACCCGGGCGATGACCTCGAGCGGATCGGCATCGCGGTCGATCTCCCGCGCGGCCGCCTCGCGCCCGACTCGCTCCTCCTCGAGCTTTCGCCAGCCGAGGGCCAGGATCTCGTCAGCGTCGCGGCCGTCGAAGGCGCGCAGGCCGACCATCGCATCGTGGCGCTCCCGCCCGATGGGCCAGTCCTCGGCGCCATCGGCCATCGTGCCCTCCAGAAAGGTCGTGTACAGCTCGACGGCGACGCTGGCCGCGGCCGCCGCACGGTCGAGGCGGCGTTGCTCGGCAGGGCCCACGACGCCGCGCCCGGCGGTCGCCAGCTCGTCGAACAGGGCCGGCAGATGCTCGGCCGACTCGAGCTCGATGCGCTGCCACAACCGCACCTGCGGGCGCGCCGAGCGCGTCCGCGCCTCGTCGAGGTAGCGCGGGATCGCCTCGAGGCGTCCCGAGATGGCGTCGAGGCGCTCGGCCAGCGGCGCATGGTCCCGGGCGAACAGCAGGAACAGCCCGTCGCCGATCGTCTCGAGGGCCAGGGAGCGGCGCTCCCAGATCCGCAGGTCCCCCGTCTCGAAGATGCTCCGGCGGACGTTGTGCAGCTCGAGGTCGCGCTCGAACCGAGCCGACGGGGAGAGGCCCACGGGGTCGAGCGCCTCGACCGCCGCCAGGTGCTCGCGATCGGCGGCCAACTCGGCGAGCAACGTCTCGCGACCCCCGTCGCCGAGTCGATCGTCGAAGGCGTGGATCCCGAAGTACGTGGCCGCGACGGGGTTGTCGCGCAGGAGCCGGCGGAATCGAGCTTCGACGAGGTCGTACAGCCGCGCGTCCAGCGGGCCTTGGTCGGCGGCCGGCGCGGGACGGGTGAGCGGGATGGCCTCGAGTTGCTGGGTCAAGTCGTGGCGCTCAACGCCGCGGTCCGCCGTGTCGGACGCGTCTCGGCCAGAGCCTCGCGCGTCGCCGCGATCGCCGCATCGATGTCCGCGGCGGAGACGTCGTGGTGGGTGGCTGCCCGCACCTGGCCGTGGAAGAACTCGATCATCAGGACGCCGCGGCTCCGGAGTGCCTCGATGAAGGCGCGTCGGTCGCGGTCGACGGTGAAGAGGACGATGTTGGTCGCGACCCGACCGGGATCGAGTCGGTCGCCCGCGGGTTGGGCGATCCCGCCGGCCGCCCGGATGCCGTCCATCTCGGCGAGTGCCTCCGCCAACCGACGGGCGTTGGCGTGGTCGTCGGCAAGGCGATCGATCATGCCGTCGCTGCCGTCCTGCAGCGCGACGAGTCCCGCGGCCGCGATGATCCCGGCTTGGCGCATGCCGCCACCGAGCAGCTTGCGCGCGCGTCGCGCTCGCCAGATCACGTCGCGCGGACCGACCACGACCGAGCCGACCGGGCAGCCGAGACCCTTGGACAGGCAGAACGTGACGGTGTCGGCGGGTCCGGCGAGGTCCATCGCCGTGACCCGGTCAGCGCGCTGGGCCACGACCGAGTTCCAGAACCGTGCGCCATCGATATGGAAGGCGAGCCCGTGCTCGCGTGCGATCGCCGCCACCTCGCGCAGGTACCAGGGCGGCAGCGGCTGTCCCATCGAATGGAGATGCGTGTTCTCCAGGGAGATGAGGCCGGTGATCGCCTGGTGGGGGTCGGTCGGGTCGGCGATCGCCGCGCGGATGTCGGCAATGTCGAGGGTCCCGTCGGGACGGTCATCGAGGGCCCGGATGCTGGCACCGACGACCACGGCGTGGCCGGCGGCCTCGTCGATCGTCATGTGCTGATTCGCTCCGGTGATGGTCTCCATGCCGCGCGCAAGATGGGCCATCTGGGCGACGAGGTTGCCCATCGTCCCGCTCGACACGTAGAGCCCGGCCTCCTTGCCGAGCAGATCGGCCGCGCGTTCCTCGAGGGCGGTCACGGTCGGGTCGTCGCGGAGCACGTCGTCGCCGACCTCGGCGCCGGCCATCGCCCGGCGCATCGCGTCGGTGGGCCGCGTGACGGTGTCGCTGCGCAGGTCGATCGGGCGGTCGGGCATGGACGCCGAAGTATAGGCGGGACGCGCCGAGCGCCCGGCGATCGGCCGGCGATCGGCCGGCGATCGGCTCTGCGCTGCTCCGTTCCGACCGCGGACAAGGCCGGACGCCTCTGCTATAGTCCGGCCTCGCTGCCGACGGACCCGTGGTGTAGCGGCCCAACATGCCAGCCTGTCACGCTGGAGATCGCCGGTTCGAATCCGGTCGGGTCCGCCATCAGACCGCATCCACCTACGCCCCGTCCGCCCGCCCGGACGGGGCGTTCCCTTGGGCCGGATCCCGCGACGGACCCCGCGCCTTGGACGTCTGGCAGAATGCCCGCGATGGAGCGGGTGCCCCGGAACCGATCGCCGCGGCAAGGGATCCCGCGGGGGCGATTGCCATGGCTCGTCCTGGCGGGGCTGCTCGCGGTGGGCATCGCGGTGCCGATGACCGGCAGCGAGCTCGGCTTGGGCGGCTTCGCCGGCCCGGGGGGGTCGGCCTCGCCGAGCGTCCTCGCCGAAACATCGCCATCCGGACCGGCCAGCCCACCAGTCGTGCCGACGTCCACCGCGGTGGCGCCGAGTGCATCGAGCCAGCCGTCGGCATCGCCATCGGCCCTGCCCTCGGCGGGACCGGTCCAGGCTCTCATCGTGCCGGTCACCCAGTTCCGTGGCACGGTCACCTCAACCAGTCGGGCCGAGGTCCAGGCGGTCCTGGCCGGGACGAGCAAGCGCTATACCGCCCTGACGCTCGTCGACGACGAGGCCGACGCGATCCTCGCCGCGATCGGCGCGGCGCGCCCGAACGATCCCTCCCGACTCGTGCTCGCCCGCGATGCGACGACGCTGACGCGTGACCTCGCCAGGAATCGCACCCGGCTGGCGTTCCTTCGCGCCGAGGACGTCACGTCGGCCGTCCGCGCCTTGAGCTGGGGGCGGGCGGCGCTGTTCGGGGTCGACCGGGTCAAGCGGGCGTCGGACTGGCCGCTCGAGGCGACGTTGCCCGGACGGGTCGTCCCGAACCGCCCGAAGCTGTTCGATCCGGGGAGCACGTGGACCCTGTTCGCCGGCGGCGACATCCTGCTCGACCGGGGCGTGTATCAGACCGTCGCCGTCCGTGGCCGCGGCGCCGACTTCCCGTTCGACGGTGGCACCGCGGAGATCACCGGCCACACCTGCTGCTCGAGCTTCGGTTGGGAGGTGCCCCAGACCAGGCGGACGGGCGGCGCGGGCGCCATGCGGAACCTGATCCGACGCGCGGACATCGCCGTCGCGAACTTCGAGAATCCCGCACCCGATCAACCCCGCTATCACACCAGCGGGACCCGGTTCACAGCCGATCCCAAGCTGATCGATGGCCTGGTCAAGGCCGGCATCGACTACGTCTCGATCGCGAACAACCACATCGGCGACGCCGGCGACGCCGGCATCCTCCAGACGATCGCGAACCTGCGCAAGCGCGGCCTGAAGTATTCGGGAGCGGGCAAGGATCTCGCCGCGGCCCGAAAGCCCGCCCTGCTCAAGACCCACGGGGTGACGGTCGCGATCCTCGGCTACAACACGATCGCCCCGAGCTCCTATTTCGCCGGGACCAGGGAGACCGGCAGCTCACAGCTGTCGCTCAAGCGCGCCAGGGCCGACATCAAGGCTGCGCGCAAGGCCGGCGCGAACATCGTGATCGTCTTCCCGCACTGGGGGACCGAGTACAAGGCCAAGCCATTCACGGCGCAACAGCAACTGGCCAGGGCGATCATCGACGCCGGCGCCGACATGATCATCGGCAACCACGCTCACTGGGCGGCCGCGATGGAGATCTATCACGGAAAGCCGATCTGGTACGCGCTGGGGAACTTCGTGTTCGATCAGACCTGGTCAGAACCGACGATGGAGGGCATCACCCTCGAGCTGACGTTCGAGGGGACGGCCCTTCGGCAGGTCCGCATCCGGCCGCACATCATCCTCGACAAGGCGCAGCCGAACCTGCTCGACCCTGGCGGCGATGGCAAGGTGGTGATGGGCCAGGTGTTCGACGCGTCGAAGGGGCTGCTGCCCTACTGAAGACCCGCGAACAGGTCGTCCTCGGGTGGGCTGGTCGGGACGGTCGATTCGCGCAGGATGAAGGCCTCCTTCGACCAATCGGCCCGCCAGCCGTCGAGCCCCAACAGCATGAACGTCGAATCGGCCGCGATCTGGGTCTTGTGCTCGTGGATCGCCGCCCACTTGCGCTCGACCGGGTCGCCCGAGATATCGATCCATGCGGTGATGCTCTCGTCGGGGACGAGCATCTTGGCCATGAACCCCTCCCATTCGGCCGACTGCTCGGGTGTGGCGTCGACCGGCGGCGACCAGAAGCTCGGCTTCCCGAGCGCCTCGGCCCGGTCACGCATGGCGTTGCGGACCGACGCGGGGATGGCCTGCTCGTACAGCTTCGAGGGCGACCACGGAGCGAGGCCGCCGGCGTCCACGGCCGGCCCCGTGCCCCCATGCTCCGGCGCGAGTTGCTCGGGGTACCAGGCCGGATCACCGGCCCGCGGAAAGGCCCGGACCGTCACGTCATGGACCCGGATGTGGTCCGGATGCCCATATCCGCCGAAGTCGTTGTACGTCGTCACGACGTCCGGCTGGTAGCGCCGCATCAGCCAGACCAGGCGGCCTGCGGCCTCGTCGAGATCGGCCTGCCAGAAGGTCCTCGGGTCGGCGTTGCCCGCCCGACCCATCATGTCGGAGTCGTGATAGCCGAGGTTCTCCCACTCGGTCACCCCGAGCGCATCCATCGCGCGTTCCAGTTCGACCATCCGGAGCTCGCCCAGTCGGCGGTGGTTCTCGTGTGTGTCGAGCTCAGGGACGACGATCTCGCCCATCTCCCCTCGCGTGCCGGTGACGAGGACGACCCGCCGACCCATGGCGACGGTCTTGGCCATCGTCCCGCCCGTCCCGATCGTCTCGTCGTCGGGGTGGGCATGGACGGTCATCAGTGTGAGGACGTGGGGATCGTTCATGGACGCGATGCTAGCGCGGACGGGCTTCCAGAGCCGGAGCGCCGAGCGGTCAAGCCGGGTCGTCGCCGTCGGGGCCCGATCGAACGCTACCATCCCCGCCATGCTCTCCCCGACGCCGGTCGCGACCGGACCGCTGGCCGGCCTCCGCGTGATCGACCTGTCGACCGTCCTGGCCGGCCCGTACGCGACGATGATCCTGGCCGATCTCGGGGCGGACGTGATCAAGGTCGAGCCGCCTGAGGGTGACGCGACGCGTGGCTGGGGACCGCCGTGGGTCGGTGACGCGGCCGCCGGGACGCGTACGGCGGCCTACTTCCTGGCCGTCAACCGCAACAAGCGCTCGGTCCGGCTCGACCTCAAGGCTCCCGGTGGCCGCGATGTCCTGCGGCGGCTGCTGGTCGGCGCCGATGTTCTGGTCGAGAACTTCCGGCCCGGCGGCCTTGACCGCCTTGGATTCGATGACGACGCGCTCCGCGCGATCGAGCCGGACCTGATCCACCTCGCCATCAGCGGCTACGGTCCGACCGGTCCGGCGGCCGGCCGGCCAGGGTACGACTTCGTGATCCAGGCGGTCGGTGGGCTGATGTCCATCACCGGCGATGCGGACGAGGACGGCGGGCGACCGACCAAGGTCGGGGTCGCGATCAGCGACGTCGTCACGGGGCTGTACGCGACGATCGGCATCCTCGCCGGCCTGCTGGCGCGCGGATCCGGCGCGCGCGGCCAGCGCGTCGATGCGAGCCTGCTCGGCTCGACCCTGGCCGTGCTCGTCAACCAGGCGCAGAACGCCTTCGTCACCGGCCGCTCGCCCGTCCGGCGCGGCAATGCGCATCCCAACATCGTGCCGTACGAGACGTTCACCACCGCCGACGGCGACCTGGCGATCGCGGTTGGATCCGAGCGCCAGTGGCCGCGGTTCTGCGAGGCGATCGGCGCGCCGGAGCTGTCGGGCGATCCTCGGTTCGCGACGAACGGGGATCGGGTCGTCCACCGCGATGCTCTCCGACCGCTCATCGCGGCGCGCCTCGCCCGGCGGTCGAGCGCCGAGTGGCTGGCTGCGCTCGCTGCGGCCGACGTCCCGTGCGGTCCGATCCTGGGGCTGGTGGACGCGTTCGCCTCACCGGAGGCGACGGCCCTCGGCATGGCTGCGGCCGTCGAGCACCCCGCGCTCGGGCTCGTGCGCCAGGCCGGCATCCCCATCCGGTTCGAGGCGACGCCGGCGAGCATCCGAACGGCGCCGCCGCTCCTGGGGCAGGACACCGAGGCGGTCCTGGGGGATGCCGGCTTCGCCGCCGACGAGATCGATCGCTTACGGGTCGACCGCGTGATCTGAGGCGCGGCCGACCACCGACATCGTCATCCGTCCAGCGGCGTTGTGGACTCGCGCCCGGGCTCTCCGCGTGTTGTCAGTCATATGATGACTGCTGACCAGAGTGCCCCGAGGAGCCCGAACGCGATGACCAAACAACACCCGCGTCGACGACCGACCGTGACCAAGCGGCCGTACGCGACCGTCCCGAACATCGTCCGGCTGATCCCCGGCACGACTCGCCTGCCGATCGGTCCCCAGCCACTGGCTGGACGCCCGACCGACGCCTGATCACCGACCCGAGGAGCCCGACCATGTTCATCGCCCCAGCCGACGGCCCGCTGCCCTACGCACCCATCTCCGTCATCGACATCTCTCGACACCACTCGCACCGACGGACGATCTCGGATGGCCGTCCGAGCCAGGTCCGCGTGATCGGATCGGGGCGGGTCATGGTCCGCCGAGTCGTCGGGTCGACGCGGGAGTCGTTCGTCGCGACCCGGGTCGCGCTCCTTGGTCCGATCGTGAAGCACTTCCGCGCCTGACCGCGGCGCACGCCGCCGTGCGGACCACCCATCTGGACCCGGCCGTGCAGTCCTGCACGCGACCGGGTCGATCGGCGGTTGCTCGCTGCTAGACTCGGGCCCCCGACGACGCCGAGACACGAGGAGGCCCGCTGCCATGACCGACGACCGCGAGCGCTGGGCGCTGATCCTCGGCGCGTCGTCCGGGATGGGCGAGGCGACCGCCCTGACCCTCGCGGCCGACGGGTACAAGATCTGCGGCATCCATCTCGACTTCCGGGCCGCGCTCGCGCACGTCGATGAGGTCAAGGCCGGCATCGAGGGGGCGGGTTCCGAGGCCCTCTACATCAACATGAATGCTGCCGACGACGAGAAGCGAGCCACCGCCCTCCGGGCTCTCGGGGAGCGGTTCGACCGGTCGCGCGCCGAAGGCCGCGAACCGTATGTCCGGGTGGTGATGCACTCGCTCGCCTTCGGCTCGCTCGTGCCCTTCCTCGCCGACGACCCGAAGGGGTCGGTCGACCGCAAGAAGATGGAGATGACCCAGGACGTGATGGCCAACAGCCTCGTCTACTGGGTCCAGGACCTGTGGCGAGGCGGGTTCCTCGGTCAGGGTTCCAAGATCTACGCGATGACCTCCGAGGGCTCGACCCGCGTGGTGCCCTCGTACGGGGTCGTGTCGTCGGCGAAGGCCGCCCTCGAATCGCACGTCCGGCAACTCGCCATGGAGCTCGCCCGGAACGGCACGGGCGCGACCGCCAACTGCATCCGAGCGGGGGTCACGGTCACGCCTGCGCTGCTCAAGATCCCTGAGTCGCAGACGATGATCGACATCACCATGAAGCGGAATCCGACCGGCCGGATGACCACCCCACAGGACGTCGCGAACGCGATCCTGGCCCTGTCCCGCGACGGTACCGAGTTCATCAATGGCGACATCATCTCGGTCGACGGCGGGGAGTTCATCACCGGCTCCTGACCGAACCCCGTTTCAGGACTCCCCGCGCACCCACACCGACCGGCCACGGGCGGCGGGGGTCATCTCGAGCTTCCCCTCGACCGTCACCCACCACGCGGCCATGCCGCGGCGCCGGGCCTCCGGACCGATCTCGTCTCGACCGGTGAGGAACAGCGCCTTCGACCAGACCTCGGCCCAGGCCGGATCCGGGGCAGCGAGGGTGACCGCGAGCAGCCCGCGGTCGCTGGGTTCGCCGGTCGCGGGATCGATCAGGTGATGGACCGGCCGGCCGTCGATGGTCGACCAGTGCCGTCGCCGGATGGACGAGGTCGCGACCGCGCCGGCCCCGGGCTCCAGGACGGCCAGCGGTTCGTCGCCCCCGCGAGGATCCTCGATCGCCACGCGCCATGGACCATCCGGCGCGGCACCGCGGAGGACGATGTCGCCGCCCGCGTCGAGCAGGAAGTCGGTGATCCCGAGCGTCGCGATCCGCGCCGCGGCCCAGCGAAGCGCAAGGCCCTTGCCGATCCCGCCAAGGTCGATCGGGTGATCCACCTCGAGCTGACCTGGAGACGTCCGACGCGTGATGGGCCGCCCCGCCCATCGGCGCTCGGATGCCACCTCGTCCGCGGTGGCGTGTGCGTCGCCCGCGACGGAGCGCGTGCCGATCGCGGCGCCATGCTCCCCGAGCCGCTCCAGATCCCAGAGGATCCGTGGCTCGAAGCGACCCTCGGTCACGCGGCGCGCCCGGTCCGCGGCGATGACGGCCCGCTCGAGGCGCCGACCGACCGAGACCGCGTGGCCCGTCCCGGCGGACCGAGCCAACCGGATCGCCTCGCTGTCGTCCCGGAACCGCGACATCGCCAGGTCGGACGCCGCAAACTCGGCGACGACCTCGTCCCAGGCCGCCGACGCGGCTGACGTCCCGGGGAGGGTCAGGCGGAGCGGCGACCCCATCGATCGTCCCTCGAACCGGCCCGCGCGTCGGGCGGGCACGGGACGCCTCGGCCCCGCCGCGAGATCAGCCGGAGGCGCCGGTGACGGCATGGGTGCGCGGCGCGGCAGCGGGAGCTGGCGCGGTGGTGTACCGAACGCTGGGCAGGCGGACTCGGCTCGGGAGACCGGCGGTCCCTGCCCCGACCATCTTCGTCTGGGCCGCCAGGGCGTCGAGCGCCGACTCGACGTCAGCGAGGGTGGCCGTCAGCCGGTCGTACCCTGCCGCGGAGCGCGCGTAGTCATCGGCAGCCCCGACCACCGCTCGCTCCAGGTCTCGGTGCCGGGCCGCCACCGCGTCGATCGCATCGGCGATGGGGGCCCGGGCCTGGATCAGGGCGGTATCGGCCTGGGACTGCAATGCGGTCACCGCGGCCAGCGAGATGGCATAGGCGCCGGCGGCGCCCGCGGCCAGCATCATGACGTGGAGCGGCGGGCGACCGTCAGCCACCTTCGTGCTCCACCTCGTGCTCGACTTCGCCCCCGCCGCTGCGGACCGGGCTCGACGTACGCACGGTCGCGACCGTTGCGCGAGGGATGCGGACCGTCGTCCGGTTGGCCTTCGCGATGGCCGCGTCGAGCTTGGCCAGTCGACGCTTGGCGCTGGCCAGCTGCGCGGACAGGTCGGCCGCATGGCCGGTGTCGGCATCGATCCGTGCCCTGGCCTGCTCGAGAGCCGACGCCAGGTCGCCGGTGCTCGTGGTCAGCGCGTCGAGACGCTGCTGGAGCGTCGCCGATCGTGTCTGCTCATCGAGCAACCGCGCCTGGAGGGTGGCGACCGTGGTCGGCGCCACGCTCAGCGGCGCCGACGCCGCAGTCCAGGCGGCGGCGGCCCGGATGGTCCCCACCGCCAGAAGCATGGCGATCGTGACCCCGATGACGGTCAGGATCCGCCGGAACCCAAGGGACATGCCCATATCAGGACGCCTCCGTAAGCGAGGTGGAGAAGGTCGGTCTGGCACGTCGAGCCGCCCAGTAGCGGTACGCGCCGGCTGCGGTGACGGCGAAGCCGGCCAGGACGTAGAGCGGACGGAGCGCCGTGGAGTCGGTGCCCGCCAGCATCCCGTGGACCCAGGTCAGCGCGAAGATGACGATGGCCAGTCGATGGAGCGAGAGCCACATCCCCGCCGGCAGCAGACGCGTCTTGCGCGCCGTGAGGGCCGTGACGAGGAATGCGTACAAGGCCAGGGTGCCGAGGGCGACGGCCGGGCTGCGGTAGGTCGACATGCCGGGCACGAACGCGCCGACGACGTCGACACCCGACTTCGGATCGCCGACGAGGGCCAGGATGTGGAGGACCAGGAAGGCCATCACGAAGATCCACAGGTGCTCGTGCCAGGGAAAGATCCGCTTCGACAGCTTCCACGTGGTCTTGTTGTGCGGGTGGCTGAGCACGAGGCCCAGGACGACCTGGAGGGTGAGCAGCCCGAACCCGACGAGCCCGGTCGCCCGTGCCGCGAGCCAGAACCGCAGCTCGGCCTGGCGGTCGGAGGCGGCCGGCAGGATCTGGCCGGTGGCGTAGATGACGATCAACCCGAGCGCGGCCAGCAGGACCGCGCTGGATCGTGACGTCAGGCGCGTCGAGCTGCCCTGGCGCGCCGAGGCGGCGCGGGCTGGGTCAGCGGGGCGCGACAGGAGCTTGGCAGTCAACGGATCCTCCCCGGCGGTCGGCGTCTATCCCGTCGAGACGCCCAGCCGGGGAAAGGTTTCAGGTGCCGACGGCGACCTTGCGGCGGCGACGCAGCCAGCCGGTCTTCGGTGAGACCGCCAGGGCTACGGCGAAACACAGCGTCTCGACCAGCACGATCGACGCCCCTGACGCGACGTTCGCGTAATAGGACACATACAGGCCGACGACGGCGGCGAGGACCGCCACGCCGATGGCGATGCGAACGAGGTCCCAGAACCGGTCGACCAGCATCTGGGCGGTGGCCGCCGGCGTAACGAGCATGGCCACGACCATCACGATGCCGACCGTCTGGATGCTGACCACGATCGTCACCCCGATGAGCCCGAGAAGCAGGTAGTCGAGCCACTCGACGGGCAGACCCGAAGCGGCGGCACCGGTCGGGTCGAACGAGGCGTACAGGAACTCCTTGCGCAGGACGACGACGACCGCGAGCACGATCGCCCCGAGCACCGTCACCTGGACGATATCGGCGAACGTGATGCCCAGCACGTTGCCGAGCAAGTAGCTGAACAGGTCGGCCACGTAGTCATCGATGGTGCTGAACAGGACGATGCCGAGCGCGAACATCCCGGCGAACAGCACTCCGACCGCCGTGTCGAATCGCAGCCCGCCGCGACGCGACACCCAGCCGATGGCCAACGCTGTGGCGATCGCCGCGACCGCCCCGCCGAGATACAGCGGGATGCCGAGCATGAAGGCGATCACGAGACCCGGGAAGGCCGCATGGCTGACGGCGTCGCCGATGAAGGCCAGGCCGCGCAGGACCACGAAGGCGCCCATCACGGCGCAGACGACCCCGACGAGGATGGCCGCGACCAGCCCTCGCTGCATGAACCCGAGGGTCAGCGGATCGACCAGGAACCCGATCGGGTTCACCGTGGACCCTCGTGGAAGTGGCGTTCCCCGGCCGGGGCATCGTCGTGGTGATGGGCGTCGTCGATGATCGTGTCCTCGCCCTCCGGCAGGACCACGACATGGCCGCCGTACGTGGTCTTCAGCAGCTCGCGGTCCATCACCATCGACGCGGGGCCGACCGCCACGATCCGACCGTTGACGAATGCGACCTCGTGGAAGTGCTCGGCCGCGGCGGCCAGATCGTGCGTGCTGGCGACGACGGTCCGACCGGCCGCCGCCTCGGCGGCGAGGACGGCCATCAGGTCCTCCTCGGTGGTCACATCGACCCCGGTCACCGGCTCGTCGAGCAGGTAGAGCGACGGCCTGGCCGCGATCGCCTTGGCGAGGAACACGCGCCGCCGCTGCCCGCCCGACAGGGCGCCGATCTGGCGGCGGTCCGCGCCGGCCATGCCGACGGTCTCGAGGGCCTCGGCCACCGCCTCGCGATCGGCCGCCCCGGGCGAGCGCCCGATGCCGATGAGCGGGACGCGACCCATCATCACGACGTCGCCGACGGTGACCGGAAACCCCCAGTCGACCACCTCGGCCTGGGGCACATACGCCACTCGATGCGCCTCGCGGCCGGCGGGTCGACCGAGGACCTCGACGGTCCCCGCGGTCGGGCGGATGAGCCCGGCGATGGTCTTGAGCAGGGTGCTCTTCCCGGCGCCGTTCGGCCCGATGATGGCCAGCAATGAGCCGGCCGGGATCGAGAGATCGACGCCCTCCAGGGCGACGCGCGAGCCGTAGGCGATCGTCACCCCGTTCAGCCGGACCGCGCTGTCGGACGCGCGCCGGGCAGGGACCACGGGACGATCGGCGACGGCACTCATCGCAACGCCTCGGCGACGTGCTCGACGTCCCAGCTCAGCAGCCCCAGGTAGCTGTCGGCGGGCGGGGGCCCGAGACTGTCGTTGTACAGGTTGCTCACCACCTTCGTGATCCCGGCCTCGTCCGCGAGCGTGCGGGCCAGCTTCGGATCGAACTGCGCCTCGGAGAATACGGCCGTGACGCCGGCCGCCTTGACGGTCCGGACGAGCGCCGCAAGGTCCGCCGCCGACGGTTCCTGGCCCGGGTTGTGGAGGATCACCCCGATCAACTCGAAGTCGTAGTGCGCGGCGAAGTACGGGAAAGCGTCGTGGAACGTCACGAGCTTGCGTCGTTCGACCGGGATCTGGCCGAGGGTCGCCGCGTTGGCGGCATCCGCGGCGCGGAGCTTCGCTGCGTAGGACTCGGTCGCCGTGGCGATGGTGTCGGCGGATGCAGGTCTGAGCTCGGTGAGCGCCGCCTGGATGGCCGGCAGGTAGTAGTGCTCGACGAGGCTCGGATCGAGCCAGAAATGCGGGTTGGCCTTGCCCTCGACGGTCATGGTCGGGATGCCATCGCCCAGGACGAGCCGGGCGGCATGGGAGGCTCCCGCCGCATCGATCAGCCGGCCGAGGAAGTCGTCGAGCCCGACCCCGTTCGATACGATCAGGTCGGCCGCCGCAAGACGCCGGGCGTCGTCCGGTTTCGGCTCGTAGTCCTCGGGGCCGGCCCCGGCCGGGACGATCGAGTCGACCGTGACCAGGTCGCCGCCGACCGACCGCACGATGTCGGCGAAGATCGTCGTCGTTGCCACGACGTTGATCCGGCCATCGGTCGCAGCCGCCGACGGCCGGTCGGACCCGCAGGCGGACAGCACGAGGAGGCACGCCGCGGCAAGGCCGATGCGCCTCACGGCCGGGCCCCGACGGCGGAGGTCGCCTGGCACGATGGACAGCGTCCGAACAGCTCGAGCCGATGGTCATCGATACGAAAGCCGGTCCGACGCTCGATGTCAGCCAGCACGGTTCGCCAGCCGGCGTCGTCGATGTCCTGCGTGCGACCGCAGGTCGAACATACGACGTGGTGGTGATGGGCAGGTTCGCAGGCGACGTAGGCGTGGTCGCCCGTGGGCAGGTCGAGCCGTTCGACGACGTGCAAGTCGGCCAGGACGTCGAGGGTGCGGAAGATGGTCGCCCGACCGATGCCGAGCCGCCGCGCGCGGGCGTCCGCGACGAGGTCCGCCGCCGTGAAGTGGCCCTTCCGGCGGGCGATCAGTGCGGCGATGGCCCGTCGGGCGTCCGTGCGCCGGTAGCCGGCACCGTCGAGCGCGTCCTGGAGCGTTGTCGTGCCGGGCATCAGGCGGCAGATGATACCCAGTCTCAGTTATCCCGTCCAGCTCGGCGCGCCCGTGGACGCGACGCCTCCATTCAGCTGCCCCCCCGCGACCTCACCAAGGGCGAGCCCGACCTCTTCGCTCCCGATGATCCCCTGGAACGTGGCCCTGACGCGCCCGGACGCGTCGACGACGAAGACCCACGGGATCGATGCCGTGCCGTGGCCATCCGAGGCCAGCCCCCAGGCCTCGCTCCACGGCGCCAGCCGGGCCGGCCCGCTCGGCGGGTCCAGCGCCAGGCGATCGGCTTCGATCCGGGTCGCGTAGGGCTCGGCATGGATGATCGCGACGCTAGGGGCCTCGCCGGCCAGTCGATGCAGGGTGCTCAGGGCCGCCCCACAGGCCGGGGTCTCGCGAAAGCCGGCCGAGTCGAGGACGAGCGCGAACGGGACATGAGCGGCGAGGGCATCCGCGACCGACCAGCGGTAGAAGTCCGGGTTCGGGTGGGGGTCGGCGGTCAACCGCGTGAGGTCGTACCGGACCTCGACCGCGGTCGGCGTGGCCACGCTCGGGGCCTTGTCGCCGCGGACGGGCACGCCCGCCGGATCCCGCACGAGGAGGATGGTCTTCGCCGAACGGTCCACAGCGCGGACCGTCAGCTCCCAACGCCCCGCGAACGGGAGGTCCGCCGATGCCCGGATCAGATCGCGTCGACCACCGAGCGGACGGACGGAGTCGCCCTGGATCTCGATCGTCGGGGTCCCGTTCGGTCCGACCAGCCGGATCGACACCTGCGCGGGCGGAACGACCGGCCGACCATCAGCCTCCTCGAGGGCGACGAGCACGGTTGCCGCGCCGGTCCAGGTCGAGGTCGAGACGACGACCACCTGGAGACCGGATGGGTCGATCGATGGCCAGGCGGAGCCGGCCGGTGTGACGGCGCAGCCGGCGAGCGATATCGCAGTCAGGACCAGCAGCGCGCCGCGACCGAGGCGCGGCGCGGACATCAGTTCGCCTTGACCGGCGCCTTGACGATCAGATCGGGGGCATGCTCGAAGTCGAGCGTCAGCTGGACCTCCTGACCGGCGACGAGGTCGGCCGTGAGCCCGATGAGCATGATGTGCCGGCCCCCGGGTTCGAGAGCGATCCGGCTCCCGATCGGGAGATCGATGCGATCGATGGGGTGCATCGCCATCTGGCCGCTGGCGTCGGCGGACGTCTCGTGCAGCTCCACGGTCGCGGCCGCACTCGAGCGTGCTCCGATGAGTGCGTCGGTCTGACCCGTATCGTTGGTCAGCGCGAGGTACGCGGCGCCCGCGCGGTCCATGCCCATCGAGGCGCGGGCCCAGGCGTTCTCGACCCGCATGGAACCCGTCGAGGCGGCCGGCGAGGCACCGGACGAGGTGCAGGCGGCGAGAAGCAGGACCGTCGTGGCGAGGGCGATCAGGCGGACGGGGGATGTGGAACGGGCGAACATGGTGACCTCCTGCGGATCGGGATCACTCGGTCGCGAGGGCCTCCAGATCACGGACGATCTGGGCGGCCTCGGTGGCGAACGGGTAATGCGACCGAAGACGGCCGCGGGCATCGATGAGGTAGAGCTCGGCCGTGTGGGCCATCGCGTAGCCGCCGACCGAGGTCGTATCGACCCGGCTGTAGGTCACGCCGTAGCCGTCAGCGGCGGTGCGGATCTGCGATGGCGTCCCGGTCAGCCCGATGTATTCGGACGACAGATAGCGCACGTACGACGCCATCGATGCGACCGTATCCCGCTCCGGGTCGACCGTGACGAAGACCGCGTGGAGCGGACCTGGCGCGGCGGCGATGATGCGGTTGATCGTGCCGATGGTGGTCGGACAGACGTCGGGGCAGTGGGTGTACCCGAAATAGACGAGGGTCGGTTCGCCTCGCAGGTCGGCGAGATCGAATGGATCCCCGTGGTGATCGACGAGGGCCAGCGCCGGGGCGGGTGCCCGTTCCGGATAGGCGTTGGCCCACCTCGGTGCGCCGGGCGCGGTCCCGAACGTCGCAAGGGCGATGGCGACCATGAGGGCGGCGATGGCGAGCGCCGCGGTGATGCCGACGATCCGCCACGGGTTGCGCGGGGCGTGACGAACTCGGCTGAGCATGCCTCGACGCTACGGTGCGGGCCGCCCGGAGCCAATTGCCGAACGGCACGATGGGCAGGGCCACCGGTCATCGCGACGCCGCCCGGCGCGGGGCGGACTTGGATCGTCCTGCGAACGGCTGTCGCTACGGCGTCGAGCCGGACACCGCGTACCCGGTCAGCTCGACATACCCCTGGCCGCCGAGCGGTCGGCCGTGACTGGTCGCCGTGACGATCTGGGAGCCCTCCCAGTACACGACCCCGGTCGTCGCGCGCGTGTCGAGCTCCTGCCCGGGGACCGTCGGTCGTAGCTCGATCGTCAGCGCCTGCGACGGGATGGTGATCGACCAGCCGGCCGGATACTCGGCGCCCGTCGTCGGGCTGGTCCAGCGGCGAGTCACCGTCACTCCGAAAGCGTCCCGATCGAGGTGGGTGGTCCCGCCGGCGGCATCGACGAGGGTGCCGTACACGAGTGGGTAGCTGCCGTCGGCGTCGCGGACGAGCGAGAGCGTCAGCTCGCGCCCGTCGTCGAGGTTGACCGCGAACCAGTCCCAGCCGCCCCCACCGACGCTGATGAAATCGCCCCATTGATGGTCGAACCACGCTGACCCGTCGACCGGGAGCGTCGCGGCATCGAACGTCACGCTGCCCCGCGCGGCCATCGACGTGCGCGAGTAGTAGTACGACCCGCCCGCCGGTCCGAAGTCGATCCAGCCGTCGCGGTCATGGAGCGCCGGCGGCTTGCGACTCGTGAGCGCGAGCTCGAGGCCGAGCGCGGAGACGCCCGCCGTGGTGGCCTCGGCCGGCGCAAGCGCCGCCGACAGGCGATCGGTGCCGCCCGACCCCGACATCGACCAGGCGGGACGGTCGAGCGTGGATGGATCCGTCGGGTCGAGCCCGGTCAGCG
The DNA here is from genome assembly GCA_035688805.1 of Candidatus Limnocylindrales bacterium. Taxonomy (GTDB): domain Bacteria; phylum Chloroflexota; class Limnocylindria; order Limnocylindrales; family CSP1-4; genus SPCO01. Next base: position 26,568 of record DASSMQ010000099.1, read on the forward strand.
CCAGATCGAACCCGGTCGGCGTGCCGTCCGCCGCGCGCCCGGATCGGTCGACGGCCTCGCCGACCTGGAGTCGCTGCGCGTACACGAACCGGCGGCCGGTCTCGTCGGTCAGCGCGAGGTGCGACGCCCAGCTCGTCGGGAAGGTGCCGCGCTCGGCGCGGAAGATGACGAACTCGAAGCCGAACGTGCGCTTGACCGGCGAGGCCTGCGGCCCGTTCGCGACGAGGTGCCCGGTGTAGTACCACCACTCGGTCAGTCGATGGTGCGGACCGTCGTCGACGGGGAAGCGGATCGGCTGGGGATCGTCGGGCGAGCTGGGACGAGGCGTGGCGGCGGCGATCGACGGTCGCGGTGCCGGCGGGTTGGCCAGCACGGGCCCACCGCCGCAGCCCGC
>DASSMQ010000100.1:0-17251 GCA_035688805.1 Candidatus Limnocylindrales bacterium
GAGATCTACGACCGGGAGAACAACGTCGAGCAGGTGTACTGGGAACATGTCCCGTCGGGTGATCTCGAGATCATCATCCGCGCGGCTCGGATCACCCAGTTCCCGCAGCCATACGCGTGGGTCTGGCGCCTTTGGAGTTGAGGCGCCGATTGGAAGGAGTTCGACGCCGCTCGCCAGATCAGGGGGGCGCCGCGTTTCGAAGGACGGAGGAGTGCCGGGATCGAGAGGCTGGGCGACAATGTCGCTTCACACGGATCGTCCGACGCACGCGGGAGGCGACATGAAGTTCAACGGCATCCTCATCGGGTCCGACGACCCCAAGCGCCTGGCGGACTACTACCGCAACGTCTTCGGTGAGCCCGCCTTCGATGACGGCGGCTACACGACCTGGATGATGGGCTCGGGCTCGGTCAGCGTCGGCCCGCACAGCGAGGTCCACGGCAAGAACGCCGCGCCCGGCCGGATCATCTACAACATCGAGAGCGACGACGTGAAGGGTGACTTCGATCGATTCAAGGCCGCCGGCGCGATCGTCATCCGCGAGCCGTACAGCTTCGACCAGGCGCCGGATACGTGGATCGCGACGTTCGCCGACCCGGACGACAACTACTTCCAGCTCATGAGCCCGTTCGACCCCGATGCGATGGGCTCGGGCGGTTGACCTACGCCAAGGACCCGCGGGTCGATGCCTACCTTGCTGCGCTGCCCGATTGGCAGCGCGATCTCTTCGAGCGGCTGCGCGACCTGATCCACCAGGCCGATCCCGACATCGAGGAGACCATCAAGCGCACGGTCCAGCCGTACTTCGTGCTCCAGGGCAACGTGGCGGCATTCCTGGCGGCCAAGGACCACGTCAGCGTCTTCCTGTACGACCCGATCGCGCCCGATCCGGAGGGCATCATCACCGCGGGCCACGACAACCAGACCGGCCGCCAGATCAGCTACCGCCAGGGTGAGCCGATCAAGGAGGTCGCGTTCGTCGACCTGATCCGGGCGATCGCGACCAACAACCGGGCGGGCGGCTGGCGAAAGATCCAAGCCGCCAGATCGCGATAGGCCCGGTATCCCGCCGAACAAACGTTCGACCGGCCGCGCCAGGTCTGCTACACTGCCGTCTGGCGCCGATCAGTGCGCCCCCAATACGCGACACACGATCACTCCTCTCTGGTTCTCGGCGAGATTGGTTCGCTGAGGTCGCATGAGTAGGAGTGTTTTCATGTTCCAGTCAACCGCGGACAAGACCCTGACCTGTAGCGACTGCGGTCAGGAGTTCGCGTTCACCGCCAGCGAGCAGCAGTTCTACAGCGATCGCGGCTTCACCGAGCCCCGTCGCTGCCCGAGCTGTCGTGCGAGCCGAAAGGCCGCTCGCGGCGACAGTGGTGGGAGTGGTGGCGGTTTCTCGAGCGGCGGCGGGTATGACCGCGGCCCCCGCGAGATGTTCAGCGCCACGTGCTCGAGCTGCGGCCGCGAGGCCCAGGTCCCGTTCCGGCCGAACGGCAGCAAGCCGGTCTACTGCAGCGATTGCTTCAAGACGCAGCGCGGCAGCTACTAACCGACTAGCAGCCTCTCCACGAAGCCCGGCGTTCCGCCGGGCTTCGCGATTCCGGGCCTGATCGCCGACGCGCATGGTGCCCACACGCACCCGGTACTTCCGGCGCACTATTGCTGGGACCGAGCGTGCGAGGCATCGTCGAGCCGCGAAACCTCAGGGAACGATCCGCTCTCTCGGACGGTGACAGGCACTGGGGTTTCGCGCCATCTTCGGGGGGCGGCGACGGCTCGCCCGTCGCTCGCATAGAGGACAGCATTGCGTCGTCTCGGTCCACGTGCCCTTCTCGTCGCGACCGTCGCCCTCCTGGGCATGCTCGTCGGCGTCCCGGCACCAGCAGCGCGTGCGCAGACCCCCGACCGATCTGACGTCGTCCTGGTCCTCGACTTCTCCGCGTCGATCCTCGAGGGGCCGGCCAACCGGAACCGATTCGGTGCAGCGCTCGAACGGATCGCGGACCGGGTCGAAGAAACGTCCGCCCAGCTGACCGCCGGGGACGTCACGATCACGATCGTCCAGTTCGCCGCCAAGGCCGCGGACTACCCGGGTTGCACCGATCTGAAGCTGCTCGGAAGCCCAACGGCCGTGACCCGGTTCGCCACGTGCCTGCGGTCGGTCGCCAGTGCGTACCGGAAGGGTCTCGATCCCAAGCTGACGTCGAAGATCGGGATCGACACGAACTACGTCGCCGCGATGCAGCGTGCGGCGGCTCACCTTCCCGCGACCGCGGTCCGGCCCGCGATGATCCTGTTCACCGACGGCAAGCACGACGCCAGGGGCGTGCCCGCGAGCCAGGTGCGCGTCGTTCGCGACCGACTCTTCGCCAACCGCTCGCCGTTCGCCCTGCTGCCGGTCGGCATGGGCCTCGACCCCAGGCTGCGCGATGCGCTGCAGTCGGGGCTCGTCAGCCTGCGCATCGTCAAGGACATGCCGCCCTGCGTCAGCGGTGCCACGTTCGACTGGCCCCAGGTCGTCTTCGAATCGCCGGACGAGGCCGGGAACGCGGTCGCGGTCGCCCTCCAGGATTCGACCTGCACGTTCACGGTGGAGACGCCCGTGCCGACCCCGGCGCCGACACCCGGCGCGGTCCAGAGCCTCGATGTCACGGCGCGCGATGGAGCGATCGACCTGGACTGGACCGCCCCGCCCGGGAACACCGTGACCATCACCGGCTATCGGGCGCACTGTCGGGCTGGTTCCGGCGACTGGATCGAGCCGAAGCAGGCCGTCACGACCGACACGAAAGCGACCATCGACGGGCTGACCAATGGGACGGCGTACCAATGCGAGGTCGCGGCCGTCGCCTCCGCCGCGGCAGGCGCGTGGACCCCGGCAAGCGCGGTGGTCACGCCGTTGGGTCGTCCCGCGCCGCCCGGGAAGCCATCGGTCGAAGCGCTCGACCAGGGGCTGCGGATCACGGTCGCGCCAGACGAGGCGAGCGGGGTGTCCGGCTATCGGTTCGAATGTTCGGACGATGGTGGCGCCACCTGGCGTCGCGACGGCGACGGGGCATCGGCCGATACGACCGCCCAGATCGACGGTCTCACGAACGGTGTCGCCTACGTGTGCCGGGCGTACGCCGCGAACGCCGTGGGCGTGAGCGAGCCGTCCGTGCTGTCCGATAGGGTCACGCCGTGCGCATCGCTCCTCGAGTGCAACGGCCTGCTCGGGCCCGCCCTCGGCGTGCTCGGAGTCGTGCTCATCGGCGGCCTGCTGGCCGTGATCGTGGCGCTCTACCGCGAGCGGCGGCGTGGGTACGTCATCGCCGTGGTCGACGTCATCCACGTCGCCAATCTCGGGCACGGATCGCGCTTCGGGATCGGCTTCGTCCTCGCGCCAGATACGAGGCAGGTCACCGGGATCGTCGCCGATCGAAGTCCCAAGGCCGACATCCGCATCCGCCAGGTTCGCGGCGATCGATTCGAGGTCTTCGACCGGACGGGTCGCCACGTGACGACATCAGGCGAGCCGATGGTGATCCTGGATCGAGGCGGTGGCCGGCACGAGTTGGTCCTGCGGGCGTTCGCCACGAACACGGCTGCCGAGGTGGCAGGCCGGGGCTGACATCCATCCCTGGCAACCGGGCCGCCGCCCGGCGGCGTCGCCCGAGTCATCCCGGCGTGCTCCATATCCGCTCCATGATCCGACCCCAGGATGCGGTGCATCGAACGACTGCCATGCGGGCAGTCGGGATACATCGAAGGAGCAACGCACCATGCGTGGCCTATTCATCGGATTGCTCATCGTCGCGGCGGTCGTCGTCGGCGGGAGCTTCATCGCCAACGCCGCCTACCAGGCCGGCGTCCAGACCGCGGTCACGACGGCAGCTGCCAACGCACCCGCGGGGAGCGTCGTGACACCGGTCGCGCCGTACCCGTACGGCTATGGCTACGGCTACGGTCCCGGCTGGGGCTGGGGCCACGGGTTCTCGATCTTCGGGTTCCTGGGCACCCTGCTGGTCATCTTCATCATCTTCGGCCTGCTGCGCGCCGCCTTCGGGTTCGGCCGCTGGGGCCGCGGTGGATGGGGCGGCCCCGGGAAGTGGGGCCCGGGCGGTCCCGGTGGGCCCGGCGGCTGGGGGCACGACCCGCGCAGTCGGTTCCACCAGACGTTCGAGGACTGGCATCGAGAGGCCCATGGCGGGTCAAGCTCGACGACGGGTGACTCGGCCCAGGCTGGCTCGACCCCGACCGCGGGGTCGTCCGGATCATCGAGCGGATCCTCGGGCTTCGGGACACCGTCGGCCTGACCGGGCCGACCGACACCAGCGCCCTCCCGGGCACCGGGAGGGCGCGTCCGTGTCGCTAGGATGCGAGCCGTGACGAATCGAACGATCCTCGTCGTCGATGACGAGCCACGGATCGTGGAGCTGGCACGCGACTATCTCGAGCATGCCGGCTTCACGGTCGTGACCGCGTCCGACGGCCCGGCGGCGCTCGCCGCGGTCCGGAGTCGACGCCCCGACCTCGTGGTCCTGGACCTCGGGCTGCCCGGACTGGACGGGCTCGATGTCACCAAGCAGATCCGAGGCGGTCTGGAGACGACGGAACTCCCCATCGTGATGCTGACCGCACGGGACGACGAGCTCGACAAGCTCCTCGGCCTCGAGCTCGGGGCGGACGACTACCTCACGAAGCCATTCTCCCCGCGCGAGCTCGTCGCGCGGGTCAAAGCCGTCCTGCGCCGTGCCGATCGGCCGGTCGGGGCCGGTGACCTGATCCGGGTCGGCGACCTCGCGTTGGACGTCCCGCGGATGCGGACCGAGGTGGCCGGCACGTCCATCGACCTCACACCGACCGAGTTCACGCTGCTCGCCACCCTGGCGCGCCAGCCGGGGCGGATCTTCACCCGCTCGCAGCTGCTCGATGCGCTCCACGGCGTCGCCTTCGAGAGTTACGAGCGAGCGATCGACTCGCACATCAAGAACCTGCGCCGCAAGCTCGAACCCGACCCGCGCCAGCCTCGCTACGTGCTGACCGTCTACGGCGTCGGGTATCGACTGGCCGACGATCGATGACCGGCCCACCGACCGACCCGGAGGACTGGGCTGCCTTCCGACGCGAGATGTGGCGCCGTCGCGGTCAGCAGCGCTGGGCGCATCGCGGCGGGCCGCCGCGGTTCTTCGGATGCGTGTTCGCGATCGTCTTCCTGATCGTCGCCTGGGCCGCGATCACCGCGGTCACGGCCGGCCTGGCGCACCTCGGGCCACTCCCCGTCCTGATCGCCGCGGTCGCAGTGCTGGCACTGCTGTCTGGAATCAGCGGTGGATTCCGGCGCTCGGCCGGGACGCTCGATGCGCTGGTCGAGGCGACCCGCCGGGTCGAAGCCGGCGACTACGCGACCCGGGTCCAGCCGCGTGGCCGGGGCTGGCGACCGGTCCGCCAGCTGGTCCGCGGCTTCAACACGATGGTCGAGCGACTGGAGCGTGACGAAGATCAGCGACGCTCACTGCTCAACGACGTCAGCCATGAGCTGCGCACGCCGCTGACCGTGATCACCGGCAACCTCGAGGCGATGATCGACGGCGTCCACCCGGCCGACGAGGCGCACCTGACCGCCATCCTCGAGGAGAGCCGGGTCATGGAACGGCTCATCGACGACCTCCGAACGGTAGCGCTGTCCGAGGCGGGGACCCTGGCCCTCCACCGCGAACCGACCGATCCCGATCTGCTCGTCGAGGAGGTCGTGCGTGGCTTCGCTGGTTCCGGGGGAGCGACCGGCGTGAGCGTCACGGCCGAGGTGCCGACCGACCTGCCGATCGTCGATGTCGATCCCGTTCGAATCCGCGAGGTGCTGAGCAACCTGGTCGGCAACGCCGTCCGCCACACGCCGGCGGGCGGTTCGGTCGTGGTCCGCGGCCAGGTGACGGGCGATCGACTCGAGCTCCGTGTCGCGGACACCGGCCCGGGCATCGACCCTTCGGTGCTGCCCCACGTCTTCGACCGGTTCGTGAAGGGGTCGGGCTCGACCGGCTCGGGATTGGGCCTCGCCATCGCGCGCCACCTCGTGACCGCGCACGGTGGGACGCTCGAGGTCGAGGCCACCGGAAGTGCCGGCACCACGTTCCGGGTCTCGCTGCCACTGATCGACCCGACCGACCTGGCCTGACCTCGTCCAAGACCGTTCGTCCATCATGCACCGGGTGGGTAGGGCACAAGGTCGAGGCGACGGGGAGTTCCCGGCCGGCGTTCCGGGTCTCGCTGCCACTGATCGATCCGACCGACCTGGCCTGACCTCGTCCCAAGACCGTTCGTCCATCATGCACCGGGTGGGTAGGCCGCGAGGGCAATGCGCTCTCCGGCCCTGACATCGACCGCGGCTGCGCCCCCCGGAGGCCAACGGCCCCCTGCCAGGGAGGCCGGCGGCACCGTCTCCGCCTCGGGAGGCCAGCGGCCCAGCGCAGGAGGCGTGCGGCCCAGCGGAGGAGGCGTGCGGCCCAGCGCAGGAGACCGGTGGCCGCCGGGTACCCACTGGGTGCATGTCGGCCGAGTCGCTGCGGACCGGCCTGGGCGCGCCGCAGGCTGCGGGCCTGGCGCCGCAGGCGGTAGGCCTGGCGCCGCAGGCCGGCGGGCCTGGCGCCGCAGGCGGCGACCCCCGCCATGAGGCCGGCGGCCGCGACGTACCCACCTGGTGCATGTCGGACGAGTCGCAACGGACCGAGTGAGGCGCGCCGCGGCCCCTTCGAGGCGCCGGCCGGTGCACCTGCGCACCGAAAACCCGTGACGCCCTCCTGCCAAGATGGCCGCCCTGGTACCAGAGTACCGACGAGGACTACCGGCGAGGAGTGGGAGGGGAACATGCGTCCGGAAGGCATCCGCGTCGTTGCGGTCGGGGTGGTGTTGGCGATGCTATCCGTCGCGTGTGGCAGCACACCGCCGAGCCAGGCCGTCGCCAGCGCGCCAGCATCGCAGGCCGCATCGGTCGCGCCGTCAGCTGCAGCACCCGCGACACCAGCGCAGACCGCCGCCCCGACCGCTGCGCCATCGGTGGCGATCGCCTCGCCGGCGCCGACACCCGATCCGGCCAAGCCGGCCTTTGCCGACTTCGACCCAGCCATGTTCTCCAACGGATCCAACATCACCAACCCGTGGATGCCGCTCAGGCCCGGGCGCCGGTGGATCTGGGACGGCGTCACGCTCGAGGGCGGCGAACGGATCAGCCACCGGATCAACTTCACGGTCACCGACCTCGTGAAGCGGATCGCCGGTGTCGACACGCGCGTCGCCTATGTCGAGGACATCAGCGACCACCAGCTGATCGAAGTGGAGATCGCGTTCTACGCCCAGGACGACGCCGGCACGGTCTGGTACTTCGGGGAGCATCCCGAGGAGCTCGAGGAGGGCAAGGTCGTCAACGCGCCGACCTGGCTGGCCGGCCTCGCGGGCGCCAAGCCGGGAATCAAGATGTTCGCCGATCCAGCCAGCCACACCCAGGCCTGGTACCAGGGCTGGGGACCCGCGGTCGAGTGGTCGGACTTCGGTCGCATCGACGCGACCGGCCTCAAGGACTGCGTCAAGTACGCCTGCTACCAGGATGTGGTCCGGTTCGCAGAGTCGAGTCTTGGCGAAGACGGCATCTTCCAGCTGAAGTCATACGCCCGCGGCACCGGCGAGATCCGCACCGGCTGGCGCGGCAAGGCCGATTCGCGCGAAGAGCTGCAGTTGATCTCCGTCGCCGCACTCAGGGGCGAACGACTGGCGATGATCCGGTCCCAGGCCCTGGCGCTCGAGAAGAGCGCCTACAAGCTCAGCCCGAAGGTCTACGGCACGACGTCGCGGATGCAGATCGGCCTCCAGGGCCCGTAGGCGGGCTCAGCGAGTGATCCGCACGTCGTCGACCGCGGCCTCGAGCGTCGAGGCGGAACCAGCATCGGTCGCGCTGAACACGATCCGGACGTTCTGACCGGCCCACGGGGTCATCGCGATCGAGGCCGACGCCCAGGCTGGTCGATCTGTGGTCGCGGCGCCGAGTTCCTGCTTGACCAGGGTCCGCGTGCCGTCCTCGGCCTCGACGTAGGCACGGAACGAATCCGCGCTGCTCGAGTTGCCGGCATGGGCCAGGTAGTAGCGGAAGGTCAGGCTCCCAGCGACGCTCGGTAGCGCGATCAACGGCGAGCGGATCGAGGTCGTGCCCGCATCGACGTCGTTCGCGTTCACGCTCGTCCCGGCCGCCAGGCCGGTCGCGAACGCGGCGCGCCCCGAGGTGGTCGTCCCGAGCTGGAACGTGGTCGGTGCCGGGTCACCGCGCTGCCATCGGCCGGCGGTCGCGGTGTCCGTCCCGAGCGGGTTCACGACCCAGCCGCGCGAGATCTCGACGTCATCGAAGAAGGGCCCACAGTTCAGGCCCGTCTTGCCGATCACCGAATAGCGGCACCCGGCGACGTCGATCAGGTACAGGATCGCCGACTTGTTGCGCTCGGTCTCGCGGCCGATGATCTCGTCGGGCGGGTAGAACCGCTTGATGGTGCTGTCCTGGCTCTTGCTCGGGTAGAGCTCGAAGGTGTACATGAAGATGCGATGGCGGCCGTAGGCCCAGTCGATCTCGTCGCCATCGGTGATGTACAGCGAGCTCGACTGCATGGGCGTGTAGCCGTTCCGGGCGGCCAGCCGCTTGCCGATGTTCGCCACGGCCGCCTGGTCATCGACGGTCATGTCGCCGGGCACGTCGGCCGTGGTGTAGCCGTAGGGCCAGAGCACCTGCGCCCCGGCCGAGTGGAAGGTGATCGCCATCGTGATCTGCTGTCGTCCACCGATGACCCGCGAGTCGATGAAGTTGCGGATCACCCGCGATTCGGGCGCCGAGAAGGCCTTCGGGCCGCGATAGGTGCTCGATGACGGGGTCGACGACGAGCCGCTGCAGCAGCCCCAGTGGTAATCGTAGTTACGGTTCAGGTCGGTGCCGATGTAGCTCGAGCCGGGCGTCGGCTGACGGTTCTTGCGCCAGGCCCGATATGGGCTCCCGGTGAGGTCGTACTCCCCGCCGTCGGGGTTGACCATGAACACGATGAAGACCTCGCGCGAGTCGACCAGCCGGGTCACGGTCGCGTCCGAGCCGTAACCGTCGGTCAGCCAGCGCAGGATCGCCAGGGCCTGCTCGACCGACAGGTGCTCGCGTGCGTGGTGGAGCGCGTCGAACAGGACCTCGGGCTCGTTCTCGTCGACGTTGACGTTGTCCGAGATCTTGGCCGCCCAGATCGTCCGACCCTGGTAGCTCGTGCCGATCGAGAACTTGCGGACGATGTCGGGATGGGCGGCGACCGCCTGGTCGAGGGCTGCCACGGTCTCGGCGTACGTGTGATACCGACTGTCATAGGACGGGAAGTCGGCAGCCGCGACCGGCGGCACGGCCATGACTAGGAGGAGCAAAGCGGCGAGAAGGGCCGGGACGGCGGGGATGGGCGGGGCGGCGGATCGGGCGCGCATGGCGGGCAGTCTACGCGGGCCCGGCAACCGCACCGAAACTCCTGGGGCCATTCGAACGTCGTTGCGCGAGACGGACCGGACCTATGGGGGGTCGGCCGTCCACAGGAGGGTCGACGATGCGTTCGATCACTCGCGCCGGCCGGCGGATCATCGCCCTCGCCATCGGCCTCCTCCTGGTCGCGATCAGCGCGGCCCCCGCTTTGGCCTGCGGCGGGCTCATCGGTCCCAACGGGGCGGTCAACCTCCTGCGGACGACGACGTTCGCGGGGTACCACGACGGGGTCGAGCATTACGTGACCTCGTTCGAGTTCGCGGGTGGCGGTGGTGCCTTCGGCAGCCTCACGCCACTCCCCGGGGTACCGACGAGCGTCGAGAAGGGTGGCGACTGGACGCTGCAGCGGCTGATTCGCGAGACGGACCCGGTGCCGGAAGCGCTGTTCGCGCGCGATGCGGCGTCGGCCGGCGCGGCGAGTGCCGAGGTCCTGATGCAGGTCAAGATCGACGCGCTCGACATCACGGTGCTCCGTGGCGGCGCCGAGGAGGTCGGGCGATGGGCGACCGACCACGGGTTCCGCCTCCCGCCCGACGCGCCCGAGGTCCTCCAGTTCTACGCCCAGCGCAGCCAGATCTTCCTGGCCGCCGCCTTCGACGGCGACGCCGCCGCAAGAGGCCAGAACGTCGGCGACGGGACGCCGGTCCACATCACGATCCCGACCGACAACCCGTGGGTCCCGCTCCGGATCCTGGCCCTCGGCAAGACCGGCAACGAGCAGGTCCAGGCCGACGTGTACCTCATGACCGACCATGCGCCGGCCCTGCTGCCGGCTCCGGACGGCTTCAACGGCATGACCCTCGACCACTCCGCGCCGGCCACTGACGCGTTGCTGTCCGACCTGCGCTCGGACCGGGGGATGGACTGGATCCCGGCGTCGGCCTGGCTCACGAAGGTTGCGATCGACGCCAAGGCTCCCCAGCTCGGATTCGACCTCGCGGTCGATGCGTCGGGCGCGGGTTCGCCGTCGCGCCTGTGGGCCGGACTCGACCTGCCCGGGGCGGTCGACCCGACCGTCATGTCGGCCATCCGCTGGTTCGCGATCACGGCGGTCATCTCGGTCGGCGTCGGGGCGATCCTGCTCCTTGGCGCCGTCCTCGTCCGCCGCTCGTCCGACGGCGGGTTCCGACCCGCGTGAGGGTCCTTGGCCTGCTCCTGGTCGCCGCCGGGGTGGCGGGCATCGCCGCTGCGTGGCCGGCCACCCCGGCCCGCGGCGGACCGGCCACCCGGGCGGAGATCCGGATCCACTTCTCGCACTTCGGGCCGACCGAGGTGGTCGCCACGGCCGGGGTGCCGGTCACGGTCTTCCTGGTCAACACCGACCCGATCGACCACGAGTGGCTGGTCGGCGACGCCGGCTTCCACGAGCGCCACCGGACCGGCACGGAAACCCACCATGGCGCGCGGCCGACCGAGGTCTCGATCCCGGCCGGCGCCACGGTCAGCACGACCGTGACGTTCGCGACGCCCGGCGACTACCCGTACATCTGCCACCTGCCGGGACACGAGGCGTACGGCATGGTCGGGGTCCTGCACGTGGTGGCCCCGGGCTGACCCTTGGAGCGCCGCGCCGGTGATACTGGCGCGGTGCGTCCCCTGCCCTCCCCGTTCGACGATATCGTGGCCGGTCGACCGGCACGGATCGGACTGACCGGACCGGCCCTGCTCGGGACCCGGCTGCTGACCAAGGACCTCGCCTTCCCGGCCGACGAGCGCCTCGCCTTCGATCTCGAGGGGCTGCTCCCGGCGCGGGTGCTCACCATCGAGGAGCAGGTCCAACTCGAGCTCGAGCACATCCGGGTCAAGACGGACCCCCTGGAGCAGTACATCGGTCTGGCGGCCCTGCAGGACCGCAACGCGACCCTTTTCTATCGACTCCTCGCCGAGCACCTCGAGGAGTTCCTCCCGATCGTCTACACGCCGACCGTCGGGCGGGCGTGCCAGGAATTCAGCCACATCGTCCGGCGGACCCGGGGCACATGGATCACGCCGGCCGACATCGACCGGATCCCCGATCTCCTCCGCCAGGGCCCATTCGAGGACGTTCGGCTCGTCGTCGTGACCGACAACGAACGGATCCTTGGGCTGGGTGACCAGGGAGCCGGCGGCATGGCCATCCCGATCGGCAAGCTGGCGCTCTACACGGCGGCCTGCGGGATCCACCCGTCGCTGACCCTGCCAGTCTCGCTGGATGTGGGCACGGACAACCCGGCGCTGCTGGCCGACCCGCTGTACCTCGGCCATCGCGCGCCGCGCCTGCGCGGCGCCGAGTACGACGCACTGGTCGAGGCCTTCGTGCTCGGCGTCGCAGAGGTCTGGCCCGGCTGCCTGATCCAGTTCGAGGATTTCAAGCAGCAGAACGCCCTACGCCTGCTCGATCGCTACCAGCATCGCGTGCCATCGTTCAACGACGACATCCAGGGCACGGCCGCGGTCGTGCTGGCGGGCATCCTGGCCTCGGGCCGAGTCACCGGGCGATCGCTCGGCGATGAGCGCATCGTGCTGGCCGGGGCCGGGGCCGCCGGGATCGGCATCGCTCGACTCCTGCGCCTGGCTGGCGTCGAGTCGATCGCGCTCGTCGACTCGAAGGGGCTATGCCATGCGGGCCGACCCGACCTCGATGCGATGAAGTCCGCCTTGTCGGTGGCAGCGGTCGGCGGGTCGACGCCTGACCTGCTCGAGTCGGTCCGACGGTTGCGACCGACCGTCCTCGTCGGTGCGACCGGGGTGGCGGGCACGTTCAGCCAGGCGGTCGTGCGCGCGATGGTCGATGCGCTCGGTCCGCGCGAGATCCCGGTCGTGCTGCCGCTGAGCAACCCGACCGCAGCTGTCGAGGCCACCCCGGCCGATGTCCTCGCCTCGACCGACGGCCGGGCGCTCGTCGCCACCGGCTCCCCGTTCGAGCCGGTGACGCTGGCCGATGGCCGTACGCTCGAGATCGGCCAGGCGAACAACGTGTTCGTCTTCCCGGGCGTCGGGCTCGGGGCCATGGTCGCCGAGACCGCGACCGTGCCCGACACGGTGTTCCTTAGCGCGGCCCGTGAGCTCGCGGCTTCGGTCAGCGATGCTCGGCTCGCCGAGGGCGCGCTCTATCCGCCCGTCACGGCTCTTCGCGAGGTCTCGCGGCGGATCGCCCTGGCCGTCGCTGGTCCCGATCACGCCGGCGAGGTCGACGGCGCGATGTGGTGGCCGGACTACGTCCCCTACCTGCCGGCACGCCCGGACGAGCGGCGACGGCTGGCCGAGACGTGACCATGACGGTGCGAGGCGCGGTGCTCTCCGAGGTCGGTCGACCGGTCGAGGTCCGCGATCTCGAGCTGATCGAGCCGCGGGCGGGTGAGGTCCGTGTGGGCATGCTCGCCTCGGGCGTCTGCCATTCGGACCTTCACGTTCGCGACGGCGAGTGGGACCGACCGACTCCGATCGTCATGGGGCACGAGGGCGCGGGTCGGGTCGAGGCGGTCGGGCCGGGCGTGACCACGCCGCAGGTCGGGGATCTCGTCGCGCTGGCGTGGCTGATCCCGTGCGGGACGTGCCGATGGTGCCGGCGTGGTCAGGTCTGGGCCTGCCCCGAGTCGCCGTCATACCGGCACACCCTGCTCGATGGCGAGACGCCGTTCCGTGCCCCCGACACCGGCGAGCGAGTCCGTTCCTATTGCGCCATCGCGACGATGTCTGAGGCCGTGGTCGTGCCGGCCGCAGCGGCCATCCCGATCCCCGCCGGCACCGACCCATCGACCGCGGCGCTGATCGGGTGCTGCGTGACGACGGGCGTCGGGGCGGTCCTCAAGACCGCGGCGGTACCGGCCGGCAGCAGCGTCGCCGTGATCGGGCTCGGTGGGGTCGGGCTGTCGGCGGTCATGGGCGCCGTGATCGCCGGGTCGCCACGCATCGTGGCGGTCGATCGGGTCGCGTCCAAGCTCGAGGTGGCGCGCTCGGTCGGCGCCACGGATACGGTCCTTGCCGACGAGGACGCCGCCTCCACGCTCCGGGCGATCCGCGTTCTGACCGCGGGTGGCCCCGACTTCGTGGTCGAGGCGATCGGCCGCCCGGCGACCGTCGAGCTCGCGATCGAAGCGCTGCCGGTCGGCGGGACCGCCGTGCTCGTCGGGATGACCCCGGTGCGGGAACGGGCCTCCTTCGCGGTCTACCCGTTCGTGGACGGCGCGCGCCGGATCATCGGGTCGAATTACGGTTCGGCCGAGCCGGCGATCGACTTTCCGCGCTACGCGGCGTGGTCGCTCGACGGGCGGCTGCCGGTCGAACGGCTGATCGACCGGCGCATCGGCCTCGACGACGTCGAGGACGCGTTCGCCGCGATGCGCGCCGGCCGCTTCGTCCGCCAGGTGATCGACTTCGGCGGGTAGCCCGGCTCGGGCATCTGCCGGGCGGCGGCCTCGTCCCCACGGCGGTCGTCCGTCATGCACCCAGTGGGTAGGTCGTGCCCGTCGGGAAGTGGCGGCCTCGTCCCCACGGCGGTCGTCCGTCATGCACCCAGTGGGTAGGTCGAGCCCGTCGGGAAGTGGCGGCCGGCGCAGATTCGTGGCTGGGCGAGATCCGCGGCTGGGGCGAGATCCGTGGCCAAGGGAAGACTCGTGCTGGCGGCAAAGCTGCTCCTGGGCGCCGAGCCCGATCCGCAGATGGGTGTCCGTCATGCATCCGGTGAGTGGGCTGGTCGGTGCCGATCGGGGGTACTGCGAGCATGTGGCCGGCCGGTACCCATGTCCGGCGGCTAGGGGGCCGGCGGCAGCTGTGTGACGTCTGTCAGCACACGGCGGTAACAGGCCGGGCGACCGGCGCCACGCGCACCGGGCTATGCACCCCGTGCATGACGGACGAGTCTCGTGCGACCGACCGGGGTCGGCCGGGCGACCGGCGCCACGCGCGGCCGGGCTATGCACCCCGTGCATGACGGACGAGTCTCGTGCGACCGAGCGGGGTCGGCCGGGCGACCGGCGCCACGCGCGGCCGACCGCTGCCCTACGGCACGTACTCGTACTTGCCGATGTCGGGCGCCGCGCCGCTGTACGGGTCGCTCGTCACCTGGACACCGTGGTCGATGGCGGGCGAGTCGGAGCGCAGGGTGTAGACGCCGTTGTTGCGGTCCACGAACCGCGGGTCGGCCTGCAGGCTGTGGTCGCCGTACGGCGAGACGATGCGGAGCTCGGTCAGGGTCTCGATGGTCGGATCGGGCAAGCCCTCGATATAGGCGACCCGCGTCGCATAAGGCGCCGTGCCCCCGGGCCGGATCAGGTCGTGATCGATCGAGATGGTCGACGGCAGCCCCGTCTTCAAGCTGTAGGCCCTTGTGAGATACACGATGTTGTCGGCGATGCGGAGGCCGTCGATCGAGCCCGCGTAGGCGCTCGACTGCTCGACGTAGAACGCGAAGTCGTCGATCGTGTCGATCGTGTTGTGGGCGATCAAGGAATCGGCCGCGCAGCGCAGGATGAGGCCCTTGGTCTCGCCCGCGACCGTGCTGCGGCCGCGGATCAGGTTCCGGGTGAAGGTGATCCTCGCGCAGGGATGGACGCCGTCGGTGCCCGTCTCCATCACGTTGTTGTTGTCCCACACCGAATTGTTGCGGATGAGCAGGTCCGAGCTGCCGTACACCTCGAAGGCCCCGCCGTCATAGCCGACGCCGTTGGTGTGCCGCGCCCGGTTCGTCCACAGCTTGTTCGCCTGGACCGACACGGCGCCGGTCGTCACCGCGAACACGATGCCATTGCCGCCGCGCCCGGAATCGACCATCCGATCGTTGTGATGGATCTGGTTGCCGTAGATGTTCGTCCCGGCCACGGCGCCGGCCAGCTCGATGCCGGTGTCGTTCTTGTAGATCCGGTTGCCGCGGATCAGGGTGTTGGTCGAGTCCTTGACCTTGATCCCGAAGCTGTGGTTGCCGTAGATCGTGTTGCCATCGATGAGGACGTTCGAGCTCGCTTCGACTCGCACGCCCGAGCCGTATTGGTACGGCGCGCCGGTGATGAACAGGCCACGGACCGTCCCGGACGTGACACCCAGGAACCGGACGACGTACTTGCTGCCGTAGACCGTGACGCTCGACGTGCCCGCCGGACGCACCGTCAGTCCCGACCGTCGGACGACGAAGTGCGGGTACTTGCCGGTCCGGACCCCGATCACCGTGCCCGCCGGCGAGTAGTCGACGGCATGCTGGATCGTCCGCCACGGTCGGGTCGACGACCCCGACCACGAGTCGGAGCCGGTGGTCGACACGAACCGGTAGGTCGTCGCGGCATCGACCGTGGTGGGTCGGGCGAGGCCGATCGGAAGAGCGAGCGCCACCGCGAGGGCAAGGGCGAACGCGCTCCGGGGTGTCGTCGGACGGGTCATGACAGCCCTCGGTTGCTGGGGGTCTGCCGGGGGCCCGCTCCTGGTGGAACGCGCGGGGACCGCCGGCGTGACGGGTTCGGATGGTCCCGCCCGCAACGGGGACATGTCGAGTCGCCGAATGGTACCACCCGTTGCTGGGCAGCCTACCTCGCCGAGGTCCGCTCCCCGGCAGCGCTGGCGGCCTGGGCCCCCACTTCGTCGGCATCTCGGCCGTCATCGGGCGGGGACACCACCGGGGGTTCCGGTTCCTCGATCGGCGGCAGCAGCTCTGCGCCCGTGATCAGCCGCGTCCCTCGACCATGGGTAAGGAACGAGCCCGCCCAGCGGACCAGGACGACGATCCGGTTCGCGAACCCGATCAGGTACACGAGGTGGATCCCGAGCCACAGCAACCAGGCGGTGAAGCCGCCCTGCCGGCCGAACGGGCCCATCCACGGGATGTCGGTCACCCCGCTCAGTCGTCCGATGACGGCGACATCGCCGTGGTTCGAGTATCGATACGGTTCGTACGGGCGGCCGAGGATCCTCCGGCGGATGACCTTGGCGGCGTACGTCCCACCCTGGATCGCGCCCTGGGCCACACCCGGGGTCGGACGGCCCTCCTTCCACGGCTGGACCGCCGCGTCGCCCACCACGAAGATCTCGGGGTGGTCGGGCACGGTCAGGTCGGGACCCACCAGGACGCGACCCGCGCGGTCGGTCTCGGCGCCGGCGGCCGCGGCCACGACCTTGGCGAACGAGGAGGCGGTCACGCCCGCGCCCCACAGGACGGTCCGGGCCGGGATGATCTCCTCCGGTGCGTCGGGGTCGGCCGTGGGGACCACGTGGACCGAGTGATCGTCGATCTCGGTGACGCGTGTCCCGACGCGAACCTGGACGCCGAGGCGTGCGAGCTGCCCGCTGGCCGATGCCGAGCGGTCCGGCGGATAGGGCGGGAGGACGCGGTCGAGGGCCTCGATGAGGATGATCCGGGCGTCGCTCGGGTGGATCGCCCGGAAGTCGCGCTTCAACGTGTCGTGGGCGATCTCGCCGAGGGAGCCGGCCAGCTCGACGCCCGTCGGGCCGCCTCCGACCAGCACGAAGGTCATCCACTCCCGACGCCGTTCCGGATCGGCTTCTCGTTCCGCGGCTTCGAACGCGATGAGGATGCGCCGCCGGATCTCGGTGGCGTCTTCCAGGGTCTTGAGCCCCGGCGCGAACCGAGCCCAATCGTCGTGTCCGAAATACGAGTGATGCGCGCCGGTGGCGACGATCAGCGAGTCGTAGCCGATCGAGCCACCGTCACGGACCTGGACCTCCCGCGCCTCGACATCGATGCCGACGGCCTCGCCGAGGATGACCGTCGCGTTGCGCTGCTTCGACAGGATCGATCGAAGC
>DASSMQ010000101.1:0-21198 GCA_035688805.1 Candidatus Limnocylindrales bacterium
GGCGTCGTCGCCATCTTCACGCGGCGATCGCTCGAGGGCGCGGACCTCCGGATCTTCGGCGACGGGACCCAGACCCGCGATCTGCTGTACGTCGAGGATTGCGCCCGGTTCGTGGTGTCGGCCCTGACGTCACCGTCGGTCGTCGGGCGCGTGGTCAATGCGGGCACAGGCCATGACGTGAGCGTGAACGAGCTCGCTGCGCTGGTCGAGCCGGATCGCGCGCGGATCGTGCACGTTCCGCATATCCATCCCCAGAGCGAGATCGCGGTGCTGCGCTGCGACCCGCGGCTCGCGGCGGAGCTGATGGGCTGGGAGCCGACGGTGTCACTCCCCGAGGGACTGGCACGCGTGCGCGGGTGGATGGAGGAACGACTCGGGGCGGGGGTCCCGGTCCTGTGAGCCCCGCGAGTGCCGCCTCCCGACTGGCCATCCACGGGGGCGCGCCGGTCCGCTCGACCTTCCTGCCCTACGCCCACCAAGTGATCGATGACGCGGACATCGCAGCGGTGACCGCCGCGCTTCGATCCGACTGGCTGACGACCGGCCCGCGGGTGCCGGCCTTCGAGGACGCCTTGTGCGCGGCCACCGGCGCCCGTCACGCCGTGGCGTTCTCGTCCGGGACCGCGGCCCTGCATGGCGCCGCCGTCGCCGCCGGTCTCGGCCCGGGAGATACGGCGATCACGACACCGATGACGTTCGTGGCGACGGCCAACGCCGTGCTGTATGCCGGGGCGACGCCCGTCTTCGCCGACGTGACCGCGGATGACCTGTTGATCGATCCGGCCCGCGTCGCTGCCGCCGTGACCCCATCGACGAAAGCGATCATCGCGGTCGACTACGCGGGTCACCCGGCCGATTACGAGGCCCTCGACGGAGCGATCCGCGCCGCAGGTCAGGACATCGTGCTGATCGCGGATGCGGCCCATTCGCTCGGCGCGACTCGAGATGGTCGCCCTGTGGGCACGTTGGCCGACCTGACCGTCCTGAGCCTGCACCCGGCCAAGATCATGACCACCGGCGAGGGTGGCGCCGTCCTGACCGAACGAGACGACCTGGCCGAACGACTGCGCCGTTTCCGGAACCACGGCATCGCCACGGAGCTCGCCGAACGTCGAGACTGGACGTATGCGATGGTCGAGCTCGGGTACAACTACCGGCTGACGGACATCGGGGCCGCCCTCGGCTCGTCGCAGATCCGCCGACTCGACGAGTTCCTCGCCAGGCGTCGAGCGATCGCCGCGCGCTACATCCACCGGCTGGCGGGCCACCCGGCCGTCGCGCTCCCGTTCATCGCGCCCGGCGCTGACCCCGCGTGGCACTTCCTGTTCGCTCGGCTGCACCTCGACCGGCTGTCGGTCGGACGGGGCGAGATCTTCCGTGCCCTCCGCGCGGAGAACATCGGCGTCAACGTCCACTACATCCCGGTCCACACGCACCCGTACTACCGCGAGCGCTTCCCGGACCTGTCGTTTCCCGTCGCCGAGGCGCAATACGAGCGCCTCCTGACCCTGCCCCTGCACGCCGGCATGTCGGACGCCGACGTCGACGATGTCGTCGCAGCACTGGACAAGATCGCGGAGGCGTACGTCCTGGGATGACGGCGCGGGTCGTCCGCTTTGCCCATCTGGTCCCCGATCGAACCTGGTCGATCGGTCGGTGGGCCATCCCATTTGGCGTGCTGATCGCGACCTGGCCCATCCCCTACAAGCAGGTTGACGGCTCCCTTGACGAGAGCTGGCTCGTCGCCCTGCAGCTTGCGGCGGAACGTGGGATGCGCCATGGGGTCGACATCGTCTTCACGTACGGCCCTCTCGGTTTCCTGGGATGGCCGATGCCCCACGTCGGGTTCACGAGCTCCATGGCGATGCTCGCGTCAGGAGCGATCTACCTGGCCCTGATCACGACGATGCTGATCCAGGCTCGACGCATCGTGCCCGGCTTTGCCGCGGTGCTCGTGACGGTCCTGGTGGCGCGGATCTTCGTGTTCGTCCCGCCCTTCGAAGCCCTGCAGATCCTCATGTTCTTGATCGGCGTCGAGCTCCTGTCCCGTCGTGTGACGCTCCCATTGGCGACATCGGCTGCGCTCCTCGGGATCGTCGCCGGAGCGGCCGTCCTCGGCAAACTGAACATCGGGATCGTCGTCCTCCTGTTGGGCGGGGTCGCGGTAGCGTTCCTTGCCCGGCCGTGGTGGCGAGGTCTCGCGATCTACGGCTTGTCCGCGTCGTTGACCGCGGCCGTCGCCTGGTTCCTGACTGGACATCGCCTCAGCGACGTGATGCCGTTCGTCACCGGTTCGTACGAGATCATCGCCGGCTACAACGCCGCGATGGGCAGCGACCCGGTCCCCGAACGACGATGGATCCTATTCGCTCTGGCCGGGGCTGCCGGCCTGGTCGGCTGGGCGGCATGGCGCAGTAGTCGCGACTGGCCTCGCCGCGAACGGTTCGGACTCGCACTCCTCGGCATGATCTATGCCTTCGAGCTGTGGAAGACCGCGATCGTCCGCGATCACGCGTCGGTCGCCGTCGCATCGGCACTCGTCGCGTTGTTCGCGTTCGCCCCACGGCTCGACCGCCAAGTCTGGATCGCCAGCCTGGTCGGGATCGGGCTGGCGTATGCGGGAGCGTCAGGGATCCAGCCGCACGAGTACGCGGACGTGACGGCCTCGGCGAGAGCGCTGTACCTCGAAACGCGTGATGCGATCGTGCCGTCCCGGTCGCAGCAAGCGACCGATCGAAACCGTGCACGACTCCGGGCGCTGCTCAAGGTCGACGACCGGGCACTGGCGGCGATCGGTGACTGGACGGTCCACATCGACCCGCACTTCACGTCCGTCGTGTTCGCGTACCCCGAGCTTCGCTGGGACCCGTTGCCGATCTTCCAATCCTATTCGGCGTGGACGTCCGAGCTCGATCGACGAAATGCCGAGATGCTCCGTTCGCCGGAGGCGCCGGAGCGGATCCTGCGCTCGTTCCGGGCCGCCCCGTTGACCGACCGCACACGCCGGTTGATCGGACGCCCGTTCCGCCCCGGCGAGTCGTTGCCCTCCGTGGTCGATGGACGCTTCCGATGGTTCGAGTCACCCGCCGCCACCCTGGAGATCTTCTGCCGCTACCGGGAGACGACCGCCTCCGACCGATGGCAGGTCCTGGCTCGGACGAATGGGAGCTGCGGCCCACCCGAACCGTTAGCCAGCGTCACGGCGAGGACGGGTCAGGTGGTCCCCGTCCCTTCCGCGCCGAGCACGGATCGATTCGTCCTGGTCAAGATCCATGGGTTGCAGCCGTCGCCCCTGGGACGCATCGCGGCCGTGCTCTACAAGAGCCCCGATTCGTACGTCCGACTGGGCGACACGCGGTATCGACTGGTGGCCGACACCGCCGACGACGGGTTGATCCTCGCCATACCGACGGCCGCGGAGGGGTCGGGTCCATTCGCCTTCGGGACACCGATCCCGACGATCTCCGTCACGACGGTGGGGGCCGCAGGCGCCCCGCTGACCTTCGAGTTCCAGACCGTGCGATTGCAGCAGCCGTGATGCGCCCGAGGCCGCGCATGCCCGCCCGCATCTCGAACATCATGGCGCGACCGTGGTTCGGGACGGCGCTGCCGCTGGCCGTCGGAGCCCTGATCACGCTGCTGGCCTGGCCCATCACGCTGCGACCGGCGATCGCGACGCTCGATGAGAGCTGGCAGATCGCCCTGCATCTGGCCGCCGCGCGGCAGCTCCAGCACGGCGTCGATATGGTGTTCACCTATGGACCCTTGGGGTTCCTTGGGTTCCCCATCCCGTACGTCGGGGTGACGAGCACCCTCGCCTTGATCGCCGCGGGGGTCGTATATCTCGCCCTGATCACGACGCTGTTCATCGAGGCGCGTCGGGTGCTGCCGTCGTGGAGCGCCGGCCTCGTGACCCTCCTGGTGGCGCGAGCATTCGTCCTGCTGCCGCCGTTCGAGGCGTTCCAGGCCTTAATCCTGATCTGGTCGATCGAGATCCTCGGCGGCACGGCCCGGCCCCGTGGTGCCATCCTGCCGATCGTCGCGGGTGCGGTCGCCGGTCTGGCCATCTTCGGGAAGGCGAACATCGGTGCCGGGGTCGCTGCGATGGCCCTGGTCACCACGTTCGCGGTCACCTCAGACCGGCGACGCTCGGCGGTGGTCTTCGGGCTGACCATGCTGGTGGCCACGATCGCTGGATGGGTGATCCTGGGTCAGGAGGTCGCCAACCTTCCGACGTTCGCCCGCGGCGTGGCCGAGATCGTCTCCGGATACAACGGGGCGATGGGCGCGGACCTGATGCCCAAACGGGCGTGGGTCTACACCGCCCTCGTCGGATCGGGCCTGTTCGCGGCGTCGGCCCTGTGGCTCCATGGGCGCAGATGGCCGCGCCAGCAGGCGGCCGGACTCGCGTTGCTCGTGCTCGTCATCGGATTCGCCCTCTGGAAGACGGCGCTCGTTCGCGAGCACACGACCTTCGTCCTGGCGACCCTCATGATCGCCATCTTCCCGCTGGCGTCGACCCTCGGGCGGTCCATCTTCCTGATGGGGATCCTGGGTGTAGGGATGGCGCTGGCGGGAGCGTCCGCCATCGAACCCCGGATGTACCTGGACGTCCCGACGTCCGTGCGGTCGTTGACGCTCGAGGCCGCCGACGCGCTCGTGCCCGGGCGGTCGGATCGTGCCGCGGCGCAGACGCGCGAGCGGCTGCGAAGCCGCTACGCGCTCGAGCCGGCGACGCTCGAGGCGCTCCGCGGCCATACGGTCCAGGTCGATCCGGATCTGACCTCGGTCGTCTTCGCGTACCCCGAGGTGGGATGGGCGCCGCTGCCCAGCTTCCAGGCCTACTCGACCTACACGCCGGTCCTCGATCGGCAGGATGCGGACAGGCTGCGGTCCGACCGCGGTCCGGAACGGATCCTGCGCAGCTTCCGGCCCGCGACCCCCACGGACCTCTTTCGTACCTGGATTGATCGGCCGCTCCGAGCCGACGAGGTACTGCCCTTCACGGTCGATGGGCGGTTCCGGTGGTTCGAACAGCCCGAGACGACGCTCGAGATGTTCTGTCGGTACCGCGAGGTCAGCGCGACCGATCGCTGGGAGGTGCTAGCCCGTTCCGACCGTTCGTGCGGTCCCCCGGAGGCGCTCGCGACCGTCAACGCTCGCGCCGGCGACACCGTCACCGTGCCGACCGAAGTACGGCCGGACCGATTCGTCATCCTCAAGGTGCATGGCCTCGAACCCTCGATCCTGGGGCGGATCCGAGCGGCCCTCCTCAAGGCATACGACTGGTGGGTGCGCGTCGATGGCACGCGCTATCGATTGGTCGCCGCGACGGCGGCGGATGGACTCCTGGTCGCGGTCCCGCCTGCAGCCGATGGCACCGGCCGGTTCGCGTTCGGTCCTCCGATCCGCACCATCTCGATCACGCGCGACCTTGACGACCGCGGGAGCACTGCGCCCCTGACCTTCGAGTTCCTGAGCGTCCCGCTCGCGACGCCCTAGCCTTCGTGCGTCGGCTCGTCGGGCGGCGCCACGAGATCCCAACTCAGCGGAGTGCCGCGCTCGATCGCCGTCGCGGCGCGGCGCCCGATGATGGCCTCGTAGTCGCGCGTGTGCAGCCCGTCCGCTGGCCGGATCGAGCGGACGTTGCGGTCGGTCAAGAGACCGCCGGCCTCGACGTCCTCGACCACGAACAGCGACCGGCGGAACCGCCGACTCTCCGCCTCCTCCGGCGCGGGCTCGATGCTGGACCCGCTAAGGGCTCGCTCCGTGAACCGGATCGCCTCGACCATCGACGCGAACTCCGCGGGGTCCAGCGAGAACGCCGCATCCGGAGACGCGTCGCCGTGGGAGCCGATGATGTGCTTCTCGACGATCGATGCGCCCAGCGCGACCGCGGCCACGGCGGCCGTGGTGCCGAGGGTGTGATCTGACAAGCCGATCGGCACACCGTAGCGAGCCGCCATCACGGGGATGGCCCGCAGGTGCATCGACTCAGGCGGGGCCGGGTAGGCGCTCGAGGCCTTCAGCAGCGCGATCTGCGTCGCCCCCGCGGCACGAGCCGCGACGACCGCTTCGTCGACCTCGGCCTCGGTCGCCATGCCGGTCGAGATGATCAGGGGTCGGCCGGTCGCCGCCACCTTCCGGATCAGTGGCAGGTCGACCAGTTCGAACGACGCGATCTTGAATGCCGGGACGTCCATGGCCGTGAGGAAATCCACAGCGGTCGGGTCGAACGGCGACGAGAAGCAATGCACGCCGAGCTCGTCGGCGACCGCTTTGAGCTTGGGCTGCCACTCCCACGGCATATACGCTTCGCGATACAGGTCGTGAAGGGTCGTCCCTTCCCAGAGCGACCCGCTGCCTGCACGGAACGCGGGGGCATCGCTGGCGATGGTGATCGTGTCTGGCGTGTAGGTCTGCAATTTCACCGCGTCGGCTCCGGCGCCCGCCGCTGCTCGCACGATCCGAACGGCGGTGTCGTAGTCCTGGCCGTGGTTCGCGGATACCTCCGCGATGACGTAGACGGGATGTCCGCGGCCGATCTCCCGCCCCGCGATGGCGAACGGGATCGCCAAGCCGTCGTTAGCCACCATCAAATGGGCTCCTCGAGAAGTCGCCGGCCGATCTCGGCGAGTCCATCAGTGACTGCATCGGCATCGATGCCGTCTCGCAGTGACACTCGGATCGCGCCGCCCTCGTCGGGAAGTGACCCGCTCCGGATGGTGGCCAGGCCGGCCGCCCGAGCACCGGCGAAATCCTTTCGCGGATCGTTCGCGACGTAGACGCTCGCGGCCGGGTCGACACCCAGCATGCGGCAAGCCACTCTGAAGGGCACCGGTGAGGGCTTTGCGTAATCGGCTCCGAGTTCGTCGGTGAGGACGATGACGTCGAGCTGGCGTGCGACGGCAGGGAGCGCGGCGAGCTTGCGTCGCTGGACCGCCGACATGCCGTCCGATACGAGGCCAGTCGAGATGCCCGCCGCTCGGAGGCGACCCAAGGTCTCGACGACCATCGGAAAGGGATACAAGCGCGGCCGATGCGTTCGATACGCGAGTACCGCAGCAAGAACCAGGTCGGGATCATCCCCACGTCCGAGATCCCCGAGGAGGGTCTGGATCAAGCGGCCCCGCCCATCTCGATCGTGGAGTGTCCGAAGGCGACGGGCGATCGCCGCCGGAGAGGATCCGATATGGGGGGCGAGGAATCGGCCGACGGACCGGAAGCCGCCGTCCACGAAGCTGCGCTCCGGATAGAGGGTGTCGTCGAGGTCGAACAGGACTGCGACCGGGCGCGTCACCCGGAGACCTCCCCGCCGAGTTCTGACGAGCGCAGGAACTTGTCGTCCGCATAGCGCAGCATCACGAGATCCGCCTCGTAGTCGTCAAGGCGGGGCTCCAGGCGCTCGCCCCGGGCGGAACGGATGGCGAACTCGGGCGTGGGTGCGCCGGCCTCAAAGCCAAGATGGGCGGCGCCGCCGTAGCGCGGGTTGATCTCGATGAACGCCATCCGGGCTGGGCTCCGGAATGCCTGGACCGTCACGTGTCCCATCAGGCCGAGTGCTGCGCAGAGGCGTAGCACGGCATCACGAAGGCCAGGATCCCTCACCGTCCTGGACACGACCGACTCACCGGCGACCACGACGACGCGTTCGCGCGGCACGCACGAGATCGCACGCCCATCAGGGTCGATGAACACGTCCACGGTGTACTCCGGTCCGTCGATGAACTCCTGGACGACGGGCTCGTTGCCTGTCGCGAGGATCGCGGCTCGGGCGGCTTCGAGGGCATCCCTCGTCGTCACGACCGTGGCACCGCGGCCACCTGCGCCGATGCGCGCCTTGACGAAGGCCGGAAGCGGCACGTCGCGGGTCGGGAAGATGCGCGGAGTGTCGAGGCCGGCAGCCTCGACAGCCGCGGCGAACATGACCTTGTCGCGGCATGTGGTGACCGCAGCCGGTGGCGAAACAAGGACAGCCGTGCCGTCATCGGCCAGGCGCTGGCGCGCTCCCGCCAGGACCGGTAGTTCCTCGTCACGTGTCGGCACGACAAGGCCGATACGCTCGTCGGCGCAGGCGCGGACGAGGCTCTCCACGAAACCTGGATCGTCCGTCCGCGGCAGATCCACGATCTCGTCGGCCTCGTACAACGCTGGCGACCACCTGCTGACGTCGGCGGCCAGGACTTTCGCGCCGTCGAGTCGTCGCTGCGCCTCCTGGAAAGCCCGCACGAGCAGGACCTTACGCGAGGCGCTCGTGATCAAGACATTCGGACGGTCTGGCGACGACCGTCCGAGAGCGGTGCTCACGGGGCGGGGCGGCGGGCCACGACGAACGCATTTCGTCCGATCCCACCGGCCGCCCACATACGGCCGAGTCGTCGGCGCACCTTCGGATCGAGTGCGAGGTCGTGGCGCCGACGGCGCTCGTGCACGATAGGCCCCAGTTCCTTCTTGCTGACGTAATCGTCACCCATGAGGAGGAACGACTCCATCGGAAAGTCGGCAGAGCGATCGATGACCTCGAGGCCAAGTCGCTCGATCAGGCCTGCGATGGACGCATGGTCGAAGTAGTTGAGGTGGTCGGGTACGACGACCCACCAGGGATCATGTCCGAGGGCCGCCTGCGCCGCCATCTGCAGCGGACTGAAGTCGTTCGGGACGCGAACGATCAGGCGCCCACCGGGTGCCAGAGCAGCGATCGCATCGCGCAACAGACTGGCCGGCGCTGGTACATGCTCGAGCACGTTCATCAGTGAGATGGCATGGAATGCGCTGCCCTGCGACGCCGTCCGATCCGCCAGGTATTCGGTCGCCGACGCTACGTCGATCCGAAGGCCCGCGTCTTGGCCAACGCGAGCGATCTCGCGCGCAGGCTCGATCCCGTGGGCATCCCAACCCGCATCGACCATCGCCCGGACGAGATCACCGGTGCCACACCCGATGTCGAGGGACCTTCGGGGCTCTACGGCAGATGCGACCGGCGCGACCGCGTCGACGACATCGGCGTGCAGCGTCGCGGACAGCCAGGTACGTTCGCGGTCCGCCTCGGGTCCGCGGCCAAGCAGGCGCGCGAGGTCAGGCGCCCGACCACCGTCATCGAGCAGGTCGCGATAACGGCTCTCATAGAAGCGGTCGAGCTCGACGGCTGCGGGAAGCGGGTCGAGCCTGCGGTAGCCCCAGTCGGCGTCGATGATCACCCGCGGCTGGATGGCATCGCGCGGGAGCGTGTCAGTGCGAGGCATCGGCAGTCTCAGCCGCCGGAGAATTGGCGGCACGCTCGTATGCGACCAGTCGAGCCACACCGCCTTGAAGATCCGTCTGGGGGAGCCAGTCCAAGCTGGCTTGGAGTCGGGTCAGGTCGGCCCGGCTGGCCTCGTAGGGCTCATCGATATCAAGGAGCTGCGCGTCCAACGCGTGTCCGACGGCGGCTTCGATCGTCGCGATGACCTCGGAGACAGGTCGCGCCCGGCCACTGGCCAGGTTGATGGGGCCCTCGGCACGTGCATCGGTTGCCATGCGGAGCAGTCCCGCCGCGACGTCCCCGCTGTACACGTAATCGAACCGATTCTCCGGGTGGTAGACCTCGATCGGTTCACCGGACAGGGCTGCACGCACCCAGCGCGAGACGACATCGCGGGAGCCACGGCCGTAAACCCGGAAGATCCGCGCGCACACCGACCGAAAGGAGCCGCCGAGTACATCCCTCGCGAACGCCAGCTCCGCCTCGCCGTACAGCTTGGCGGCACCACACAGGTTGCGCGGCAGGATCGCGCTGTCCTCGGCCAAGGCCGTAGCCTCGGCCACTGGCTGAGGGAACAGATATTGGCTCGTCCGGTACACAAGGTAGCTGGACGCCAACACGAACACCTCGACCGCTCGAAGGCGGGCGGCGAGTTCGGCGAGGCGGTGGGTCACGATGACGTTGTCCGCCCAGTTCTGGTCCCAGAAGGCCGCCGACTCGATCGAGCGCTCGAACGTCGCGGCGAGATGCATGATCGCGACTGGGGCGAACTCGGAGATGGGACGCAGATCGCAATCGGCCAGGTCGGCAACCAGGTGCTGGACGCCGGCAGGGGCGGATCGGTCAAGAGGCAGGCGGTCGATGGACAACACGTGAGCGCCCCGCTCGCTGAGCTGATCGAGGAGGTCCCGCGCGATCACACCCGCCCCTCCGGTGACGAGGACGCGCTGACCGCGCAGATCGAGCTGCTGGGGCTGCGCGACGGGATCCGGCACGCGCGCAATCATCGCGCATCGAGTCCCGTCAACGCGTCGACGACGCGGCCGGCACCCTGTCCATCCACTGCCGCGACACCCCGCCTCGCCATGTCGGTTCGCCATCGGTGATCCGCCAGGCGCCTGGCGATCGTCGTACGGAGCTGCTCGTCCGTCACGTGATCCGCGGGTCCTAGGCGATCGAACAACCCGAGCCGCTCGAGGCCACCTGCGAGGAGCATCTCCGACGGCCCGGTCTCGATCACGACCGAGGGACATCCCAGCCGTGCAAGCTCCCAGACGGTCGTCCCGCCCGAAGTCACGGCCAGGTCCGCCCACGCGATGGGCGCCACCATGTCGTCCAAAGCCTGCTCGACCGAGACCGGCATGTCGGCGCGCTCGGCCACGGCGATGATCCTGTCGACGTCCGCGTTTGCGGCACCGACGACCACCCGCACTTCGAGGTCACGTCGGGTGGCGCCCGGAAGGTCGGCCGCCGCAAGCAGCACCCGACTGGTCATCCTCGTCGGATCGGCACCCCCGAAGGTCACCAGCAGATGGCGTCCCCGGTCCGGGACACGACGCTCGGCCAATGGTTGTCGGAACTCGCGCCGGAGCAGTGCATACGAGAGGCCCAGGAGATAGCGCGCCTCGCCATCGGGTGGGTACGCCGATCGGTCGGCATGAGCGTTCTGGTTGAGTACGAGCCCGACCGGATAGCGACCAAGCAACGCCATGTCGTCGACCACGAGCGTGCGAGCAGCTACCGCGCCAAGCCGATCGAGGTCAGCGGCATCGACATGCGGTAGGTCGACGGCCGCTCGCGCCGTCGGGTCGTTTCGGAGGATCCTCGCGAGCTCCATCACGCCCTCCTTGGTGGCGGGATCCGTTCGCTGCACCGTGAACCCGGCCGAGGCGTAGCGGTGGATGATCGACTCCGGAGCCTCTCCGACCAGAGCAAGGACCGGCCCTGTGGTATCGAGCCAGGCCTGTCCAAGGGCGAGCAACCGCATGAGGTGACCAAGCCCGGTTTGGTTGGACCCCTCGGCAAGCAGGACGAGCGGTCGGTCGCGACTCATCGCGGCACGGCAGTCATCGCGACTCGTCAGCAGCCGGCACGACCTTCTGGGTGACGTGACGGTTCAGGGCGTACCAATCACGGTGCGCATCGACGACCCCGAGGGCGTCACGCCAGGTGAAGTCATCGCGTCCGAGGTCCTCATAGATGCGTCGGACCAGCTCGTAGTCATCGCTCGTATCGACCGACCAACGTTGCTCGGGATGTGGGTCGTCCGATCGCACCGCGAGAAGGCGAAACTGCTCTGGGTGCCGGTAGATGTAGGGGGTCGCATGCTCCCGCCACGCCGGGTCGGTGTCCTCTCTCCAGGCTCGCTCCAACGCGAGGCGATCGATGACCTCCACATCGAGCCCTCTCGGGAACGTCCTTGGCTCGAGGGAATTGCTGGCGTAATCGCAGTCCCCGCCCATGAATTCTCGGAGGGTGAGGTCGATGACCTCCGGGTCGATCAGGGGACAGTCCGACGTGATCCTGACCACGACGTCCGCTTCCTGATGTCGGGCCGCGACGACGTATCGATCGAGCAGGTCATGCACGCTCCCTCGCTCGACCGGCCAACCCTCGCGGTCGGCCAGATCGACAAGCGGGTCGTCGGACGGGTCGTCGGTCGTGGCCAGGACGACGCGATCGACGCGGTGTGCTCGAGCGGTCCGACGCATCACCTGGGTGAGCATCGGTTCGCCGAGCAGTGGAAGAAGGACCTTGCCTGGTAGTCGTGTACTGCCGATCCGTGCCTGGACGATGGCGACGGTCGTCATGGCGTTGATACCTGGTCGATCGGTCTGCGCGCCAGGACCGACACGAATGTGGTGAGCAGGTCTTCGGCGGTGGCGGTCGGGTAGATCCGGACGACGTCGGCCAGCACATCCGGCGTCATCCGTTCGACCAGGTTGCGCTGCGTCCATTGCACGACGGCGAGGATCTCGAGCCCGGCATCGGCAAGCGCCTCGCGAAGATCGTGCTGTGTCATGCGATTGAGGCTTTCCCGATAGAACCTGAGGGCCTGCGTGGCCTCCGACGGCCGGACCTCCCGCAGATAGCGTTCGACGTCCATCTCGTCGAACCGAGCGTGACCCCACGGGATGTCCAGCGTCACGAGTGAATGTCCGCCGTTCGCCGCGAAGAACGGGTTGTAGTCGTGATACATCACCCCGCCGGGTCGCAGGAGCCGGGCCATCGCCGCGAACGACGCGGTCGGGTCGAGCAGATGCTCCAGCACCTCGAACGAGACGATCGCGTCGAAGCTGCCGGCGTCGAGACGCGAGTCGGTGATGTCATCCTCGACGAAGATGACCCGGCCCGCCGCGACGCCGGCCACGGACCGAGCCCGCTCGCGGATGACCGCCAGTCGGTCCTGCTGAGCGGCGACCTCGGCATCCGACGGATCATCACCTGGCCGCTGATTGACGTAGTACCGAGCGAGGTCCGACGCGATCATCTCGACCGACGGATCTCGCGCAAGGGCGAACGCGACGGAGCCGTCGTAGCACCCGATCTCGAGCACCCGACCGACGATCCCACCGCCGGTGACCAGCGAGACCAGAGCGCGACCTTCGGCGACGCTGGTCGTCGCCTTCCTGGCCCGGTCGGCGAGGGCGGCGTCGCTGGGCGGCGCGGCCGCAAGATCCGGATCCACCATGGTCCGCCAGGCAGGCTTGAGCCGGTCGCGGAGCCCTGGATCGAGCGGATGCCTCTTCCCGCGGCGGTCGACGAAGTGCCGCTTGGCGGTCGCAGCCTCCGGAGCCGCCCCGGGCGGCGACGTGATCGTCGTGGAAGGTCGAGCGCGTGACAGTTCGGATTCGATGAGCCGCCGAAGTCGGGTCCAGCGCAACCCCAGGCGCACCAGCGCGCGAGCGATCCGCTTCACGAGGGTCATCGGTCCCGACCGCCGTCGATCGCCGCCACGATCTCGGCCGCCGCGCGCGGCCCAGCCGGGCCGGGCCGGAGATGCCGTTCGAGGAACGGCCGCCGGGTCGCCTCGTCGGCTCTCACGGGAGCCTCGAGTGCGGCCAGCAACTCCGCTCGGGAGTGGATCGGGATCGCGACGCCCGCCTCGACGTAGCCAAGGATGTCGGCATGCGCGTCGGTCATCGCGATCAGATTCATCGTCCCGGCCGCGACCGCATCGGTGAGCACGGTCGAATGCAGACCGAGATGCCCGTCGGCCGCCCGCAGCAGCCGGAGCAGATCGACGTCTCGGACCACGGTGACCGGCGGAGCGTCGTAACCGCCCGCGGCGGCCAGCCCCTTGATCAGCTCTCGATACGGGCCGTCATCGCGCTCGCCGGGATGCAGCTTGAAGACGAGGTGGACGTTCGGCAGGGGCCCGCCCAGGATCCGCTCGAGCATCGGCGCAAGGTGCGCGGCTTGCACGAACGGCAGGTTGACGGTCGAGATCACCAGCATCCGATCCGAGGCACGGACGCCGAGCGAGGTGCGGATCGCCGCACGTTCATCGGCGGCGGTCGGAGCCGGGACGGCTTCTGCATCCTTGCGATCATCGGCATCGAGGTCGAGCCTCGGCGAGCCCACGACCGACACCTCGTCGGGCAGGTAGGCGCCTCGCCGGAGGAGGACATCGCGCTCGTACGGCCCGTAGACGAAGGTGGTATGCGCCCTCCGGACCGCCGGATGGCGTCGATGCGGGTAGCCCGGGTGGCCCTCGTAGAGGATCCCATGCTGGACGGCGAAGACCGGGACGCGGCGTTCGTGCGCGGCGATGAGCCAGGGCAGCCGGATGCCCTCCTGCGCCAGGAGGACGGCCTGCGGCTGGAGCTCGTCCAGGAACCGCCCGATCCGGGCCTGCTGTGGGACGTCGATGTCGACGATCCGGAGAAGCTCGTGCGACAGCTGGTCGAGGAACGCCGCCGTCAGGTCGACGCCATCGAGCTCGAACGGGCATGACGCGAGTCCGCCGATCGCCGCCGACAGCGAGGCGCGTGCCGAATCGGCCCGCGCCGCATCGGTCGCACCGCCCCAGCGGGTCCGAAACATCGTCATCGGCAGCATCCGCTGGTCGGCCGCGATGATCGCCATGTCGGCGTCCCGGCGGTCGTCGAGGCCGATCGCGACGAGGGTGATGGCGGTCCCGAGCCGCTCCAGCGCATCGACCACGGCGCCGAGGACGGGGTCTCGCGGGCCGGTCGCGGACACCACGCGCTGATAGGTAGTCGGCGTGGTCAGGACCACGACGCGCGGTCGCGGGTCGTCGATCATGGCCTGCACGCGCCCTGACAGGAGGTGGCGGTCGCCGGCAGGTGGCCGGCCCGGCGATGGCGTCACGGGCCCACGCCTACCACTGAGGCGCCGAAGCACACGACGGGCGAACGCACGAATCCCAGCCCCCGCGGACTCCGACGTCGGCCTCGGTTGGTCCGACGGCTCCCCGGACGTCGCCGGTTCGACGACCGACACCGGCCCGAGCCCGGATGCGACGTCACGCAAGGCTGTCTCGGCTGCGGGGATCTCGAATGTCAGGTCGCCGGCGCTTGCCACCAGGACGGCCAACGAGTGGCGCCACAACAGTCGCTCATGCGTCCACCGCCACATGGCCTCGCGCATCCGGAACCAGTAGGTCACGTCGTCCACGACGAGGCGATCGGCGGCGTCGCTGCCGTCCCCCCAGGCGTCGACCAGCTCCAGTGCCAAGTCGAACAGGTCGTGCTCGGCCGTCACCCGGCCGAAGACCGGTCGGATCGGCCGGACGTCGGCCCGACTGCCTTGGGCTGGCGTCCAGGCCGGGTCGAGCACCACGATCGTCGTATCGACACTCGGACCGGGCGCGGCTGAGGCATGGTGGACGAAGACGAATCGATGGCCCGGCACCTTGGTCGAGCTCACCGTCCGGCCCGAAGTGCATCGACGGTCTCGACGAGCCACGGTGTCACGTCGCGAAGGGCGTCAACCCAGGACGTCGGCAGGCCGGGTGCCGATCCGGGGCCTGCCGTCGAGCGCGTCGCGGCGACGGCCCCGGCCAGGGCCGCGACCAAGGGCTCCACCGCCGGGGATGCTGCGTGGATCCTCGGCGAGATGGCCTTCAGCGCGGCCTCGGTCTTCCCGCCGAAGGTGTTCGTGACAACGTGCCCACCGGTCCCGACCATCTCAAGAGGCGGGTAGCTGGTGTGCGGCGAGAGCATCAGCGACACGAGGACATCGGTCCCGGCCAGGTACGCGCCATAGGCGGCATAGTCCAGCCACGGCGTGGGTCGGAGACGGAGACGCCCGACCGGCAGCTCGGGCACGGACTCTCCGATCGCGGCCAGCTCCCAGTCATCATCATCGAACACGCCCTCGACTTCGGCGGCGCGGAGGACGGCCAGGCCCAGGTCGAACATGTTGCGGGCGTGCTTCGGCCGCGCATAGAAGGCGAGACGGCGTGGGCCGTCACTCCTCCTCGAGGTCGGGGTAAAGACCGCAGAGTCGACGGCGGGCATGAACGAGATGGCCGACTGGGACCCGTCCGCGAAGCGACCGACGTCGGCCGACCGAAGGTGGTCCAGGAGGGTGGGTTCGTTCACGATCGCCCGGAACGGCAGGTCGTACGTCGCCGCCGCGAGCGCGTACTTGGTCGACCACGGATAGAACCCCGGTTCAAAGTCCTGGATGAGGTAGATGAACGCGCTCGCCTGCGTGGCGGCCAGACCTGCGGCGGCGGTGTGGGCGGTCGGCCACCACGTCGCGATGAGGACGTCATCCAGGCCTAGTTCGAGAGCATCTCCGGGTCGCGAGGCGTCGACGAACTCGACCAGATCGGCGGGGATGCCGGACACGCTGGCCACATGCCGGCGAAGGCCGTCGATGTCGTCATCGCGCGGCCCGCCGGTGGCGACGTAGCGGATGGCATGACCCGCTGCCGCAAGCGGCATCGTGACGTGGAAGATCGTGTTCGGGCCTCCGGACATCCGGCCGACTTGGAGATGCGGCACGAGAACGACGACGGCCGGACGATGATCGAGGGCCTGGACGCGTCGAGGCGTCGGACCCGCGACGAGGATCGGTCCCGCTGGGTCGCGGAAGGCGGCGAAGGCGTCGGCGGGTGCCGGCCGCTCCGCGGGCGAGGTTCCCGACCCGGACCGTCGGATCAGCCCGCGCATCGCACGGGCCGATGGATGCAGCGCGACACAGGGCTCACGTGATGAGCCCGTGCGACCGGAAGGCCTCGGCGATGGCGCGCGCACGATGCTCGAAGGTGTCGCGGGCCAGGACGATGTCCCGGCCGCGCTCCGCGCGCCGGCGTCGCTCCTCAGGGTGAGCGATCGCCTCGGCGATGACCGACCGGAGCTCGTCTTCGGTGCCGTAGGTCGCGACGGCTCCATCGAAGTGCCGGTCGATCCCGAATACCCGGTCACTCACGACGAACGCCCCGCTGGCCAGTGCGTCATACACCCGGTTGGCGATGAATCCCTCGTCGCGCATATCCGGCCAATGGTCGCTCAGGACGATCGATGCGCCTGCGTAGTAGCGATGCAGATCCTCGTTGGCGACCCATGTCCCGCGGACGTGAGCCGGGTCCAGGAGCTCGGGCTTCCAGTTGCCACCGTAGACGGCGAGCTCGAACGGCGACGCCGCGAGGGCGTCCAGTACCGGCCTCCGAACGCCGCGGGAGTTGCCGACGAAGAGGACCTCATGGGCAGGGCCGCCGGCCTCGGGAAAGAACCGGTCGGGGTCGGTCGCCTGGTGGAGGGGCTGGACCGGCGTCGTGATCCGCCGCGCCAGCTCAGCGGCGAAGGGGTCCGAGGCCACGAACACGAGGTCATAGGGCTGGCTGCGCGAGCCGCGAACACGATCGGGGTGGCTGATGATCCAGAGCGCCGTCGGCTGCCCGTCGCGGATCGGCGGGGTAGCGACCCCCTGGAGGTGGATCGCGACGTCGGCCGAGGCCGCCCGCGGCGCGTCGGCCTCGCTTGAAACGTGAACCGTCGCGGTCCAGCCGTTAGCGGCGAAACCACGCTGCAGCCCGCGAGCGAACTGGGTGTCGCCCCATCGCGCGGCCACGTCCCAATCGCCGGGCGAGATATGGATCGCGATCGTCGGCCGGGTCATCCACGAACCCAGGGCAGCCCGAACCGCGGGCGCGGCCTGGTCGGCCGAGAGCGGCACGACCTCCGGTCGCTGCGCACTCCGGCGCGCCACAGTCGCGGCGGTCGCCGGATCGGGCGTGAATACGAGGTCGTAGTCCTCGAATCTCGGATCCGCCAGCCAGGCGGCCGGGTCCTCGACCCACGCGCCGCGAAGGCTCGACTCCGGGAGGGACGCGAAGGGCACGCCGGGCTCCATCACGATGACGACATCCGACTCCGTGTCGGCCGATGGCGCTTCGCCGGACTCGCTTCCGACCGACACCAATCCGGACGTGGCGAGTGCCGCCCGCGCCTCGGGGGCCCCCTCCGCGGATCCGACCAATCGGACCCGCGGCCCTCCCGACCGGATCCGCTCCTCGATCTGGCGGCGCCAGCCGACGCCCGGCGCCTGGTCGCTCGTGGTCGCGACGGTCACCGATGCGACCGGCGCGACCGGTGTCGCAGCGCTCGAACCAGCGCGGCGCGATCGACGAACGATCCGACGAAGCACGCGATCGACTCGGACGACCGGGCGGACGAGCGGTCGAGCGAGTTCGGCCTGTGCTGCGGCGAGGGCTGCATCGCGACGCCGGATCCGTCCTTCGGCGTGCTCCATCAACCCATCGCGCCGATCGAGTTCGGCTTCGGACCGATCGCGACGGCGATCACCGCGCGCTTCCGTCTCGGCCAGCGCCGTCGTCGCCTCCTCGACCCGAACCTGGAGTCGATCGATCTCGGCCTCGAGGGCCCGGATCCGCGCCTGGTCCTCGTCGTCGCCCACGAGCCCTCCGTCCGAATGGATCGTCCGAAGGATACCGGCGCGCGGCGCGGGCTCGGTGCCGACCGGCTGTGCTAGGGTCTGCCGCCGTGACCCGCATCGCGTATCTGTCGTTCTCGTCCGCCGAGTGGGATGGGCGCACGCAGCGGATGGCCAGCACTGCCCTCGCGGCCGGCTACGACGTCACGGTGTACGCCCGATGGCAGAAGGGCCTGCCGATCGAGGCCCAAGGTCCCGGCTACCGGATCTTCCGGGTCCCCGCCATCCCGGAGCTGGCCGTGCCCGGCCGCCGAGGGCATGGTCGCCGTCGGCTCGCCGGTGCGCTCCGGCGCGCGCGCACCGTCCCCGCCGACGGAACGAACACCACGACCGGAGCCGCCCCGCTCGACGACGGTCTGGCCTGGGTGCCGGACGGTCTCCGCGGCACGCCCGTCGGCCGGCCACTGCGTGCCGTCAAGGCCGCCGGCCACGCCGCCCGCAGGACGTTCGTGGACCCGTTCCTGCTTTTCCCCCTGCGCCCGATGGGTTGGGCGATCGCCCTCGACGAGGTCGCCGAGCCGGCCGATATCTGGCACGGCATGTGGGCGGGCTCCCTGCCCGCCCTCGAGCGGCTTCGGGATCGATTCGGTGGGCGGACGGTCTACGACAGCCGAGACGTCTACATGCGCTCGCGCGGGTTCGAGCGGATGGGTCCGTGGAAGGCTCCGTTCGCCCGCATGGAACGGCGCTGGGCGCGATCGGCGGACGCGGTCCTGACGGTCAACGAGACCTACGCCGACATGCTCGCCGAGCAATTCGGCATCGCGCGGCCGCCGGTCGTCCGCAACACCCCCGCCCGGTACGCCGTCCCGGACCCGCCGCCCGATCTCATCCGCGCCCGGCTCGGGATCGGCCCGGAGACGCGCGTGGTCCTGTACCAGGGCGGCCTCCTGTCGGATCGCGGCATCGAGCAGGGCATGGAGGCGATCCTCGAGGTGCCGGACGCCGTGTTCGCAGTCATGGGCGTCGGTAGCCCGACGCCGGCGATCACCGCCCTCGCCGCGTCCGAGCGGATGCGTGGTCGAGTCCGGTTCGTCGATCCCGTGCCGCCCGACCAGTTGATCGACTGGACCGCATCGTCAGACGTGATGCTGATGGCCATCCAGCCCACCAGCTGGAACCACCGATTCACGACCCCGCAGAAACTATGGGAGGCGATCGCCGGCGGCGTCCCGGTCGTGGCCAGTGATCTGCCGGGCATGGCCGACGTCGTCCGTAAGCTCGACTGCGGGGTCCTCGTCGACCCGACCGATCCGATGGCCATCGCCCGCGGTATCCGGGCGATCGTCGACGCGCCACCCGACGAACGGGCCGCGATGCGGGCCCGGACCTGGCGTGGGGGCCAGGAGCGCTACAACTGGGAGCATGAGACACAGACCCTGCTCGCCCTCTACAACGAGGTGATGGCCCGGCCCGCCGGGCGAGCGTCGCGCCGCTAAGCGTCAGCCGCGGCTGCCAGGTCGATCACCGGCGAGACGATCGATCAGTCCGAGGTACGTCCCAGAGACGTGATCCCAGGCCAGCCGGGCCACGATGGCCGAGGCCGCGGCGACGGACCGCTCGCGGCCGGCGGCGTCGTCCGCCAGGCGTTCGATCGCGGCCGCCATCGCCTCGGCGTCGCCGGATGGGTAGGTCGCGACCGCACCACCGGGGAAGTCCCGCGTGACGGTCGGAAGCGCGGAGGCGACGACCGGCTTGGCCATCGCGGCGTACTCGTAGACCTTGCCGGACACGGTCAGCGCCGTGAACCGGTCCAGCCGCGTCGGAGCGAGGCCGATATCCGCGGCCGCGATGGCGGCCGGGACGTCATCGATCGGGATGCGCCCGTGGAAGGTGACCCGGTCGGCGATGCCCAGCTCGGCCGCCTGCGCACGCAGCGCCGCCTCGGAATCGCCCCGGCCGTACAGCTCCAGGGCCACGTCGAGGTCGGGCCGCCGTCGGTGGACGGCGGCGATCGCTCGAAGGGTGACGTCGAGCTCGTAGGTCGGCGTGAGTGCGCCCGTGTAGACGAGTCGAAGCGAGCCATCCGCTCGGAACTCGCGGCGGGGCTGCGCGTCGACGTCGAAACGAGCCAGGGACGGGCTGTTGATCACGACGTGGAGCTTCTCCGCCGGGACCCCGAGCGACCGCAGCCGATCGGCCATCGCCTCGGTGACGGTCACCGTGGCGCTGGAGAACGCGATCGATAGACGTTCCTGGAGCCGGACGATGCGATGGATCACAGGGTTCGCCGCACCCGGGAAGCGGATCCGGAAGAACTCCGGCATCGCCTCGTGGAGATCGAGGATGACCGGCACTCCGACGAGTCGCAAGGGCAACGTGGCGAAGACGAGGAAATCGGGCGGCGAGTGGACCTGGACGACAGCAACGCGTCCGCGCCGATGCAGCCGCACCGCGGCCCACATCGCCCGCCACGCGAACGAGATGTACTCGCGAAGGTACGTTCCCACCCCCGCGCCCTGGTGACGCTGGACGTCGAGGTGCCGGACCCGGACCCCCGCGAGATCCGAGTCGATCGGGTCATCCGGCCGGCGAAGGCCGATGACCCAGACCGGTCGACCGCTGCGCACCAGCGTCTCAGCCTGGCGGCGGACCCGCGGGTCCTCCTCGTAGTAGCTGTGGACGATCATGAGGACCGGTCGGGGGTTCCCGCCCCCCTTTCCGCGCGGCGCCGCGGCGCTCGTCACGCGCCCGTCGACCAGCCCGCCCCGAGTCGCAGGACCTGCCGAGCTCGGCTCGACCGTCCGCGGGAGCTGTCGACGGTATCGACCACGAGATCCGCTCGGCCGTAGACCGTCGTCCAATCGATCGCGGCGTGGGCGGTCACCACGACGATGACGTCCGCCCAGTCGATGAGCTCCTCGAGCGGCGTCCCGGCCCGGACGGTACCGGCCGCATCGGTGAACGACTCGACGTGCGGGTCGTGGAATCGGACTTCGGCCCCGCGCTCAGCGATGCCCGCGATCACCTCCGCCGCCGGCGAATTCCGGGCGTCGCGGACGTTCGGCTTGAACGCTACGCCCAGGATC
>DASSMQ010000102.1:0-7859 GCA_035688805.1 Candidatus Limnocylindrales bacterium
GTGGACCTGGCAGTGCCCGTCGCGTCCACAGGGGACGTCGCGCAGCACGCAGGTCTGGCGTCGGCTATCGCCTTCGACCGCCTCGATGACCTCGAGCAGGCTGATCCGGGCCGGCGGACGGCCGATCCGATAGCCGCCCGATCGACCGACGGTCGAGACCACCAGGCCGCTGCGGGCGAGGTCACCCATGATCCGTGGCAGGTAGCCGACCGGGATGCCCATCTCGAGGGCAACCTCCCGGGCACTGACCGAGGAACCGGACGGCCTCGCCGCCAGCGCGAGCATGGCCCGAACGGCGTAGTCGCCGCGTCGGGTGAGTTCGAGTCGCATGGTCGCCGTCCGTCGCGGGAACCGCGCGTGGGGTCAGCCGACGCGGCGGGCCGTCAGCCGACCTGCGGGACCCGGCAGGCGAACGCGGTCGAGCCCGCCGCCCGGGCCGCCTCCGCGACCACCGTCGCGTCGCTGATCGACGCACTCGGCTGCTGCACGACGAGCGCCGTCACCATCCCGAACATGCCGTCCGGCCCTTCAGCGTGCTGGAGGATGTGGCAGTGGAACGCCCACGCCCCGGGCTCCGTGCAGTCGACGACCACGTCCCAACGCTCGCCGGGGTTCACCCCCAGGGTGTCGCACGTGAACGCCGCCCCGCCGAGGGGGTACCCATCGCGGGCGACCACGTGCATCGGCATCCCGTGCAGGTGCCACGGATGCATCATGTTGCCCTCGTTCATGAACCGGATGACGATCTTCTCGCCGAGCTTGGCGACGATCGGGCTGGTGGCCGGGAAACCGCGGCCGTTGATCGTGAAGCCGCCCAGCGCGTCGTTGCTGATCCAGACGATGTCCTGGGTGACGCCGTACAGCTTGTCGTAGCGTTTGGCCGGGTCCTTCGGCTCGACGATGAAGGCGCCGAGCAGCCCACGGCCGACCTGGTCCGTCGCGTTGTGGTGGCTGTGGTACATGTGGGAGCCCGGCGTGCGCGCCGTGAACTCGTAGGTGAACGACGCGCCGGGCTGGATCGGGTCCTGGGTGATGTGCGGGACCCCGTCCATCGCGTTCGGCAGCTTCTGGCCGTGGAAATGGATGCCGGTCGACTCGGACATCTTGTTGGTGAAGACCGCTCGGACCTTGTCGCCCTCGGTGACCGTGAGGCGCGGGCCGGGCCAGGTGCCCGCGAACCCGAGCGCCTTGACCGGGTCCTTCTTGGCATCGATCAGGTGCGAGATCTCTTCGACGGTCAGCTCGAAGACCTTGACGCCGTCGACGACCTTGGGCTCGAACGGTTGGTTGCCGCCGTCCTTGAGCGAGGCACCTTCGCCATCGAGGAACCGCTTGACGACGGCCAGCGCGTTGGCGTCGTGGTCCGCGGCGGGCGCGCCACTCGGGGCCGGGCTGTGATCCATCGACGGTGCGGCCGAGGCGGACGCCGCGGCACTGGCCGACGGGCCCGCGGAGGCAGCCTGGGACGGCGCGCCCGAGGCGGCCGGGGCGCCACTCGATGCGGGCTTCGCGGAGGGTCCGGCGAGCCAGCCGGAGGTCGGGGTCGGCCCGGCGCACGCGGCCACGCCGACCGCGACGAGACCGCCACCGGCCGCGCGCAACAGCGCCCGACGCGAGACTGTGCTCGCGCTGATCTGATCGATGGTCGTCGAGGGCGGAAGTGAGCCGTCCGCAGGCTGCAGGTCGATGTCCATTGCGACATTCTGCCGCTGAGCCGGGCACGACACAGGGACCTTCCGACCGTAGGTTCGGGCCGACTGGCCCGGGCCGGTCGGCATCACGTCGATGGCATCGCGGGAGCGCGATCCAGCCCGCCATCGCGGGAAGCGCGACGACGAACGCCGTCGCACGAGCCATGACCGCGCTCACGACGCCGGGACCCAGTCGGCCGCGATGACCGCCCACAGCAGCACGGCGTCCCGGCCCTTCGGCCCTTCGTCTGGCCCCAGACCGCGGGATGCCGGCCCGCTCAGCCCGGGCAATCTCCTACCAGGCCGCGACCTCCGCCCGGAGCCGGTCACGGAAGTCCGGGTGGGCGATCGAGATCAACGCGGCGGCGCGCTCGTGGAGGCTGCGTCCGAACAGCTCGGCGACGCCGAACTCGGTCACGACCGTGCGCACGTGCGCCCGCGTGGTGACGACCCCGGCACCGGGTTGGAGGGTCGCGGTGATGCGCGAGACCCGGCCACCGCCGGCGGTGGATGGAAGCGCGATGATCGCCCGGCCCTCGGGCGCCAGTGCCGCGCCGCGGATGAAATCCATCTGGCCACCGACACCCGAGTACATCCGGTGACCGATCGAATCAGCCACGACCTGCCCGGTCAGGTCGACCTCGATCGCCGAGTTGATGGCGACCATCTTGCGGAAACCGCGGATGACCGCCGTGTCGTTCGTGAAGTCGACCGGCCGCATCTCGACCATCGGGTTGTCGTGGATGAACTCGTACAACCGGCGTGAGCCCATCACGAACGAGGTCACGATCTTGCCCCGGTTGCGTTCCTTGGCCTCGCCCGTGATGGCGCCCGCTTCGACGAGGTCGACGACCGAGTCCGTGAACATCTCGGTGTGGATGCCCAGGTCCTTCTTGTCGCGCAGGAACAGCGCGGTCGCGGCCGGGATGGCCCCGATCCCGAGTTGCAGGGTCGCGCCGTCGGGGATGAGCTCGGCGACGTTGGCACCGATCCGCCGCTCGATATCACCGATCTCGCCGACCGCCCGTTCGTAGGGCGGCACGTCGACCTCGACCGCGAGGTCGATGTCGCTCACGTGCAGGAAGCTGTCGCCGAGGGTGCGCGGCATCGACCGGTTGAACTGCACGATGACCGTCTTGGCGGCGCGAACGGCCGCCAGCATCGCCTCGACCGACGTCCCGAGCGAGCAGAACCCGTGCACGTCGGGTGGGGTCGCATTGACGAAGACGGCGTCGAGGGCGATCACGCCGGACGAGAACAGGTGCGGTACATCGGACAGGAAGACCGGGACGTAATCGGCGCGTCCGTCCTCGATCGCCTCTCGGGCGTTGGGCCCGATGAACAGGGCCCGGTGCCGGAAATGCCGGGCCACCTCGGGCGCCAGGTGCGGGCCTGGGCCCTCGATGTGCAGGTGAACGACGCTGACATCGGTCAGGTCCTTGGCGGCGGCCCGGGCCACCAACGCGTCCAGCAGCACGGACGGAGCCGCTGCCGCGCAATGCACGTACACCTGCTGGCCGCTGCTGATGCCGGATACGGCTTCTTCGGGGGTGACGATCCTCATCTCGCTGACTCTAGCGCCGGACGAACGGCGGCGGCCCGCTGGCGTGGGACCAGCGGGCCGCCGACCTTGGGCAGCGCGTCGCGATCAGGCCGACATCGGTCGACCGGCATACGTGCCGCCAGACAGGTAGCGCGTCGCGACCTCGACGACGAGGCCGATGACAAGCCCGCCGAGCAGCGCGGGGACGAGCGCGAGGCCGTCCCAGACCGGCTCGAACGATCGCCAGGCGAGCACGAACTCGCTTGCGACGAGCGCACCGACGCCGAAGCCGATGGCATCGACGAGCCACTCATATCCGGTTCGGATCTCTCCGATGGATTGGGCGATGACGCCGAAGGCAAGAGCCGCGATGATCAGCAGGAGCCACCCGCCGATCCCGAGAGCGAAGGTGAATTCCACCTGACAACCTCCTTTCTGGCGACGCCGACGGCGTCCCGAGGTCGATCGTGGGGCAGAGGCGTTGGGTCAGGTAGGGTCGGATGGCCCGTGGAGGCGCGGCGTTCGGCCCCTTCGAACGCGTCGGCGCGACGACCGCTCGCGGAGCGTCTGTGCCGCGGCGAGGGTCAGGAGGAGGGGTGGTCGGCCCGGTGCTTGGCGACGAAGGCCGCGGCCTGGGCGCGGCGCTCGAGATTGAGCTTCGAGAGGATCGAGCTGACGTAGTTCTTGACCGTCTTGTCCGACAGGAAGACCTCGGCCGCGATCTCCTTGTTGGTCTTGCCCTCGGCAACGAGCATCAGGATCTTCTGCTCCTGGCCGGTCAACTGCGACAGCTCGTCGTGATAGGCGCCCGAGGCGATCCGGCGGATCCGATCGAGCACCTTCTCGGTGACCGCCGGATCGAGCAGTGACTCGCCCCGTCCGACCGTCTCGAGAGCCGCAACGAGATCACGGGCGCGGATCTGCTTGAGCAGGTACCCCGACGCACCGGCCACGATCGCC
Source organism: Candidatus Limnocylindrales bacterium (assembly GCA_035688805.1). Classification (GTDB taxonomy): domain Bacteria; phylum Chloroflexota; class Limnocylindria; order Limnocylindrales; family CSP1-4; genus SPCO01. Next base: position 4,195 of record DASSMQ010000102.1, read on the forward strand.
GACAGCACGGCCTCGTCATCCGGGTACGACGTCAACATCACGACCCGCGTCTCGGGCAGTTCGGCGCGGATCTCGCGGCAGGCCTCGATGCCCGAGCCGTCCGGCAGACGGACGTCCATGACCACGATGTCGGGCTGATAGTGCCGGGCCGCCTGGAGCGCCTCCGCGACGGTGCCGGCTTCGGCCACGACCTGGAAGCCCTCGCGACGGTCGAGCAACGCGACCAGGCCCTGACGGACGACTTCATGGTCGTCGACGACCAGGAGTCGCAGGGGTCGGGTCGAGGCGCCCGGAGCGTCCTGGCGCGGCTGGGTCACGGGCGAGCGTCCTCCGGCGGTGTCGGGATGCGAACGATGATACGGGTCCCGCCCGGTCGGCGACTGTCGATCGCCAGGCTGCCACCGAGCGCGCCCGCTCGATCGCGCATGTTGGCCAGGCCGAAATGACCGTCCAACGCGGGTGCGGTCTGCTCGAAGCCGCGGCCGTCGTCGTCGATCTCGAGGCGAACCGCGTGGTCCTCGGTGGCGAGCACGACCCGGACCTTGCTCGCCTGGGCATGACGAGCGACGTTCGACAGCGCCTCGCGGGCGATGTGCAGCAGCTCCCCGCGCGTGTGCGCCGGCAGCTCGGGCGGGCTACCGGTCACGTCCAGGGCCACATCGATCGGGCCGGACTGACGGACCTGATCGACGAGCGCGGCCAGCAGCCCGACGAGGTCCGTCTCGTCGATGAGCTCGGGCCGCAACCCGACGATGAACCGCCGCAGCTCGCCGATCGTGGCGTTGACCGCGTCGATCGCCTGATCGACCCGTCCCGTGGCATCGGCGGGTTCGGTCGCCATCAACTCGGGAACGTCCTCGAGCGACAGGGCGATGCCGTACAGGCTCTGGATGATGCCGTCGTGGAGATCCTTGCCGATCCGCTCTCGTTCGTCGACGACCGCCAGCCACTGGACGGCCTCATGGAGCCGCGCGTTCTCGATGGCGATCCCGGCATGGAGCGCGAACAGCTCGACCAGCCGCTGGTCGTCCTCGCTGAACTCGGCCGCGCCGTGCTTGTCGGTGAGGTAGAGATTGCCGATCGTCCGGTTCTTGAGCCGGACCGGTACGCCCAGCAGCGAGGTCATGGTCGGGTGGTTCGGCGGGAAGCCATAGCTGGCCGGGTGGGCGGCGATGTCCGGGATCCGGATCGAGCGGCCCTCACTGATGATCAGGCCCAGGAGCCCATGTCCCTGGGGCGGCGCACCCAGGAGGGCCCGTTGCTCGGGCGTGATCCCGCTTGTGATGAAGCGCTCGATGCGGCGTCGATCGGCCATGATCCCGAGCGCCGCGTAGCGGGCGCCGACCAGTTCGCGGACCCGATCCACGATGAGTTGGAGGACCGACTCGAGGTCGAGCACGCCGGCGACAGCGCCGATCGCCGCGCTGAGTGCCTCGATCGCCGCGCGATCGCCCTGGACGGGACGGTCGGTCATCAGGCCCAGCCTACCAAGTGCCGATGCGGCTCTGCGACACCCGGCCCGTCGGAACGGGCCGAAGGTCCCTTCGAGGACGTACCGGCCACGACGACACTCCACGGCATGAGTCCTTCCCTCGCTCCCCTGCCCCAGCCTTCGGCCGACGCACCGGCGAGCGAGGTGGCGATCCATCGGATCCTGCTCGCGACCGACCTGTCACCCACGACCGATCTGGCCACCGATTGGGCGTTCGCCCTGGCCAGCCAGCATCGGGCGAGCCTGCTGGTCGTGAGCGTCATCGACCCGCGCGAGCTGCGCCTGCCTGGCGGGCGCTTCGGCATGCGGGTGGACCAGGTCAGGGCCCGACGCGAGGAGGCGGCCACCGCGCTCGTCGAGCGCGGCCGGTCGATCGGCGTCGCGGTCACGTTCCTGGTCTGGACGGGGGAACCCGGGGAGTCGATCGTGGCCGCGGCCGAGGCGGAGGAGGTCGACCTGCTGTTGGTCGGCGCCCACGGCCGCGGCGCGATCGGACGACTCGTCCTGGGCAGCGTGTCAGAGCATGTCGCTCGGCACGCGCCCTGCCCCGTCCTCGTCGTCCGCGCCCCCCGCGCGGCACGCGGCCCGCAGCCCGACGCCCCCAGGGGCTGACCTCCCGGGTCACGTCAGAAGGCCCCGCTCGCCGGTGGCGAGCGGGGCCTTCACCTGTGCGGTGCGCGATATCAGCTTGTCGCGGCGCTGCTCGTTCGCTGCTGTCGCCTGAACAAGGCACCCGGGCGCCACGGCGCGCCGAGGTTCGGCAGCAGGTAGCGGTCGACGCCGTAGTAGCCGGCGACCCGCCACGCGAGGATCAGCCCGATGCCCATCGTGAACAGGACCGGGTTGGTCGATGCGGAGCCCGCGAGCAGGAAGGACATGTTCATCAGGCACCCGAAGAACGCGGCGATGCCGGTCAGGGCGCCGAACAGGAGGCCGAGCCCGACCGCCAGCTCACCGAACGTGATCAGCCAGGCGAACCAGGTCTCATGGTGGCCGTTCAACAGGAAGTTGATGAAGTCCTGATACCACTCGAAGCTGATCGGCGGGCGACCACCTTCGGGCGTCGTGACGGCGCGTTCCCAGTAGCCGCGCAGCGCCGAGCCGCCGTCGATCCAGCCGGTACCACTGAGCTTGTGCCAGCCGGCTTCGAGCCAGGCGAACCCGACGAACAGCCGGATGGGCAGCCAGAACAGGCCGGCCCGGGAGTTGTGGAACAGGAACCGGGCGAAGCGCGGCTCGTCGACGTCGACTTCCTCGGCTTCGGGGCTCTTGCGATCCTCGAACAGGGCCAGTAGCAGCACGATGAACAACACCCAGAACGCCACGTTCACGACGGAACGCACGTCGCCGGTGATCTCGACCCAGGGGTTGAACAACAGGACCAGAAGGACCGCGGCCACCGCTCCGATGGGGACCGCGAGCCCGCGCAACATCGCCACGGGAGCCTCCAACTCGATGCCGAGGCGGTCCGGTCTGACATGGGCGCCAAGCCTGCCGTCTCGTTGCGACGACTTTGGGCGAGCGTACACCCTGCCGATACGTCTCGAAGTCACAAGGGTGGGGTCCATCCGGCCCGGGCCGACTACCATCGGGCGTATGACCCGCGCCCCTCGGACGGTCCCGATCATCCGCCGCGACGGCAGCGTGGTCCGGCTGCGCGAGGCGTCGCTGGCCGACGCCGCCGTGATCGACGCCCGCAACGAGGACCTGGGCTGGCAGGGCGACTTCAACGATTTCGGGCCGCGAGAGCGTCGCTTGCTCGCGGACAACCTGGCCGACGGCAAGCGGATGGTCGCCCCGGACCGAGGCCAGCTGGTCGTCGAGCGGATCGCCGACGGGGAGAATCTCGGCGACGTGAGCTGGCACACCGTGCGCTACGGCCCCAATGAGGAGTCGCGGGCGTTGAACATGGGCATCGCCCTCGTCCCGACCGCTCGTGGCCACGGGTACGGGACCGAGGCGCAGCGGCTCCTGGTCGAAGTCCTCTTCGAGCACTTCGACATCGGCCGCGTGGAGGCCAGCACCGACGTCGAGAACGTCGCAGAGCAGCGCTCGCTCGAGAAGGCCGGGTTCATCCGCGAGGGCATCCTGCGCGGTGCGCAGTTCCGTGGTGGCACGTACCACGACCTCGTCGGCTACTCGATCCTGCGCGCGGACGTCGCGGCGGCGAAGG
>DASSMQ010000103.1:0-2005 GCA_035688805.1 Candidatus Limnocylindrales bacterium
CACCAGATCCTGACCCTGGTGGAACGTCATGGCGACGACTGGAAGGACACGCCGCATGGCGCGGTGGTGTTCGTGCCGCTCATCGGTGCCAGCGGCTTCCCCGACGCTGGGGCCACCATCGGCGACGACTGGTACTGATCCGGCCCGAGTCGCGCTGGGTATACTCGGCCGGCCATGACCCACGTCTTCGTCGCGCCGCATCCGGACGACGTCGCCCTCTCCTGCGGCGGTCTGATCGCGAGCCTGCGCGAGCTCGGCCAGACGGTGTCGATCATCACGGTCTTCTCCGGCGACGGCAGCACTGACGGGCTGACGCCGTATCAGCGCGAGGCGCTCGGTTTCGGGTCGAAGGCCATGTGGCCCGCCACGGAGGCGTTCAACCGAAGCGCGATCCTGCCCGACTACCCGCTGACCCCGGCGTGGGCAGCGTCGGATGACGGCCTCGAGGCGACGCAATCCGACGCCGACGCCGCGGCCAAGCGCTTCTGGCAGCGTTCGTCGTGGTATCGCCGGGCGAGCATCCGGAACGAATCGCTGGCCGGACAGCCGGTCATCGACGTGCTCCCGACCCAGGGCGCGGTGGTCACCGACGAGATCGTCGACGCCGCCGTCGCCGGCGACCTGATGGCCCGACGCCGGATCGAAGACGAGCGGTTCGCCTATTTCGCCGAAGCGTCGATCGTGTTCCTCGACCTGCCCGATGCGGTCTTCCGGGGCTACGAGGGCGACGAGCAATTGCTCGGTAGGCCACGTGCCGACGACATCGCACCGTACGAGTTGCTTCGCCGCGAGATCGACCGCCTCGAGCCCCAGCAGGTCTACCTGCCGCTTGGCGTGGGTGGGCACGTGGACCATCAGCTCTGCCGGCAAGCGGGCGTCGAGCTGCTGCGGTCATCGGACCGCTGGGTCATGCCCGGACCCGACTACGCGGGCACGGTGGTCTTCTACGAGGACTTTCCCTACAGCTGGTGGAATGGATTCCGGACCCTCGACCAACTGGGCGCTGGCGCCTTCGATGACCTGCCGTCGAACGTGAGCCTGTTTCCCGCATACGCCGACGTGGGCGACCAGCTCGAGCGCAAGATCACCGGGATCTCGATCTACGAGAGTCAGATCGAGCGGCTCTTCGACGACACGCGCGAGATGGCCGGTGCCGTCCGCGCGTACGGTGGAGCACTCGGCGTAGCCGGCGACATCGCCGGGGCCGCGGAGCGCTACTGGCGGACGAGCCGCGTCTGAATCGGTGCCGGCCGCGGCGGGATCGGTCGGCTGGACTCGCGCCGACCGGCTGATCCTCGCCGGGGCGGTCCTGGCGGGCGTCGCGATCCGCGTCGCGCTCCTGCCGAGTGACGGGTTGCGCGGGGACCTCGATCAGTTCGCCGGGTGGATCCATCACATCGCGACTCGCGGACTCGGATCGCTGTACGCAGGGACGGACGCGGGGCCGGTCACATTCGGGCCGGTGATGGCCTACGTCTGGTCGCTCCTGGCCGCCGTCCAGCCGGCGTTCGGGACGGTGGTCGACGCCTCCGATCCGGCGATCCGGGCGCTCATGAAGGTGCCGGCCAGCCTCGCCGATCTCGGGCTCGCCGGCCTCGTCGTGTTCGCCTTGCGAGATCGACCGCGCTGGGCAGCCCTGTCCGGCGCGGCGCTGCTCCTGGTCCCAGCGACGTGGTACGTGAGCGCCTGGTGGGGGCAGTACGAGTCGATCTTCGCGCTCAGTGGCCTCGCCGCCGTGGTGGCCGCGATGCGAGGGCGGCAAGGGCTCGCGGCCGCGCTCGTCGCTGTCGCGTTGATGACCAAACCGCAAGCCGTCGCCTTCCTGGTCCCGTTCGCCGCCTGGTTCTGGGCCACGGGTGGTTGGAGGGGCATCGCCCGCGCGGTCGTGATCGGCTCGGTCGTTGTCGCGGTGCTGTGGCTACCGTTCATTCCGAGCGGGGGACCAGCTGGCTACCTGCGCAACCTCGGCGTGTACCAGAACGAGATCTTCAACGTGCTGTCGCTC
>DASSMQ010000104.1:0-5803 GCA_035688805.1 Candidatus Limnocylindrales bacterium
GGACCGGGCGCGACCAACCTCGTGACGGGCATCGGCACGGCCCTCCTCGATTCGGTGCCGATGGTGGCGATCACCGGGAATGTCCCAGCGGCGCTCATCGGCAAGGACGCCTTCCAGGAGATCGACATCAACGGCATCACCCTGCCGATGACCAAGCACAACTACCTGGTGCGCGACGCCAACGACCTGCCGCGCGTCGTGGCCGAGGCCTTCCATATCGCCCGAAGCGGGCGGCCGGGCCCCGTCCACATCGATATCACCAAGGACGCGCTCCAGCAGGAGACGACGGCGACCCATCCCAGTCCGGCCGAGATCGTCGCGGGCCTGCCCGGCTTCCGGCCGAACCTGGACGGGCACGGTCGCCAGCTCAAGCTGGCCGCGAACGAGATCGCTGCGGCCAAGCGGCCGGTGATCCTGGCCGGTCATGGCGTGCTCCACGCCGAAGCTTGGGATGACCTCCGGGCGTTCGCCGAGCGCAGCTCGATCCCGGTCGCGTGGACCCTGCTCGGCATCGGCGCCATGGACGAGACCCACCCGCTGGCGTACGGCTACATGGGCATGCATGGCTGGAAGCACGTCAATCGGGCGATCCAGAGCGCCGACCTCCTCATCGCGGTCGGCATGCGCTTCGACGACCGTGTCACCGGCAACGTCCGGACATACGCCCCGTACGCTCGGATCATCCATGTCGACATCGACCCGGCCGAGATCGGCAAGAACGTGGCCGTCGAGGTGCCGATCGTCGGCGACGCCAAGCGGGTGCTTCAGGCCCTGTCGCGGATGGTCCCCGAGACGCCGATGACTGAACGCGCCGAGTACCTCGATCAGTTGGCCGAGTGGCGCCGCGAGTCGGAGGGATCGTCATGGCATGGCTCGGGCGCGTGGCGTGACGGTCTGCTGTCCGCCGATTACGTCGTCGCCCGCATCGGGGAGCTGACCGATCACCAGGCGACCTACGTCGCCGACGTCGGCCAGAACCAGATGTGGCTCGCCCGCTATGCGGGGTTCCGCAACCCCAACTCGCACGTCTCCTCGGGTGGCCTGGGGACCATGGGCTTCTCCGTCCCAGCGGCGATGGGGGCGGCGCTCGGCCGGCCCGATCGCGAGACCTGGGCCATCACCGGCGACGGCGGATTCCAGATGACCTTCCAGGAGTTGATGACGCTGGTCCAGGACCGTATCCCGGTGAAGATCGCCCTGTTCGACAACAAGAAGCTCGGCATGATCCGCCAGTGGCAGGAGATCATCTATGCCGGCAATTACCACTCGGCCCACCTGCTCGGACCGGATTTCCTGAAGCTCGCCGAGGCGTTCGGCGTGCCGGCCACCAAGGCGTCCACGCCGGCCGAGGTCGATGCGGCGATCCGTTTCGCCCAGGACGTCGACGGGCCGGCGCTGGTCTGGTTCGAGATCGCCGAGGAGCAGAACATCTTCCCGATGATGCCGGCGGGCAAGGGCCTGTCCGACCTCATCGAGAACTGGGGCGGGGCGGACGAGTGAGCGCCGATCCGAGTACCAACGGTCGGGTGAGCGGCTCGTCGGCCGCGGGCGGGCCCGCCCACGCCGTCCCGCCGGCGCGGGCCCTGCCGGGCAGCGGCGAGGCCCGGCGCCACGTGCTCGTCGCCATCGTCCTGAACAAGCCGGGCGTCCTCAACCGGGTCGCGAGCCTCATGCGCGCGCGCAACTTCAACATCGACTCGCTGGCGGTCAGCCACACCGACCGCGACGACGTCAGCCGGATGACGATCACCCTCCATGGCGACGACGTCGCCGTCGAGCAGGCGGCCAAGCAGCTGTACCGACTGATCGATGTGCTCAAGGTCCAGGACGTCACCAGCGAACCGACGGTCGAGCACGAACTCGCCCTCGTCAAGATCCGCGCGAGCGAGTCGAACCGGGCCGAAGTCCTGCGCCTGGTCGAGCTGTCGCGGGGTCGCGTGGTCGACCTGGTCGATGGCTCGGTCATCGCCGAGGTGACCGGCACCGAATCGGAGATCGATGCGTTCGTGGCGCTCGTCCGAACGTATGGCATCAAGGAGCTCGTCCGCACCGGTGCGGTCGTGATGGCGAGGGGCGCCGCATCCATCGAGGAGGCCACGAAACGATGACAGCCCGGATGTACTACGACGACGATGCGAGCCTGGACGCCATCAAGGGCCAGACCGTGGCGATCATCGGCTATGGCAGCCAGGGGCATGCCCACGCCCTGAACCTGCACGAGAGCGGCATCGATGTTGTCGTGGGCCTGGCGCCGGGATCGAAGAGCCGGGCGCTTGCCGAGGAAGCCGGGCTCCGCGTCGCCGACGTGGCCGATGCCGTCCGCAGCGCCGACGTCGTGATGATCCTCGTGCCCGACACGGCCCAGAAGTCGGTGTACGACGCCGAGATCGGGCCGAACCTTCGGCCGGGCCAGCTGGTGATGTTCGCCCACGGCTTCAATATCCGGTTCGGGCGGATCAGCCCGCCCGATTCGATCGATGTCGGGATGGTCGCGCCGAAGGGACCTGGCCACCTGCTGCGCAGCGTGTATCGGCAGGGCGGGGGCGTCCCAGCCCTGTTCGCGGTCGAGCAGGACGCCTCCGGGACCGCGCGAGACCGCGTGCTGGCCTACGCCCGAGCCCTGGGCTCGACCCGGGCCGGCGTGCTCGAGACGACATTCGCCGAGGAGACGGAGACCGACCTCTTCGGGGAGCAGGCCCTGTTGTGCGGCGGCGTGTCCGCGCTCGTCAAGGCCGCGTTCGAGACGCTCGTCGAGGCGGGCTACCAGCCAGAGCTGGCGTACTTCGAGACCATGCACGAGCTGAAGCTCATCGTCGACCTGATGTACCGCGGCGGACTCAACTTCATGCGCTTCTCGGTCTCGGACACCGCCGAGTTCGGCGACTACGTCTCGGGCCCGCGGGTGACCGAAGGCGCAAAGGCGGCGATGAAGGACGTTCTGGCCGACATCCAGTCCGGCTCGTTCGCACAGCGTTGGATCAACGAGTACGACACGGGCGGGCAGCAGTTCAAGCGACTCCGCGAGCAGGACCGCAACCACCAGATCGAGCAGGTCGGCGCCGAGCTCCGCTCGAAGATGCCGTTCCTCGATCCGGTCACGGTCGAGGCGGGTCAGGCACAGGCTACGGCGACCGGTGCTCCGGCCACGGCCGGGAGCAAGGCGTGAGCGCGCCGGTACCCCGCCCGGCGGGGCCGTTCGTGCCGGTCGGGAGCGTCCGCATCTTCGACACCACCTTGCGCGACGGCGAACAGGCCCCCGGCGCCGGCCTGACCGCCGCGGAGAAGTTGGAGGTCGCTCGCCAGCTGGCGCGGCTCAAGGTCGACGTCATCGAGGCCGGCTTTCCCGCCGCCTCACCGGGCGACTTCGAGGCGGTCCGCCGGATCGCCCAGGAGACGCCGCAGGACATCGCGGTGGCAGCTCTGGCCCGGTGCCGCGACGGCGATCCGCAGCGGGCCATCGAGGCGATCAAGGTCGCGCATCGCCCCCATCTCCACGTGTTCATCGCGACGAGCGACATCCACCTCAAGCACAAGCTCCGGATCGACCGCCAGACGGCCCTGGCTGAGGCGGTCCGCTGGGTCCGGTTCGGACGGGAACAGCTTGGTCGCGACGCCGAGATCGAGTTCAGCGCCGAGGACGCCTCACGCACGGATACCGACTTCCTGCTCCAGGTCTACGAGGCCGTCGTCGAAGCCGGTGCCTCGACCGTCAACGTGCCCGACACGGTCGGCTATGCCATCCCCAGCGAGTTCGGCGCGCTGACCCGCCGCGTGGTCGACCTCGTCGGCGACCAGGCGACCGTCAGCATCCACTGCCACAACGATCTGGGCCTCGCCACCGCCAATACCCTCGCGGCCGTCCAGAGCGGTGCCCGACAGGTCGAGGTCACCATCAACGGGCTCGGTGAGCGCGCTGGCAATGCCTCGCTCGAAGAGGTCGTCATGGCGTTGCGCACGCGGCCGACCCAGTTCGCCGAGATCGGTTCGGGGATCGCCACCGAGCACATCACGGCGGCTTCGCGGCTGGTCAGCTATCTGACCGGCTTCGCCGTCCAGCCGAACAAGGCCATCGTCGGCGGCAACGCCTTCGCCCACGAGTCGGGCATCCACCAGGACGGGGTGATCAAGCATCCGCTGACCTACGAGATCATGACCCCGCAGTCCGTGGGGCTCGCCGGTAGCCAGCTGACCATCGGCAAGCTGTCGGGCCGGCGAGGCTTGCAGGGCAAGCTCCGGGAGCTCGGCCACGATCTCGAGGGCGACGCCCTCGACACCATTTATCGGCAGGCGATCGAACTCGCCGACGCCAAGAAAGAGGTCACGGACGCCGACCTGCTCGCGCTCGTGGAGCAACGGGCGGCGGAGGTACCCGCGAGCGTCGTGCTGGTCGGCTGGAATGTGACCTCGTCCCACGGCGGCAACGCGACCGGCACCGTGACGCTCTCGGTCGATGGCCGCGAGCGCACGGCGGAATCCACTGGGAACGGCCCGGTCAACGCCCTCTTCAGAGCGGTCGATGAGGTCCTCCAGCCGACCCTCGGCTGGCATCCGACCCTGACCGAGTACGAGATCAAGGCCGTGTCGGCCGGCGAGGACGCCCAGGGCCAGGTCCTCGTGCGCTGTCGGCGGTCGTCGGACGAAGGCCCGGGTGCGCTCGTCGTCTCGGGCCATGGGTTAAGCACCAACATCATCGAAGCCTCGCTCGACGCGTACCTCGTCGCCACGAACAAGCTCCACGGCGCCGAGATCAACGGGGTCGCGGTGGCGTTCGCCAACCAGCGCACCGAACGGGGACTGCCCTAGATGTCGGAGGACGGCCTTCAGCGCTACCGGGTCGTCACCATCCCCGGAGACGGGGTGGGACCGGAGGTCGTCGAGGCCGCACGCCGCGTGGTCGATGCCGCTGGCCGGCGGTTCGACTTCGGGATCGAGTGGTCCGAGGTGCTCGCGGGTGGCGCCGCGATCGACCGGTACGGGGTCGCGATCCGGGACGAGGACGTCGAGGCCTGCCGTGCCGCGGATGCCGTGCTGCTGGGAGCGGTCGGCGGCCCGAAGTGGTCGGACCCGTCGGCACACGTCCGACCCGAACAGGCGCTGTTCGCCCTGCGAGGCGGGCTCGGTCTCTTCGCCAATCTGCGACCCGTGAAGGTCCATCCGGCCCTCGTGGCGTCATCGCCGCTGCGGCCCGAGCTGCTCGACGGGGTCGACCTGTTGATCGTGCGCGAGCTGACCGGGGGCGTGTACTTCGGAGACCGGCAGGAAGCCGACGGCGACGAGGGTGAGCGGCGGGCGGTCGACACGATGCCGTATGCGGAGGCCGAGATCCGCCGGGTCGTGTCCCTGGCGATCGGCCTCGCCCTCACTCGGCGGCGACGGCTCACGAGCGTCGACAAGGCCAATGTCCTCGCCACGTCGCGGTTGTGGCGGACGGTCGTCGATGGGCTCCGCTGGCGAGCGCCCGAAGTCGAGGTCAGCCATCAGCTGGTCGACTCGTGCGCGATGCTGCTGGTCAAGCGTCCGGCCGACTTCGACGTGATCGTCACCGAGAACCTGTTCGGCGACATCCTGTCCGACCTGGCAGCCGCCGTCGGAGGCGGGCTGGGACTGGCGCCGTCGGCATCGCTCGGCGAACGCGAGACGGAGCACGGCATCTTCGGTCTGTACGAACCGATCCACGGCTCCGCGCCGGACATCGCGGGCGAGGACCGGGCGAATCCCGTCGGCACGATCCTGTCGGCCGCGATGATGATGGCCTGGTCATTCCGTCGACCGGACGTCGGCACGGCGATCGAGGCGGCCGTCA
>DASSMQ010000105.1:0-19921 GCA_035688805.1 Candidatus Limnocylindrales bacterium
CGGCTGCCGAGCTGTACGACCCGACCACCGGAGCCTGGACTGCGACCAGCCCGATGATCCAGGGCCGGTCCGGGCACACAGCGACCCTCTTGCGCGATGGCCGCGTGCTCGTGGCAGCCGGCATCAGCGAGCTGGCTAGTAATCCCGGTGACGTTCCGGCCCACGACACCGGCTGGCTCGCCTCCGCCGAGCTCTACGACCCAGGCACCAGGAGGTGACCGTGAGAGGCCCTCTGATCGGTACCGCCCTCGTCGTGACGGCGGCGGTGGTCCTGGTTGCCTGCGGCGGCGCGAGTCCAAGCGCCAGCCCATCGGCGAGCCAACCAAGCACGATCCACGTGCTCGAACCTGCGACGAACGTCACCACGGTCTCGGTCGGATCATTGACTGGGTGCACCAGCACGACAGGCTGCCAGGGCGGCTATGTCCTCGGGGATGACCCCTTGCTCGACGCGACGACCAGGCGCGAGGTCGGCAGGCTCCTGTTCGAGTGCTTCAGGGTCGACGTCGGCAGCACGTTGTTCCACTGCCCCGGCAACACGATCGAGCTCACCGGGAGAGGGCGGATCGTCTACGCCGAGGACGTTCAGTTCGCTCCTGGTCACACCCAGGGCACCTGGCCGATCACCGGCGGCACCGACGAGTTCGCCGGGGCGAGCGGGACGGTCATGAGCCCTACCGACAGCACCTACAAGGACGGTGGGGACTTCGTGATCACGATCACGCGGTAGGGCCGAGCCTTTCCCGATGAGAGACACCGGGCCGCCCACGCGCGACTTGGATGCCAAGCACCCTGGGACCCTGGCGCCCAACGACTTCGCCCACAACGTCGTCGACCAGGTGGGGGGTCGTCGCGGGTCAGGCTGGAATTGCGGGTCCCCGGGTCGAACAGCTCCGATGAGGCGACTCCTCAGGACGTTCCGCGCGTAGGGATGCCCGATGCCGGTCACCGGCCACCAAATGATCCTCCGTCATGACCCTCGCCCGAACGATCCTTCGCAGATCCACCTGTCAGTAGCGGGGAGTCGGCTCATCAGGGCGTGGACTCGCCTGCGCCTCGCCAGCGTGGCGAGCAGTGGATGGCGCCTGATGCCATCCGGTCGCGGCGGAATACAGCACACTCTGTTCCGTGAATCGCCCGGACGTGGCCTACGCGCGAAGTGGCGACATCGCGATCGCCTACCAGATCGTGGGCTCCGGTCCCGTCGACATCGTCTTCATGCGGGGCATCACGGGAGACCTGCTCTCGACCTGGGACCAGCCCCTCCTGGTCCGCCACGTGGAGGGGCTCGCGGTGTCCGGTCGAGTGTTGATGCTCGACAAGCGAGGGACGGGTCTCTCGGATCGGGTCCGCGAGGTGCAATCGCTCGAGACCTCGATGGACGACGTCCGGGCCGTCATGGACGCGGTTGGATCGGAGTGCGCGGTGCTCTGGTCGGGCGGCAACGCGACGGGTATCGGTGTGCTGTTCGCGGCGACCTACCCGGAGCGCTGCGCCGGCCTTGTGCTCTTCGACCCGAGGATCATGGGGACCCGCTCACCCGAATACCCGTGGGCGATGAGTGCCGACGAATGGCCGAAGCAGCTCGTGGACATCCGAACACGTTGGGGGTCGCGTAGCTACTTCGAGGAGCTCGCCCGAGAATGGGCACCCGAGGTCGCGGACGACCAGGACTTCGTCGACTGGTTCGTCGAGCACATGCGCCGCAGCCTGAGCCCCGGGGCGGCCTTGACAGCCTATCGAACCGCCATGGAGCTCGACGTCCGGGATGTCCTCGCGGCGGTGCGCGTACCAACCCTCATCCTGCCGCGGCCCGCCCAGCCTGCGCCGGGGCACTACACGGCAGCGCGGATTCGGGATTCCGAGATGATGGAGCTGCCGCCACTTCGGGGTGTGTACACGTGGGTCGATGACGTGGCCCATCAGGCGACCATGGACGCCACGGCCAGATTCATCTCGCGCCTCCGCACGGGCCGGCAGGCCGAGCGGGTCCTTGCAACGGTCCTGTTCACGGACATCGTCGGCTCGACCGAGCTGGCCGGACGGCTGGGCGACACGGCGTGGCGCGAGCTGCTGGAGCGTCATCACGCGATCGTCCGTCGCGAGCTTGCCCGGTTCCGTGGCCGGGAGCTCGACACGGCGGGGGATGGGTTCTTTGCCTCATTCGACGGGCCCGCTCGTGCCGTCCAGGCCGCCGCCGCTCTCCGTGAGCCGCTCGGGGCGATCGGCCTCGAGATCCGGGCAGGTCTCCACACTGGCGAGTTCGAGGTGAGCGACGGCAAGATCGTCGGGATCGCGGTCTCGATCGGGGCTCGGATCTCGTCGCTCGCAGGCCCCGGTGAGGTTCTCGTGTCGAGCACGGTCAAGGACCTCGTCGCCGGATCTGGACTCCGGTTCGCAGATCGAGGGGAGCATCAGCTCAAGGGGATCCCGGAGCCCTGGCACCTCTTCTCGCTTGCCGACTGACGTCGCCGCAGGTCCGAGCCGGCGGGCTACCATTGACCTTCCGTGACCATCGCCCCGAACGACTTCACGCATCTCCACGTCCACTCGGAGTTCAGCCTCCTCGACGGCCTCGGTCGGATCACCGAGCTCGTGGACGCGGCGGCCGCCCAAGGCATGGACTCGATGGCCATCACCGACCACGGCGCGCTCTACGGCGCGGTGGCCTTCTACCAGGCCGCCCGCAGCAAGGGCATCAAACCCATCATCGGGGTCGAGACGTACGTGGCCCCGCGGTCCATGACCTCGAAAGAGGGCAAGGCTGACAGCCAACCCTTCCACCTGATCCTCCTCGCCAAGGACTACATGGGCTACCAGAACCTGTGCCGGCTGGTCACCGACGCCCACGTCGACGGGTACTACTACAAGCCACGGATCGACCACGACCTGTTGGCCCGACACAGCCAGGGGCTGATCGGGCTGAGCGCCTGCCTCGGCGGCGAGGTGGCCAAGGCGCTCGAGGTCGAGGACTGGGATCTGGCCCGCCAGGCGGCCGGTCGGTACGGCGACATCTTCGGGCCCGGCGGCTTCTTCCTCGAGCTCCAGGATCACGGCCTGGCCGAGCAGACCCGGCTGAATGGCCAGCTCTTGCGGCTCGCACCCGAGGTCGGGCTGCCGGTGGTCGCGACGAACGATCTCCACTATGTCCGGGCCGACCAGTCCGAGGCCCACGACGTCCTGCTCTGCGTGGGGACCGGGAACAACCTCGATACGCCGGGCCGGCTGAAGTTCGAGACGCACGAGTTCTACGTCAAGTCCGCCGCGCAGATGGCGGCCCTGTTCGCCGACCAGCCGGACGCGATCCTCGCCAGCCGCCGGATCGCCGAGATGACCGACCTGAGCCTGCCGCTGGGCCAGCTGCGGATCCCGCACTTCCCGGTGCCGGAGGGAGAGACGGTCGAGTCCTGGCTGCGCTCCGAGTGCCAGGCCGGCCTCCAGCGTCGCTACGGCACGGTCACCCCCGAGCTCCAGGAGCGCCTGGACTACGAGCTCGGCGTCATCATCTCGATGGGCTACGCCGGGTACTTCCTGATCGTCGCCGATTTCATCCGGTTCGCTCGCGAGCAGGGCATCCAGACGACCTGCCGAGGGAGTGCCCCGGGCTCGATCGTGACCTACACGCTGGGCATCACGCCGGTCGATCCGATCCTGTATCAGCTCCCGTTCGAGCGCTTCCTCAACCCGGATCGGGTGACGATGCCCGACATCGACGTCGACTTCGAGGATGGTCGGCGCGACGAGGTCATCGCCTACGTCGGTCGCAAGTACGGTCAGGACCACGTCGCCCAGATCATCACCTTCGGGACCATGCTGGCCCGAGCCGCGATCCGCGACGTCGGCCGGGTGCTGGGCCACGCCTACGGCGAGGTCGACCGGATCGCCAAGGCAGTCCCGAACCAGCTCGGCATCCGGCTCGACGAGGCCCTCCAGGTCAGCGCGGCGCTGCGCGAGCAGGTCGACGGCGATCCATCCGTCAAGCGGATCATCGACTTCGCGCGCCACCTCGAGGGGGTCGCCCGCAACGCGTCGACCCACGCCGCCGGCGTGGTCATCAGCCGCGAGCCGCTGACGGAGCTGATGCCCCTCCAGAAGGCGACCAACTCCGACTCGTTGATGACCCAGTACGAGATGCACGGCATCGAGGCCCTGGGCCTGCTCAAGTTCGACTTCCTGGGCCTGTCGAACCTGACCATCCTGCGCCACGCGGTCGACCTCGTGCGCGAGAATCGCGGCGTTGCCATCGACCTCGATGCGATCCCGCTCGACGACCCCGCCACCTTCGAGCTGCTGGCCTCCGGGGAGACGACCGGCATCTTCCAGCTGGAGTCGGCCGGCATGCGCCGCTACGTGCGCGAGCTGCGGCCGACGTCCGTCTACGACCTTGCCGCGATGGTCGCCCTCTATCGGCCGGGCCCGATGGACAACATCCCCGCCTACATCCGTCGCAAGCACGGCCAGGAAGCGGTCACCTACCTGCACCCGCTGCTCGAGCCCTACCTGGAGAAGACGTACGGCATCTTCGTCTACCAGGAGGACATCATGGCCGCGGCGATCGCCCTGGGCGGCTTCACGGGCCCGGAAGCGGACACGCTCGGGTATGCGATCCGCAAGAAGAAGTCGAGCGTGCTCCGAGCGCAGAAGGAGAAGTTCGTCAGCCAGGCGGCCGAGCGCGGCGTCGAGCCAGGGATCATCGACGCGGTGTTCAAGGCGTTCGAGCCGTTCGAGCGCTACGGGTTCAACAAGGCGCACGCCACGTGCTACGGACTCATCGCCTACCAGACCGCCTACCTCAAGGCCAACCACACGGTCGATTACATGACGGCCGTCCTGACCGCCTTCCGTGCCAACGAAGAGAAGGTCGCTGCAGCCGTCGCGGAGTGTCGGCGGATGGGCATCGAGGTCCGCCCGCCGGACGTGCACGCCAGCCACCTCGAGTTCACGGTCGAGGGCGATGCGATCCGGTTCGGCCTGCTGGCCGTGAAGAACGTGGGCCAGGGCGCCATCGAATCGATCCTCGCCGCGCGGGCCGAGGGGGGCGGATTCCGTTCGCTGACCGACTTCTGCACCCGGATCGACCTGCGCCTGGCCAACCGCAAGGTGCTCGAGGCGTTGATCAAGGTCGGGGCGCTGGCGAGCTTCGGCCACCCCGCCCAGCTGCTGCTCGGACTCGACGATGCGATCGCCGCTGCCCAGGCGACGCAGCGCGATCGGATCACCGGCCAGACCTCGTTGTTCGACCTCGGTTCCGCGGACGCCGAGGCGTTCGAGCGTCCGCTGCCGAGGGCGACCGAGGTCCCGGTCCGCGAGCGGCTGCGCTGGGAGAAGGAGTTGCTCGGGCTGTACCTCTCCGAGCATCCGATGGGCGAGGTCGCGGAACAGGTCGGCCGCTTCGTGAACGCCTACTCCGGTGACCTCAAGGACGAGACGCTCGATGGGCAGCGCGTCGTCGTCGGCGGCATCGTCACCGGGCTCAGGACGGTCATCACCAAGCGCCAGGAGGCGATGGCCATCGCCACGATGGAGGACCTCCAGGGCTCCATCGAGGTGGTGGTCTTTCCGCGGCTGTTCGAGACGACTCGCCCGCTGCTGCGCGACGGCGCGATCCTCCTCGTGGCGGGGCGGGTGGATCACAAGGGAGAGGAGGTCTCCCTGCTGGCCGACCTGGTGGCGGATTGGGATGACGCCGCTGCCCGCGGTCCGGAGGCCTTCGCCCGACAGGTCGCCGCCGGCGATCGCGGCGGTCGCAACGGTCCCGCGCGTCGCGTCGCGGTGCCGGTCCCGGTCGGGGTCGCCGGCCTGGCGGGTATGCCCGTGCCGGTCGGGTCGGGATCCGATCCGGTGGTCCCGACCGTGCTGGTGTCGCCCCGCCGCTCACCCGAGGAGGGGGTCGGTGGCCCACCTGAGGCCCTGCCTCGGATCGTTCCGACCGAGCCCGTACCGACCTACCTTGAGCCGCCCGCGACGGGTGTGGCGGCTGCTGCCCCCGACGGAGCCGAGCACGAGCACGACGAGCCCTCGGTGCCCGACGAGGCCCGCGCCCGGATCGTCGATGCGGCGGCGAGCGACGATGCGGTCGACGCCGGTCCGGCGTCGGTGCTGCACGTGCGGTTCGAGCGGGCGGCCGCCCCCGACAGATTGGTCAGGGCGATGGAGACCGTGAAGCAGCTGCTGCGCGATCGACCGGGTGCCACCAGGGTCGTGATCCACGTCCCGACGCCCTCGGGCGGCGCCGCCCTGCCGATGGAGCTCCGCTGGGGCGTCGCCTACGACGCTGAGCTGCTTGCCGAGGTCCGGCGTACGCTGGGCGACGGCGTCGTCGACCTTCGGCTGGCTGGGGGCTGACTTGCCGGGTCAGGGTGCTGGGGGCTGACCGGCCGGCTCAGGGTGCCGGGTCGACCGCCACGACCACGGCCGACCATGGGCAGAATCGATCGCCGGTGATGACGCCATCCTCGACGTCCGATGGCGCTCCGTCGCAATCGGCGATCGTGACGTCGTCGAAGGTGACGTCGTCCGGGTCGATGGACCAGGAGTAGCCATCGTTGACCCCGGTCTGGCCGCGGACGATCCGCCCGTTCGGGATGCTCGGGCGGTCCTCGCCGGCGAGCAGGCGCCGGGCGGTGTCGATGTCATCGGCATGGCTGAGCAGGATCTTGTACCGCTCGTCGCCCGCCACCTCGAACGTCACGACGACCGGCGGGCTGGGCGTCGCCGTGGGTCCGCCACAGCCCGCCAGCGAGAGCACGGCGAGCAGCAGCCCGAGCGCCCGGGCCCTCACGGCGGTGGTTCGTCAGTTCCCGGCGAGGCGACGGACCACCTGGACCGCTGACAACCGTTCATGGAATTCCGCGCGGATCCGGTTCACGACCTCCGGATCGAGGGCCAGCTCCTTGCCGATCTGATTGACGACCGCAGACTCCTCCGCCGAGATCGACCCGTTGGCCGCGCTGACCGCGAAGCATGCCCGCAGCACATCGATGCGCTGCTGCTCGCTGGCGATCGCCGTGAACTCGCGGGTCACCACGTAATCCTCGGTCCCCCCGACGGTCTTGGCCTGGAGTTTGGCCATCTCGGTGACGAGTACGGCCGTCGCCTCATCCAGGGCGTCGTGGGCTTGCAGCTCCGCCTCGATGACCGCCGTCTCCTCGGGGCTGATCACGAGGTCGGCGTTGGCCGCACGGGCCAGGGTGTAGGCCGCCGAGGCGACGAGCCGGGCCTGGTCGGGGGCCATCTGCTCGAGGCGCGCCACGATCCGCCTGACCGTCGCGGTGTCGCCTGCCGCTCCCGCAGCCTGGAATGACTGCTCGGCCTGGTCGGCCGCCCGTTCCTGGGCTGGTCCAGGACCGAACATGCGTCGGAACATCGATCACCTCGCGTGCGTGGGCAGCGACGAGTCTAGCGAGCCCGGTGGCGACTCGGCCGCGTCAGCGCCGCATGAGGTCGGCGACCGCTGGCTCCGGGCCTTGCCAGCGGACGATCTCCTCGGTCGCGAACCGGCCGTAGTAGTTGATGAAGTGCCCACCGTGCTCTTGCAGGATGCGGATGGCCTCGGCCTTGGGCGCGTCGCCGCGGACGCGGACCATGACCACGACTTGCCCGGCGCGGATGGCCGCGTCGTACCAGGCCATGTCGGGCAGCTGGTCCATCACGGCGAATGAGACGATCCGGCGGAGCCGCGCGACCAGGCCGTGGATGGCGCCCGTGGGATCGACGCGGGCCGCGCCCTCCGTGCCGCGCAGGATGGACACGTCGCGGTCGGGGATATCGAGGCTGTGGAGGGTCGCGGCCGCTGTCGCCGCGCGGGTGTCATCAGGCATGACCGCAAGAAGGGAGTCGGTCGGGTAGCCGATGAACCGGCGCGCGGCGGGCATGTCGACATTCTGACGGCCGGCGTCGGAGTCGTCGGACCATGGTGCCGAAGGTGGGATTCGAACCCACACGAGGTTGCCCTCAGCGGTGTTTGAGACCGCCGCGTCTGCCATTCCGCCACTTCGGCGCTGCGCCGGTGGCAATCCTACCGTCAACGTCCGGGGGTCTTCCCTGGAACCGCCCGTCGGACCGTCGCGTCTCCCGCCCGATGCTAGACTCGGCCAGCCTCACGTCCGCCAGCATCGCCGTCCGGAGGGATCCACCGATCGTGGAGGACCTTCGCTCGACGACGGTCCCCGACGACCCCGTCCAGCGCCGCGACCTGATCCTCATCGAGCGCTCGCTCGCGGGCGATCTCGACGCGTTCAACGACCTCGTTCGCTTGTACCAGGACTCGCTGTTCGCCCTGGTCGTCCGGATGGTGCCCGATCGCGACCAGGCCGCAGACGCCGTGCAGGAAGCATTCTTCTCCGCCTACCGCAATCTCCGCTCGTTCCGTGGTGGCAGCGTCAAGTCGTGGCTCAACCGGATCTGCGTGAACGCGGCCATGGATGCCCAGCGCGCGAAGAAACGCCGACCGGTCCAGCCGTACCCGGAGCTCGATGACGAGGCGTGGCAGCCGAGAGCCGGCGCGGAGGCCGATCCCGAACGGATCGCGGTCGATATCGAGCGGAGTCGAGTGCTGCGCTCGGCGATGGCCGAGATCACCGACGACCAGCGCACCGCGATCGTGCTCTACGACGTCCAGGGCTACGACTACAGCGAGATCGCCGAGATGACCGGCGTGTCGCTCGGGACCGTGAAGTCGCGCATCCATCGGGGGCGGCTGTCGCTGCGCGAGATCTTGGCTGACCGGATGGACCTGTTCCGTGGCTGACGTACCGGCGATCATCGCCATGACCCTGCGGCGGAGCCGGGGGAACCGTCCAGCGCATGAGGTCGTCCAACGCACGACATGAGCATTCCCCCTGCGCGGACGCCGTCCGACCATGCCACGCACGACGTCGAGCTGATCGCCGCGCTCGCCGACGCCGATCCCGCGACACCGTCGCCCGATCGGGAACGTGCCGAGCGACAACTCCGTGGGTGTGTCGACTGCTCGCGGCTCCATGCCGACCTCCTCGCGCTCCGCGCGTCCATCGCGACGGCCTCCGCGCCGACGCGGCCGCGCGAATTCGTGCTCACCGACGCGGACGCAGCCAGGCTTCGGCCACGAGGCTGGCGCCAGGCCCTCGCGTTCTTCGGCTCGACGCGCGACGGCTTCAGTCGGCCGCTGGCGCTCGGGCTGACGACGTTCGGACTCGTTGCGCTCCTGGTCACCTCGATCCCGTCAGGCCTTGTCGGCCTCGGTTCGAGTGGCGGTGCGACCAGCGCTGAGCTGTCCACGGTGGGTGCCGCGATCGGGTCCGCGGGGCCCTCCGCTGCCGCATCGGTCGCAGCCGCGCCAGCTCCGGCGGCGGCGCCCGCAGCCAGCGGTGATGCCCAGGGGAGTGCCGCGCCCGTCGCCACCAGCCCGGACGACGGCAGCGTGTTTAGCGGCGCCGGCGAGCCGGATGCCAACGACACCCAGGTCCAGCGGATGGCGTCCGCGGACACGCAGGCAGGCACCGAACCCGCCGCCGTCGTCAGCCCGGGCTGGTCGATCTGGCAGATCGTCGCGGCCCTGTCGCTCGCCGCGGGCATCGCGCTGTTGACCGTGCGACGCGTCGGGAAACGCCTCGCCTGACCTCGCGAGCGGGGCCTCGCGCCAGACCCGCCGGGTACACTTCGGCGGGATCCCACCCAGCCTGATCCCGCCGGCGCGACTCGACCGCGCTCGACCCTGAGGCCTGCCGATGGAACGCCTGATGCTGCTCGACGGCTACGGGCTGGTCTACCGCGGATATTTCGCCCTTCCTCCGCTCACCACATCCAAGGGCGAGCTGGTGAATGGCGTATTCGGGTTCGCCAGCATCGTCCTGAGAGGCATCGCCGACCTGCAGCCCGACTACCTGGCGGTCTCATTCGATCTGCCCGGGCCCACCTTCCGCCACGAGCAGTACGCCGACTACAAGGCGACCCGGGTCAAGATGCCGGACGACCTGCGCGACCAGTTCCCGAAGGTCCGCGAAGTCGTCAAGGCCCTGCGCATCCCGGTCTACGAGATGCCCGGCTACGAAGCCGACGACGTGATCGGGACCATCACGCAGCAGCTCGATCCGCGCGATGATCTCGAGACGACGATCGTCACGGTCGACCTCGACATGCTCCAGCTGGTCAGCCCGCGGGTGCGGCTGATGACGACACGATCCGGCGTCGAGAACACGGTCATGTACGACGTCGCCAGGATCGACGAACGATTCGGCCTCCGGCCAGACCAGATGGTCGACTACAAGGCCCTGAAGGGCGATCCGACCGACAACATCCCTGGCGTCCCCGGTGTCGGCGAGAAGACCGCGGCGAAGCTCATCCGCGAGTTCGGCGACCTCGATAGCCTCCTGAGCCGGCTCGATGAGGTCAGCCCGACCAAACTCGGCGAGAAGCTCAAGGACCACGTCGATCAGATCCGGATGGGTCGCGAGCTGTCCCGGATCGTCCGCGACCTGCCGATCCAGATCGATCTCGAGGCCGCGCGGCTCGGTGACTACGACCGCGACACGGTCGTCCGGCTCTTCCGTGAGTACGAATTCCGGACGCTGATCGAGCGCTTGCCGCCGATGGCCGGCGAGAGTGCCGAGGAACGCACCGAGCGGCTTCGGTCGGTCGCCCAGAGCGGCTACGTGCCGGCTGCCCGGGTGGCCGGGCGACCCGAGGGCTGGGGTGCCGGACGCACGACGGCGCGGCCGGCGTCCGGGGAATTGCAGCTGCGCCTCGATTTCGACGCCGTCGCGGCCGGCCCCCGGGCCGAAGCGGCCGCGCCCGGCCTACCGGGCATCCCCGGTGCAGTGGATGGCGTCGTGCCTCCGAACCCCCTCCCGGCCGATGACCTGCCCGGCGCCCTCGCCGCGGCCATCGTCGACCCGGGCCGGATCGAGGTCGTCGGGCCCGGTGGCGTCGACGGACTCGGACCATGGTTGCGCGCGCAGCCGATGGTCGGCGTCGCGCTCCTCGCCGACGACCCGCGACCCAGGCGCGGCACGCCCCTCGCCCTGGCCGTGGTCGGCGCCGACGGTCGGTCGGTCGCCGCCGACGGTGCCGAGGCGGCCGACGCGTTGCGCCGCCTCCTGGAGCGCAGTCGTGTGCCGCTGGTCGGTCACGAGGTGAAGCCCGTGATCGTCGCGTCGTTGGCCGAGGACCCGGCCGCCGCGCCGCTCCCGGTCGCGTTCGACACGCAGATCGCGGCCTACATCCTCAATGCGGCCCTCCGCAGTCAGACCATCGCCGACGTCGTCGCGGAGCATCTCGACCAGATCCTGCCGCCCGCTGCCGAGCTCCCCGCGACCGCCCGGGCCGGACTCGAGGCGCTCTCGGCGATGGCCGTGCGGGAGCCGCTCCAGCGCCGGCTCGACGAGGTCGAGGGGCTGGCTCGCCTGTTCCGCGACATCGAGTTGCCGCTCATCCCGGTCCTGGCTCGGATGGAGGCCGTCGGCGTCGCGCTCGACCTGGACGCGCTGGCCGTCCTTGACCACGAGTTCCGCGCCGAGATCTCCCGCCTCGAGCAGGAGATCTACGTCGACGTCGGCCACGAGTTCAACCTGGGCAGTCCCAAGCAACTCGAACAGGTCCTGTTCTTCGAGCTCGACCTCCCGAAGGGCAAGCGGACCAAGACCGGCTTCTCGACGGACGCCTCCGTGCTCGAGGACCTGCGACCGGCCCACCCGATGATCGACAAGCTGCTCGAATGGCGGGTCTACACCAAGCTGCGCTCGACCTACGTCGAGGCGCTGCCCTCGCTGCTCGCGGCCGACGGCCGGCTCCATACGACATTCCATCAGGCCGTCGCGGCGACCGGGCGCCTGTCGTCATCGGACCCGAACCTTCAGAACATCCCCATCCGGACCGAGCTCGGGCGACGGATCCGGCGAGCCTTCGTGGCTGGAGGCCCGGGACTCGTCCTGCTCGGCGCGGACTATTCGCAGATCGAGCTCCGGATCCTGGCCCACGTCTCGGGCGACGCGCACCTCAAGGACGCCTTCGCTCGCGGCGCCGATATCCATCGAGAGACCGCGTCCCGGGTCCTGGGCAAGGCACCCGAGGACATCACCCACGCCGAGCGCTCGATGGCCAAGATGGTCAACTTCGGGCTGGCCTACGGGATGAGCGACTTCGGCCTGGCCAGCCGCGCGAACATCCCACGGGCCGAGGCCCAGGCCTTCATCAACAGCTACTTCGCGGCCTATTCGGGCATCAGCTACTACATGATGGAGATCCGTGAACAGGCCAAGCGCCAGGGCTGGGTCGAGACCCTGCTCGGCCGCAAGCGGCAGATCCCCGAATTGAACGCCTCGAACCCGGCGCTGCGCGGCGCGGGCGAGCGGATGGCCATCAACATGCCCATCCAGGGGACGGCCGCGGACATCCAGAAGATCGCGATGATCCGATCCGACGAGCGGGTCCGATCGGCCGGCCTGCGGGCCCGGCTGCTGCTGAGTGTCCACGACGAGCTGCTGTTCGAGACTCCCGGGGACGAGGTCGACGCCCTGGCGGCCCTGGTCCGCGACACCATGCAGGGAGCCCTCGCGCTGACCGTCCCGCTCATCGTCGACGTCAAGGTCGGTGCCGACTGGGAATCGATGACGCCCCTCACCGCCGCGGACGAGATCGCCGCCGAGGCCGACGAATTGCCGCTCGAGGCGCCCATCGCGCCGGCCGTCGGCTAGGTCGCGTCGATGCCCGAGCTTCCCGAAGTCGAGACGGTCGCGCGCGACCTCCGGCCGCGACTGGTCGGCGCCACGATCGTCGGCGCGCGCTCGTCCTGGCCGCGCACGCTGCGGGGCGGGGACCCGATCGCGTTCGCCGACGCGATCACCGGCCGCACGGTCGAGGCCGTCGGTCGGCGCGCCAAGCTCGTCGTGGTGGAGCTGAGCGGGGATGCTGTCCTGACCGTCCACCTGAAGATGACGGGGCAGCTCTTCGTCGTCCCGGCCTCGAGACGCGAAGACCCGTATGTCCGCCTCGTGCTCGAACTCGCCGACGGCCGCGAGCTGCGCTTCCGTGATATCCGCAAGTTCGGCAAGGTGGGCCTCTACCAGCGCGATCCCGTGACCGGGGAGCCGGTGGCGGAGATCGGCGGAGCGGCCGTGTTCGCGGGCTTCGGCCCGGAGCCGCTCGACGACGCGTTTTCCGTGCGCGAGTTCCGGCGGCGGGTGCGGCGCCGCAAGGGGCGCTTGAAGTCGCTCCTGCTCGACCAGTCGTTCGTCGCCGGGGTCGGCAACATCTACGCCGACGAGGCACTGTGGCGGTCGCGGCTGCACCCGCTCCGATCGGCGGCGACGCTGCGACCAGCCGACGAGCGCCGCCTGTATGAGGCCATCCGATCGGTCCTTGCGGAGGCAATCGCGCGACGGGGTTCGTCCATCGACGACTACACCGCGCCCGACGGCGACGGCTCCATGCAGGAACGGCTCGACGTCTACCAGCGCACCGGCGAACCCTGCCATCGGTGCGGTCGGCCGATCAAGCGCATCGTCATCGGGGCGCGGTCGACCCATCTGTGCTCGTGGTGCCAGCGTTTGCCGTCCGTCGATCGACCTGGGGCCAAGCGGATCCTCCGTGGGATGGTCGGCGGATCGGCACGGCGCGGTCGTCGCTGGACCGAGCTCGAGGCCGGGGAGGGGAGCACGGGCCTGACCGCCGACGAGCGGGCTCGACGCACCCGCGAGGACGCCATCGATCGGACCGAACGCACGCGACGCGCCGCGGCCACGCGGCGAGCCGCGGCCCGGGCCGCCGCCGGCACCGAGATCGATGACTGATGTCGATCGTGCGCTTCAATGGCGTCAGCCGCGAGATCGGGACGTTCACCATCCTGGACGCGATCGATGCCGCCATCGCCGTCGGAGACCGCATCGGGCTGGTCGGCCCCAACGGCGCGGGCAAGACCACGCTCCTGCGGCTGGCCGCCGGCCAGGACGAGCCGGACCGCGGGACGATCGCTCGCAAGCGCAACCTGACGGTCGGCATGCTGGCCCAGGAGACGCATCTCGATGCCGCGTTCATGGCGGCGCCCGACCTGCGCGCCGCCGTTCGCACCGGCGCGTCCGACCTCGAGGCGATGGGCCAGGAGCTCCGCGCGCTCGAGCGGGCCGGTCGTGCCGCGAGCCCGGCCTACGCCGAATTGCAGCACCGGTTCGAGGTGCTCGGCGGCTATACGCTCGACCAGCGCACCGACGCGACGCTCAGCGGCCTGGGGTTCGACCGCGACGAGTGGTCCCGCCCGCCGACCGCGCTCTCTGGCGGCGAGCAGACCCGGGCGGCGCTCGCCCGCCTGGTGATCGCCGATCCGGACCTCCTGCTGCTCGACGAGCCGACGAACCACCTCGACCTCGGCGCGCTCGAATGGCTGGAGGAGCATCTGCGCCGACGGTCCGGCGCCCTCCTCGTGGCCTCCCACGATCGAGCCTTCCTCGACGGCACCGTGGAGCGGATCTGGGAGCTGCGCGACCGTCGGCTCACCGCGTTCAAGGGTGACTATCGCGCCTACCGCCGACAGCGCGATGAACGCGATGCGCGGGCCGCGAAGGACGCCGACAGCCGCTCCACCCGGATCGACCGCGAGCGCGAGCTGGTCCAGCGCTACAGCAGCCATCGCAAGTTCAGCAAGATGCACGAGCACGAGGCGCGGCTCGAGCGCCTCGAGGCCGACCGGGTGGAGACGCCGCGCGCCGGCCGGAAGTTGACCCTCCCGACGTCGGCGCTCGTCGGAGGCGGGCCGGCCCGATCGGGCGAGATCGCTGTGCGCGCGGAGGACCTCGCAGTGGGCTACCTGCCCGATCGCGCGCGGACGGACGTCGACCCATCGGCATCGCCACGGATCGTGGTTCGCGTCCCGTTCCTGGCGGCCCAGCGCGGGGAACGGATCGGCATCGTCGGACCGAACGGCGCCGGCAAGACGACCTTGCTGCGGACGATCGCCGGGGAGCTCCCCCCGCTCGATGGGTCGCTGACGTTCGGGCACAACGTCGGGATCGGGTATCTCGCCCAGCTGCGCGGTGCGGCCCTGCCGGGCGACACGGTGCTCGACGCGCTGACTCGGGCCATCCCGGTGACGCCTGGTGAGGCGCGGTCCTACCTGGCGCGGTTCCTGTTTCGGGGCGAAGACGTCTTCAAGGAGGTTCGGCTCCTCTCTGGCGGCGAACGGTCTCGGCTCGAACTGGCGTTGCTCGGGATCCAGGCCTCGGAGCTGCTGCTGCTCGACGAGCCGACCAACCACCTCGACATCCCAGCCCGAGAGGCGATCGAGACGTTCATGCGCGAGACGCCGGCCACGCTGCTGGTGGTGTCGCACGACCGACGTCTGTTGGAGACGGTATGCGATCGACTGTGGGTCGTCGGCGATGGTGCGGCGGTGGCCTTCGACGGTGACTATCGCTCCTGGCGAGCGGCCGTCGCCGACGGTTGGACCGTGCCGAACGCGATCGCAGCGCGCACGGCGACACGACCGGCCGGCAGGTCCCCGCGACCGGCGCCCCGTCCCGAGCCGGTGCCGGGAGCCCCGGTCCCGGCGCGGGCGCTCTCTGGTCGGTCAGGCGCTCGACCGACGGCTCGGACCCGCCCGCGCGGCCGATCCGGCGCGAAGCTCTCGAAGGACGCCTACCAGCGTCAGCGGGCGGCGGTCGACGCGGAGCTGACCCGGCTGGGGCTGCGCAAGAGCCACCTTGAACTGTCGATGAGCGATCCCGCCGTGGCCGGCAACTTCGTCGAGCTGCGACGCGTGACGAGCGAGCTCGCCGACGTGACTTCCGCGCTCGCCGCGGCGGAGGACGCCTGGCTGGAACTCGAGGAGCGCGCTCCGTGCCCCTGCGGATCGGCATCACCGGATCGATCGGTTGTGGCAAGTCCACGGTCACCCGCTGGCTCGCCGAACGGCCGGGCGTCGTGGTGATCGATGCCGACCACGAGGCCCGGGCTGTCCTCGCCCGCGGCACGGCCGAGGTCGAAGAGGTCTATCGGCGCTTCGGTGAGGGGCTGCGCGGAGCCGACGGCGAGCTCGACCGGGCGGCGCTCGGACGGCTGGTCTTCGACGACCCCGATTCGCTCCACGCCCTCGAATCGATCGTCCACCCCGCCGTCCGACCCAGGATCCTGGCCGCGATCGAGGGTGCCGAGAACGGCGCCGCCGAGGCCGTGATCATCGAGGCCATCAAGCTCGTCGAGGGTGGCCTCGCCGACGTGTGCGACGAGGTCTGGCTGGTCACGTGCGCGACCGACGAGCAGCTGCAGCGCCTGATCGGCCGGGGCTCCGATCGCGCCGATGCGATCGCGCGCATCCAGGCCCAGGGTGATATCACGGAGCGGCTACGCCCGGCTGCGTCACGCGTGATCGACACCAGCGGCGCGGCGGAGGCGACCCGTCGGCGGGTGCTCGACGCGTATGAGGCGGCGCTCGCGCCCCAGTGAATGGAGATGGCCGTCCGGGCCACCGCGATCGGCGGCCCGGACGGCTCGGAGGCGCGCCGGGTCAGCGGCGCAGGCGGAGGCCACGTCGACCCTCGCTCGGGTCGGCCGGTGTGGTCATGGTGCGGTCGACGGGCTGGCGCTCGCGGCCGGTGCGCCACTCGCACCGGGCGAGGGGTTCGCGCTCGACGCCGGCGTCACGCGCGGCGTCGGGCCCGCGGTCGGCAACGGGCCGCTGACCGGCGGGAAGGCGACCGGTACCGGGAGGCCGTAGCGGATGATGACCTTGTTGGTGGTGGTGCCGAGCTTCGACACGTCGACCTGCCGCGTGTCCGTATCCGGTCGCAGTGCGAGGCTGAACGCGGCGGCACCGCTGGCCTGCAGGTGGGAGATCTCCTCGGCGACGTCGATCGGTGCCTTCAGCACGTAGAAGGTGCCGGACTTCGCCAGGATGAGCATGTCCTGGTAGGAAAGGTTCGTCGACTTGTCCGTGTACCAGCCCTCCGGCCCGAGGCCGCCGTTCGCGCTGGTAAGCACGTTCACGCTGGCCGTGACGAACACGTCCACGGTCTGGTTCGGGGTCAGCAGCCCGCCGACCGCCCGATCGTCAGGGACGGTCAGCGAGACGGCGCGCCAGGTCGGGGTATCGGGCCCGATGGTCTCGTCGGGGCCGAGGACCGAGAACTGTCCACCTTCGGCGCTCGACGCGAGCAGGTTGGTCAGCACCATCTGGCCCTGGAGGATCGTCACGGCCGGCACCCGACCGATGACCTTGTCCGGCGTCGACACGATGCCCTGGGCGTTCGTCTCGTCGATCGGCACCTCGCGCACGGTGAGGTCGGTCGTCTCGATGATCTTGCGGGCGGGGATGGTCTGCAGGGCGACCACGACCGAGACCTTCTGGAGGCCCGCCTGGCCGGCCTGTTGCTGGGCCTGATTGATGAGGAAGAACGCGGCGCCGCCGGCGACGACAGCGAGCAGCACGCCCGCGACGACGATCCAGCGGCCCCGACGACTCGGGTCCTTGTATTCCATCTCCACGATGAGGTGCCTCCGATTCCAGGGTGCCGTGCCCGCCCGGCTAGTCCCAGGGCACGAGTCGCGCCACCTGACCGCGGCGCAACGCGGGATCGTTCATGTCGGCGTAGACCCCCGAGATCGCATAGCCGTAGACCGCATTGCTGTCCATCGACGTGATCCGGAAGGTGGTGAAGCCGAGGATGTCGACGTAGTCGTTGGTGGTGCTGGCTGTGGCGATGGCAACGGTGATCGGCACCATTCGGGTCACCGGCTGGCCAGAGCCGTTCGTGCCCGTCACCCGCAGGGTCAGCGAGTAGACGCCCGGCCCGAGTGAGCCACCGTTGACGCTGATCGTGACCGTCTGGGCCGTTCCCTTGTTCAAGGTGATGCTCGAGGGGGTCACGCTCAGGGCACCGATCCCGGCGGGGAGCACGCCGAGGCTTCCCGCTCCGCCCTCGAGGCTGAGGTCGACGGTGCCGCCGAAGTAGGTCCCATTCATGTTGGGCGTGCTGACGCCCAGCGTCGTCGCGCTCGTTCCTCCGGTGGAGGGGATGTAGATCGCTGCCCCCGACCCGGTGGTGAAGTCGCGGTTGACGTTGCCGATCGAGATGCCGACCGGGTAGTAGTGGTCGAGCAGGACCGGATCGGATGAGTGGCCCTGGATCCAGACCGTGTAGACGCCCTGCGGCGCGCCCGAGGTCTGGAACGTCGTCCAGGTCACGGTCCCATCCGGGCTGAGCGGGCTGGGGCTGAAGGTCATGGGCGTGAGCGTCGTGCCCCACGGGTTGGCGGGATCACCCCAATCCGGGAAGGCACTCGTCGAGACGACGCCGGTGAACGACGCGTTCTTCGTGACGTTCATGGTGATGGCGCCGTCGCGGTTCTGATTCGTGTTGATGGTCGCCGTACGGGCCACCGTGTAGCTGAAGTCGGGGATGCTCTGGACGGTGCCCGAGTAGACCGCCGCCAGGATCTCGGCCCCTGGGTCGTACCGCTGGTTGATCGCGTCGACCACGATGCCCGAGGAGTTGCCGTCGATGATGCCGACCTGGTCGTTCGGGTCGGGCGGGCTGGTGGCGGGCGGGAAGTCCGGGCCCGGATAGCCGGTCGCCACCCAGCCGGCCTCGAGGGCCTTCAGGGTGTTCGCGTTGGTCCCGGTCGTGACGCCGTTGTAGAAGACATTGGATGGCGGGGACTGGTACTGGAAGTTGCGGATGTCGAGCGAAACGAAGCCTCGGAAACTCACCCCGTTGGAGGGCGACGCGCCCTGCCCGACGAGCGAGATGATCGGGCCGTGGTTGACCGGATCACCGTCGGGCGCCGACGGATCGAACGCGCTGCCCGGGTTCGGGGTCGAGCGCAGGGAGGCGTCGGTGCTGCTGCCGAGGCATGACGTGTTGGCCGTGCTGACCAGATCCTGGAACTGGTTGGGGTTGCCGTCGCAGGGTGCGACCGCTCCCGCGAACGGGCCAGGTGCGTTGATGTAGTGACGGACGGCGATCGGCAGGAGGTCGCCGATGGTCTTGACCCTCGCCTTGCCGCCGATGGTCGCCGAGCCGAGACCGATGACCCGTCCGAAGGTGTAGGTGACGTCGCTCTTGACCGCGACACGCACGTCGCCGCCCGAGATGAGGATCCCGCTCTTGAGGTAGGACGGCTCGCCGGCATGGCCGGTCTCGTACTGCGGCGTGAGGGCGACCGAGGCGATCGTCCCGGTCGGGCTGGCCAGCAGGTTGCGCGCCAGGACGTCGCGGCCCTCGGCCTCCGCGGCGCTGTTCGACAGGCCTCGGATGAGTGCGTTAGCGACGGCCAGGGCGCCGGCGTCAGCGGCGTTCTGCAGGAACCGCTTCTCGCTGTAGAACCGTCCGACGTCGAAGGCCAGACCCGCGCCGGCCATGATCGCCACCATCGACAACGCGAACAGGACCAGCACCTGGCCACGGGTGGTCCGCGCGCGCATCAGTTGGCGACCATCGTGACCTCGGACATCAGTCCGAGCCGGCCGTTGGCGTCTTTGGGCAGGATCTGGGCGATCATCGGGATGACCAGATCCTGGTGATAGGTCGCCCGAACGGTGATCTGCTGGCCGACCCGAGTGTCGGTGTCGCTCACGCCACTCGGCAGGACATACGAGACGACGAGATCGCCAGTCGTGTAGGTCTGGCCGCTCTGGGACCACGTGCCCGAGGTCGAGAACTGCGGCGCCGACTTGGTCAGCAGATTCATCGAGGCAAGGACCGAGGTCCGGATCAGCTCGTTGCGCGCCAGGTCGTTCTGGGCCTTCGAGAGGGAGGCGTCGTAGATGTAGATCGTTCCGTTGCGGGCCCCCTCGCGAGCCGCGTTCGTGATCGTCACGTACGCGTTGAACACGAACCCGAACTGGATGATCCCGAGGAGGATCACGAACAGGGGGATCAGCACAAGGGCGAACTCGACGAGGCTCTGGCCGCGGCCCGTCGAGCGAGGGTCGCCAGGGCGTGCGCCACGGTCGTCG
>DASSMQ010000106.1:0-10555 GCA_035688805.1 Candidatus Limnocylindrales bacterium
CAACGGCCCAGGGCCCGCACTACCGCTCCAAGGAAACCAGGAACCTGCCGCGGCCGGTCCAGGCCCACGTGCCGCTTTGTATCGGCGGGGGCGGCGAGCGAGTGACGCTCAAGCTGGTCGCGAAGTACGCCGACATGAACAACGTCGGCAACGGGGTCGAGAATGTGCGCCGCAAGGAACAGATCCTGCTCGAGCATTGCGAGTCGGTGGGTCGCGACCCGACCGTGATCGAGCGCACGACTGGGATCGGCACGGTGTTCATCCGCGACGACCGCGCCAAGGCGGAGAAGGTGTTCCAGGAGGCCTTCGACCGCAACCGAGTCGAGCGCCACTGGACGGACCAACCCGTCGGAACGCCTGAGGATGTCGCGGAGAAGCTCGCGCCGTACCTGGGGATGGGTTACCGCCACCTGATCGTCGGGGTCCCGGCCGACTATGACGAGGAGTCGATGACCAGGTTCGCGACCGAGGTGCGGCCGCTGCTCGAGAAGGCCTAGCCCGCCTCGAACCGCTGGTCGACCCGGACGAGGATGATCAGGCTCCCAGGTGTCGGGAGAACTCGGGGACTGTCAGGCTAGCGCTTCCGCTGGTGGCCCGTCAGCCCGGGAGGTCGCGCTCCTCGGGGCCGACGTAGTTCACATCCGGTCGGATCAGCCGATTGTTGGCGGCCTGCTCGAGCGCGTGGGCGGTCCAGCCGGCGTGGCGTGCCAGCGAGAACGTGGCCGGGAACAGGTCGGGTGACAGGCCGACCCCCATGAGCACGGGGGCGGCATAGAACTCGACGTTCGTGCGCAGCGGGCGATCGGGATGCTTCTCGGCGAGGACCCGCAGGGCGACGTCCTCGACCTCGGTGGCGAGCTTGAGCCAGGACGGCTTGTGCTCCATCCCCTCGGCCACCTTGCGCAGCGCCGCGGCCCGCGGGTCGTAGGCGCGGTACACGCGGTGGCCGAACCCCATCAGCCGCTCCCCGCGGGCGAGTGCCTCGCGGACCCAGGCTTCGGCGTGGTCGGCCGATCCGACCTGGGCGAGCTGGTCGACCACCTCGGACGGGGCACCACCGTGGAGTGGGCCCTTCATCGTGCCGATGGCGCCGGCGACGGCCGACGCGATGTCGGAGCGAGTCGAGGTGATGACCCGGGCCGTGAAGGTCGAGGCGTTGAAGCTGTGCTCCGCGCCGACGATGAAGTACGCATCGAGCGCCCGCGCCGTGGCCGGATCCGGCCGCTCGCCCGAGAGCTGGTAGAGGTAGCCGGCGGTCAGGTCGAGCGCGGGGTCGGGGTCGATCGGATCCTTGCCCGACCGCAGTCGCGCGAACGCGGCGAGGGCCGATGGCGAGAACGCGGTCAGGGCCCGCGCTTGCTCGACGGTCGGCGGCCAGGGCAGGTCTTGCATCGCGCCCCAGGCCGAGACAGCGGTGCGCAGGGCATCCATCGGTTTCGCGTTCGTCGGCAGTGCCCGGAGGACATCGAGCACGCCCGACGGGACGGGCGCGGTCGGCAGGTGGGCGCCCGGATCCCACTCGCCGGTCCAGAGGAGGTTCGCTACTGCCGGGTAGCTGCCGCGTTCGACGAGATCGCCGATCCGGTAGCCGCGATAGAGGAGTCGACCGCGTGCCCCGTCGATGAACGAGAGGCTCGTCTCGCCGGCGATGACGCCCTCGAGGCCCGGCGAGTAGGGACGTTCGGCCGGCAGCGATGGCTCGGTCGGGGCGTCAGCCGGGGGAGAGTCGGTCAACGCCTGCCGTCCAGCGCGTTGAGGACAAGGCGCACGATCACCGACCCGAGGGTGGCCACGACGATCGCGGTGATCAACCCATTGACCTGCCCGAAGCCCATCTGCTGGGCGAGCCAGCCACCGACCACACCGCCGACGATCCCGACCACGATGTTCGGCAGGCAGCCACGGGCCGTCCTGCCGCCGACCAGGGCGCCGGAGATGGCACCGGCGACGAGTCCGACGACGATCCAGCCGACGATTCCGAGGTCCATCCCGATGAGTATCCCACGCTCAGCGCGAGGGCGGCGCCTCGAGGAACTCGGCCACGGCACGCGCCAACTCGACGGGGTGGGTGTGGTGCGCGGCGTGCTTCGCTCCCGTCATCGTCACGATGCGCCCATCGGCCAGGCGAGCATCCAGGGCGCGCGTGGCGGCCCCGAACTCCGGTCGACTCTCGCCGCCGAGCAGCTGGAGGACCGGTTGGCGGATCGCCCCGAGGGACTCCAGGCCGGCGGCGGCCGATCGACCCTCGGCGGCGAGCTCGCGCGGGATCGTATGGGCGGCCGCGACCCGGAGCGGCCAGACCGGATCCGCCCGGTAGCGCGCGAGAGCGGCGGCGTCCATGCCGACCACGCGCTCCATGAACGTCGCCAGCAGGTCGTCGGGTCGGCCGGCGGCATCGAGCGCCTCGAGGTCGGCCAGGATGTCCACGTCGCCGTAGCGCTTGTCGGGCGGAGCGGGCGCGCCCTCGTACGACACCACCCGGCGGATCGTATCGGTCAGAAGCGCGGCACCCAGGGCGCATCGACCGCCGTAGGAATGGCCGACGACATCGACCGGCTGGCCGGCGTCCGCCGCGATCGCTCCCGCCACTGCGGCCACGTCCTCGAATTCCCGCTCGACGGAATAGGGGAGCGTGTCACCGGATGCGCCCCGGCCGCGTCGGTCCATGGCATGCACCGTGTAGCGCTCGGCGAATACCGGCCCGACGACCCGGAACGTCGTGTGGTCGGCGGCCGCACCATGGACCAAGATGAGCGGCGGACCGGTCCCGCTGGTGAAGATCGCGATCGGGGTTCCGTCCAGCGATGCGACCGATCGCAGCGCGGTCGCCCGGGACGAGCGTTCGCCCGAGGTCATCGCTAAAGGACTCGTCCGACATGCACCCGGTGGGTCACCGACGCGACCTGCGGTTCACCGTCATGCACCCGGTGGGTCCCCGACGCGACCTGCGGGTCACCGACATGCACCCGGTGGGTCCCCGACGCGACCTGCGGCAGCTCGGCGGGCAGGGTCAGTCACCGGAGTCGGGCGCCTGCCCGTCGTCAACCACCCCATGCATGTCGGACGACGGTCGTCGGGTCGAGTCGCCCGGAGGTCACCCCGGAAGCCCGGTCGCCGCAGCCTCGTCGACGACCCACGTCGCGCCCTCGCGCCGGGCGAGTTGCGCCGGTAGCGCC
Organism: Candidatus Limnocylindrales bacterium; assembly: GCA_035688805.1. Lineage (GTDB taxonomy): Bacteria > Chloroflexota > Limnocylindria > Limnocylindrales > CSP1-4 > SPCO01. The sequence goes on from DASSMQ010000106.1 coordinate 3,177, forward strand.
TCGGCGTCCCGCGGCGATCCGAAGATGCGGCCCAGGACGTCCGCCTTTGCGGCGCCATGCACGACGACGAGCACGCGACGGGCCGCGGTCACGACCGCGGGATTGAGCGTCACGCGCGCAACGTGCGGCTCGATGTGGGTGGGCGCGGCGATGGCGATCGCCAGCTCCTCCGAGGCGAACGCCGGCGATCCCGGGAAGACGGACAGGAGGTGGCCGTCGCTCCCGATTCCCAGGAGCAGCAGGTCGAACACCGGCCACCCATCCGATTCCCGCAGGTGGGCCGTTCGCAGCTCGGTCGCGTAGTCGGCGGCGCAGCTAGCGGCCGAGCGACCCGCCCCGATCGCTTCGCCCGTCGGGAAGGGGTGGACATTCGCCACCGGGATCCGGATCCGCTGGCGGCGGTCGTCGGAGTGGACCGATTCCCAGCCGCCGCCCCGCAGGAGCACGTCGTCGAACGATCGTACGTTGGACAGCGGATGGTCGGCCGGGACGAACCGGTCATCACCCCACCAGGTGTGGATGCGCTCCCAGGGCATGGCCTCGCCGACCCCGGATGCGACGAGGGCGCGGTAGATGCCGACCGGGGTCGAGCCGCCGGTCGTGGCCCAATCGGCCCGGCCGCCGCGCCGGTCGATGGCGTCGATGAGCGTCGTCGCGATGTGCCGGGCGACACGGTCCGCCGCGTCGTCCGGATCCCGGACGACGACGATCTCGGGTTCGGTCACGCGACGAGCTTCGCGGCGGCGCGCAGGGTCCCGACCGAGACGGGGTCGCGGGGGCTCGATTCGATGGCCTCTGCGAGCAGATCGACGTCGCCTCGCCGCGCGGCCAGGAAATGCCGCTCGAGGCACTCGACGCCGTCCTGCCACACCCGCACATGGACGGTCTCGGCTTCCGCCGTCACATCAGCGCGCAGCTCGGAGCCACGACGCTCGCACAGCAGCTCGACTCGGAGCGTCGTCCCGGGCGGCATCGACGACACGACCGGGCGGATCACGACCCCCACGTCGGTACGGCCGTCGCGCAACGTCGCCGACATCCCGCGGGCGATCGCTGGCTTGGTTCCCGGTCCCGACCGATGGCTGGATCCGGCGACGACCTCCAGCGGACGGTGCACCGTGAGTCCGAGCCGCGACGCGAGCCACGCCACGTGATACACCGGCTTGACGACGTTGGTCGAACCGGGCGCACCGGTCTCGTCATGGGTGCCGTAGGTCACCGCGATGCGGCGCAGGGAGCGCAGGTACGGCAGGAAGTCCGCATCGTCGAAGATCGAGGCGATCGCCTCGCGCCAGCGCGATTGGCGGACCTGGGCGAAGTCGCTCACCGCAAGGTTCGTGCGGTCGGCCATCTCGGCCATCTCGGCGAGGCGCGCCAGTCCGTCGCCCGACCAGGTCGACCCGTCGACGATCAGCCGGTCGGCCGCCATGAACAGGTCGATCGCCGCACGCGAGGTGAACGGCGGCTCGCCCGGCCACCAGACCGTGACGGGCAGGTCGTGGATGATCAACGGCGTGACGATCGCCGACAGATGGCGGCCGGCCTCGCCGCCGGCCACCAGGTGGATGGTCTCGGCACAGGTCTCCGGCGCGTCCTCGCGGGGCAGGATGCAGTGAGCCTCGACTCGGCCGTCGATCCAGGACGGGCCATCGGGATCGGCCGACTGGACGACGATCGTGCGCGAGGGGTGTCGGCCGGTCAGGGCCTGGATCGTGGCGGCTCCCCGTTCCGCGATCTCGGGTCGTCGGGCGATGACGACGAGGTTCATCACGCTGGTGCGGGCGGCGACGTGTCGGGCGGGCTGCCCGTCCATCTCGGTGGTCAGATCCTGGCGCGCCCAGATCCGCGCCAGCTCCTTCTCGACGTCGTCGATGCTGTGGGCGCGGGCCGACCAGCGCAGCACCGGCTCGTTGACGGCGGTCAGATCCGTCGCCATCGTCGGCCTTCTCGCGCCAGGAGTTCATCTGCGGCGACCGGGCCCCAGCTGCCCGCGTCGTAATTGGGCAGGTCGGGCGCGGGGGCGGAGGCCCACGCGTCGATGTACGGATCGACGATGCTCCAGGCCTCCTCGACCTCGTCGGCCCTGGTGAACAGCGACGCGTCGCCCTGGAGCGCGTCGAGGATCAGCGTCTCGTAGGCGTCCGGCGAGTCGACCGTGAACGCCGAACCGTACGTGAAGTCCATCGTCACCGACCGCACGTTCAGGCCCAGCCCCGGGACCTTGGCCCCGAAGCGCAGCATGATCCCCTCGTCCGGCTGGATGCGCATGGCCAGCAGATTGGCGTCCGGTTCGACACCCGAGTGCAGGAACAGGTGGTGGGGCACCTCGCGGAACTGGATCGCGATCTCGGTCGCCCGCTTGGGGAGTCGTTTGCCGGTCCGGACGTAGAAGGGCACGCCCGACCAGCGCCAGTCGTCGATGGTCAGGCGCGACGCCACGAAGGTCTCGGTCTCCGACCGGGGATCGACGTCGTCCTCCTGTCGGTAGCCGGGCACGGGCGTGGCCGCGACCCAACCGGGGCCGTACTGTCCGCGCACGACCTCGGTGGTCGGGTCCGCCGGATGGGTGCCGATCGCCCGCAGCACCTTGACCTTCTCGTCGCGCAGCGCGTCCGCCTCGAAGGTCGCCGGCGGCTCCATGGCCACGAGGCTCACGAGCTGGAGCAGGTGGTTCTGGAGCACGTCGCGCGAGGCGCCAGTCTCCTCGTAGAAGGCGCCCCGGTTCTCGATGCCGATCGATTCCGCGACCGTGATCTGCACGTGGTCGACGTAGCGACGGTTCCAGAGCGGCTCGAAGATGCCGTTGCCGAAGCGGAACACCAGCAGGTTGCGCACGGTCTCCTTGCCCAGGTAGTGGTCGATGCGGTAGACCTGCGACTCGCGGAAGACCTTGCCGACCTCGCGGTTGAGCTTGCGGGCCGAATCGAGGTCGTGCCCGAACGGCTTCTCGATGACGACCCGTCGCCAGCCGCCGTCGTGGCGCTCGTGGTCGAGGCCGACGCGACCGAGCTGGCCGACGATCTCGGCGAACTGCGACGGCTGGGTCGCGAGGTAGAAGAGTCGGTCCCCGCGGGTGCCCTCGGCCTCGTCGAGATCATCGAGGGTCGTGGCCAGGGCATCGAAGCCGGCCGGGTCATCGAAGTCGAGTCGGTGATAGCGGATCCGCTCGCTGAACGACCGCCACGCGGGCTCGTCGAGCGGGAGGACCCGGCTGAATTGTTCCAGCGATGCGTGGATCTCCGACCGGAACGCGTCGTCGTCGTACGGCCGCCGCCCGATGGCCAGGAGCACGAACTCGTGCGGCAGCAGGTTCGTCCGCCACAGGTGGTACATCGCCGGGATGACCTTGCGATGGGCGAGGTCACCGGTCGCACCGAACAGCACGAGCACCGATGGGTCGGGCACCTTCTCGAGGCGCAGGCCCTCGCGCAGGACGTTCTCGACCGGCTTCGCCCGCGAAGGGCGTTTGCCGTCGCGCGATTCGCGCAGCTCGCGCATGGTCCGCGGCGCGTCCTTGGGCCGCGGCGAGGGCTGGGCGGGGATCGGTTGGTCGGGCGGCGCGTCGACCGGGGCCGACTCCTTGGCGGGCGCCTTCGTCGGCGCCTTCGTCGACGCCATCGGGGCTATTCGGTCTTCACGGCGTGGCCGCCGAACTCGTTGCGGAGTGCGGCGAGGACTTTGCCACCGTACGAATCGTCCTGGCGTGAGCGGAACCTCGTCTGGAGCGACAGGGTGATGACCGGCGCCGGCACGTCCTTGTCGATCGCCTCCTGGACCGTCCAGCGGCCCTCGCCTGAATCGGCGACCCAGCCCTTGAGGTGCTCCAGGTCCTGGCCGTTCGACTTGAACGCTCGCCCGGCCAGCTCCAGCAGCCACGAGCGCACCACCGAGCCCTGCATCCACAGCTCGGCGATCTCGCCGAGGTCGAGTTCGTAATCGCTGGCGTGCATGATCTCGAAGCCTTCTGCGTAGGCCTGCATCAATCCGTACTCGATGCCGTTATGGACCATCTTCACGTAGTGGCCCGCACCCGGGCCGCCGACATGGCGGTAGCCGTCGGGCGGGGCGAGCGTCGTGAAGGCGGTCTCGAGCGGTCCGACGGCCTCGGGGTCGCCACCGACCATCAGGCAGAAGCCGACCTGCAGGCCCCAGATCCCCCCGGATACGCCAGCGTCGACGTACTGGATGCCTTTGTCCTTGAGCGCGGCGTAGCGCCGGACATCATCGTGGAAGTTCGTGTTGCCGCCGTCGATGATCGTGTCGCCCGGCTCCAGGTGCTCGAGCAGCTCGGTGATCTGCGCCTCGGTGGCGTCGCCGGCGGGGACCATGATCCAAACCGCCCGCGGTTTCTCCAGCTTGGCGACGAGCTCCTCGATCGAGTAGGTGGCGACGGCGCCTTCGCCCTCGCCCTGGAGCTCGGTGGACTTTTCGGGGGTCCGGTTGTAGACGAGGATCTCGTGGCCGTCCCGGACGAGTCGGCGGACCATGTTGGCGCCCATCCGTCCAAGACCGATGAAGCCGAGGCGCATCTGCGTCAGCCCTCCGAGCTGGTGGTGTCCGGGATGGCGTCGAGCGCCCGATCCAGCGCTGTCTCCAGCGCGCTGAGGCCGGCGTCCACGTCGTCGCCGAGATCGACCCGCATGATCGGCAGGTCGTGACTGGCGATCGCCGCGAAATCGCCGTCCGCCTGGGCGTCGATGAGCTGGCCGAAGGTGTACGGCCAGCCCGGGATGTCGCGGTCCCGTGGGTGGTCCGACGTGAGCTGCACGAACCAGCCGATCGGGGCACCGCCCTTGTGCAGCTGGCCGGTCGAATGGAGGAAGCGCGGGCCGTACCCGGCGGTCGTGGCTCGCCGGGTCGAATCACGCAGGCGCGCCCGGATCCGCGCCATCGCCTCGTCTCGTGTGGAGCTCGGCGCGATGAACGCCTGGAGGGCGAGATAGGCGTCCGGGCGGACGCGCCGCAGGTGGTCGGCCAGAGCGAGTGACAGGTCGGGATCGGCGGCGCGGATCGCGGCCACCGCCGCCGGTGCGGGCTCGCCGCGCTCCGCTCGCGCCAGTACGTCCCGGGTCAGCTGCTTGGCCTCTTCGACGTTGGGCTGGTCGAAGGGATCGATGCCGAGCACGATGCCGGCGATCGCCGTCGCCACTTCCCAGCGGACGAATTCGCCGCCGAGGTCGATGGGGTCGGCGATGGCGATCCGGATCACGGGGTGGCCGGCCGCCTCGAGCCGTTGCGCAAGGTCGGTCCGACCGCCGTCCGTGCCGCCATCGAGGGCGATCCGGACGAAGACGCGGTCATCGCCGTACGCGTCCGGGGCCCCGAGGGGCTCGAGATCGATCGGCACGATGCCGACGCCGTGCTTGCCCGTGCTCTCGGCGATCAACTGCTCGGCCCAGGAGCCGAACGAGGCGATCTCGTCATCGGGCAGGAATGTCAGCTTGTCCCGACCGTTGCGGGCCAGCACGCCCATCGCGATCCCGAGGGACACACCGGGGTTGCGCGCCGGGTCCGGTTCCTGGCAGGCCCGGAGCATGGCCACGGCGGACTCGAGGAGCGGGTCCAGATCGAGGCCGATCAGGGAAGCTGGCACGAGTCCGACATAGGTCAAGGCGCTGTAGCGGCCACCGATGTCCGGCGGATTGAGGAACACCTCGCGGAACTGGTCGTGGTGGGCCATGGCTTCGAGGCTCTTGCCAGGGTCGGTGATGGCGGCCACGGTGGCCCCCGGGTTCTGCCAGCTGTGGTGCGAGATCGCTCCGAGGGCCCGGTCGGTGCGGTCCCAGGCGGCGGCGAGGAACGCGTTCGGCTCGACGGTGGTGCCCGACTTGCTGGCGACGAGGATGAGGGTTCGCAGCGGGTCGAGGTCGTCAAGGACGGCCGCCACCGCGTCGGGGTCGGTCGAATCGAGGACGCGCAAGGCGAGGTACCCGTCCTGCGACCCGAAGGTCCGGTGGAGCACGTCCGGGGCCAGACTGCTGCCGCCCATACCGGCCACCACCGCGGTCGTGAATCCTGCCGCGACGATCCCGTCGCCGAACCCTTCGAGTCCGGGGATGTCGTCCGTGAAATGGGTCGGGGCATCGAGCCAACCGAGCCGGTCGGCGATGTCGGCGCCGACCTTCCCCTCCGTGGTCCACAGGCTCACGTCCCTGGCGAAGAGGCGGTGGGCCCACGCTCGGTCGCGAGCCTCGGCCACCACCGCGTCGTAGGCGGCCGCGACGGAGCCGAGCGCGAAGGACGGGGGCTGGACGGCGGACGAGACGGGTTCGGTCATCGTGGACTCCGAAGGATAGCGGGTCAGTCGGCCGCGGCCTCCATCGCAAGGACCTTGTCGAGTCGGCGTCGGTGGCGCGGTTCCCCGCTGAACGTCGCACCAAGGAAGGCCACCGCACACTCGTAGGCGGGCTCCGGGCCGATGACCCGCGCACCAAGAGTAAGGACGTTCATATCGTCGTGCTCGACACCCTGATGGGCGGAGTACGTGTCGTGGCAGACCGCGCTCCGGACGCCGCGCATCTTGTTGGCTGCGACGCTCGCCCCCACGCCCGAGCCGCAGATGAGGACGCCGCGATCCGCCTCATCGGCTTGGATCACCTCGCCGAGGCGGCGCGCGAAATCCGGATAGTCGTCGTCTGGATCCGAGCCGTCACCGCCAAGGTCGATCAGGTCATGGCCGAGGTTCGCCCTCGCCAGACGCTCGATCAGGGCGTCCTTCAGCGCGGCGCCGGCGTGGTCGGCCGAGAAGGCGATGCGCATGCCGGAAGCATATGCGGTGGCCCTGGAGCCGGGGCGTGCGGCCGGGGCAGGGTGGGTAATGGCGGTGCCGCCGCGGCGGCGAACTTTCCCGCCGAGACTCGTCCGATATGCACCCGGTGGGTAACCGCGGAGCCGCCGCGGCGTCGAACTTTCCCGCCGAGACTCGTCCGATATGCACCCGGTGCGTAATCGCGGAGCCGCCGCGGCGTCGAACTTTCCCGACGAGACTCGTCCGACATGCACCCGGTGGGTAATGACGGAGTTCGATCAGCACCCATCCGATGCATGACGGACGAGTGCGCGAGAACGGAGGTCCCGGCGTGCCCGGCGAGCCCGGCGTGCCCGGCGCGAGCCCGGCCTAGCTGTGGCCGGGGTCGGAGTCGTCTGTCCGGTCGACGCCGGCCTCGCCGGCGCGCAACGTCGGATGGCCTCCGGCGCCCGATCGACCTCCGCCGGCCATGTGCGCGAAATGTCCCCCATCGACCGTCCCGATGCGGCCGCGCAGATCGTCGCGGACCACGCGCCGGCCGACGTCGGCGACCCGGTCGGCGGTGAACCCGAAGTGCTCGAAGATCGTGCCGGCGGGCGCCGATGCGCCGAAATGGTCGAGGCCGATGATC
>DASSMQ010000107.1:0-37694 GCA_035688805.1 Candidatus Limnocylindrales bacterium
GCCCATTTCAGGTGGGGCTTCGCCGCGTCCGAGCGTCTTGACGGTTCTTCCTAGTACTGGGGTACTAGCAAGTGATCAGGACTCTAGGTAGCCCTAAGTAAACCGGTCAATACGGCACCTTACCTATGTCTACAAGGAGTCAAGGGGGATCGGCTCGAGACCAAGCTCGTCGCGCATCATCGTGGCGTAGTGACCATATTGCTCGGCGGCCGCCGCGTGGGCACCCGTAACCCGATAGAGGCGCAGGAGACAGACCTCGATTTGCTCCGCTGTGGGATCGAGGTCGAGAGCCCGTCTCGCCACCGTAATGCCTCGGTCGTAGTGGCCTGATCTGAAATCATCTAGCACCGACCGCTCGACAATTTCCAGGTAGGCGGCGTGTAGCGAATCTCGATAGGCTGCCGCCCACTCCTCGTATTCGAACTCGAGCGCGAACCGCCCCCTGTACAACCGCGACAAGTGGTCAACCTCGTCCGGACTTGGTTGACCGGATAGCCCACGGATGAATTGTCGGCAATCGATGCTCCGGCTTGTCACCAGTTCCGGATCGAGCCAAACGACGTCCGAGGAGTGGTAGAGGTACCCAGGCGACAGGTCGTCGGAGTATTCCTCTTCAAACACCCGGCGCAAGAAATAGATGGTCTGGTTCAGCGAATTGACGGCCACCTCAGGATCCAATTCAGGCCATAGCGCCTCGAGTACCTGGTCCCGAGTTGCCGACATGTCAGGTCGCGTGATCAGGAAACAAAGCAGCCCTAGGACCTTACGTCGCACGGTCGACCCAGCTAGTTCCCGTGCGCCAATCAATAGGGCGACGCGTCCCTGGTCTTCGACTCGCACTCGGTCCGCCAAACGGCGCGACAGAGCTCGCCCGAGGTCCGCTGCGTCTGGACGCCGCTTTGCGCTTCGTGCCAGGCGGCGCAGTTTGGCGACGTCGGCCTTCTCACCGATTTCCTCAAGAAATCGTGCTGCGGGGACGTTGACCGGGTCCCCCGAAGTCTCGAGATGGCGTCTGATCGCTGTCCGCCAACGCTCGGGGTGTCGAAGCACAGACTCCCGAACGATGGTGAGTGTGTCATCACGGAGCGCCGGGAGATGAGGCAGTAGGTCCTCGGCAAGAAAGGCGAGGTGCCAGGGCGCGGCAGAGCCAATGATTGCGATGGAGTCCGCCAGTGACTGACCTCCCTCAACAGTCGCCATAAGTAGTTCGCCGACCCTTCTGACGGCGGTGGCTCCCTGTGCCCTGGCAATACCAGTGGCCAATTGGAGCTTCTGAAGGCCATCCCTCTCGTCGCGCAGAAGTGCGATGTGTGCGTCGGTCATTGCCACCGCGGCCGAGGCACCAATTACCGTCGAGAGTCCCGGTGGATATGTTTCGAGGAAGGCCGATGCTCTATCTGGATCGCGCCGCCGAACGGCCATCCGTGAGTGGGTCAGGCTCAGAATCCGTTGATCGGCAACCGTGTGCGCCGACGGCCCGGCCACCTGGTCCAGCATCGATCTGGCGATCATCGACGAACCGAATGAGTCGAATGCATCCGCGGCATCCGCAAGCGCCTCAACCGGAACGAAAGTGGCGTTCTCTGAAGTCAGCTGCCCGGCAAGCTCTGACGCGGCACCCGTGTTGCCTCGCCTTAAGAGGATTGACATCGCCAACACGTTGGCCGCGGTCCGCTCAACAAAGCCTGACGACGACTCGAACGCTCTGAGCGCCTCACCTACTTCAGTCCACGCATCGCTTATGCGGTCTTGAACGAGAGAATTGAGCGCGAGATTAAGCATTGAGACGCCGTAGTGGTGCGAACTCGTCGCCTTCTGCGCCGATGCCATCGCACGCAGACGGCGATTGATCGAATCCAAGTCCGCGGCGCTGTTGGCGCGAAGGATTGCGACCGTTACCTCGCCGATTGCGCGCAGATCAGCGCTCATCGTGGAGGCGATCAAAGCGGTGGCAAATTCCAGGGCGCGTTCCCCATTCCCCGAGTTGAAGTGCAGCGTCACCAGATTCAACAGCGCGTGGTCCCGTTGGACCGGGTCCTCGACGCCCGAGTCGAGGACCGACTGGCTGGCGGCGATCGCGGCCTCGTAGTCGCCCTGCTGCATGTCGACGCGACTGAGGATCAGATCGAACCCGGCTGGTCGGTCGTCGGCGGAGATCGGTCCGATGAACGCCTCGGCCAGCGCGTACTGGCCATTGCCCATGATGTCGGGGATGGCCGTCGCCACGACCCCAAGCATCGCCTCGGTGTCCCCCGCCTCGCGGTAGTGATGCGCGCCGATGCGCCAGTCGGTGGCGGCGGTCGCCGCCGCGGTCCGTCGATGGAGTGCCGCGACCGCGTCGGCTCCGTCGAGCGCCTTGAACCGCCCCTCGAGGAACTCGCGCACCAACGGGTGATAGCGCTGGTGGGTGCGCGGCCCTCCGGACAGGCGGCTGAGCAGGGTCAGGCGCTCCGCGGCCGCCGTAAGTCGTGCGACATCGGCCGGTTCGCGACCCGATACGACCTCCGCCAGCTCCGGCGTGACGACCTGGAGGATGGACGTGTCCATCAGGAACCGCTGGAGCTCATCCGGCAGATCGCCGACCACTTCCTCGGCGAGGTAGTCGTAGAGGTCGCGGTCGGCGCCGTTCAGGCTGCGGACGAAATGGCGGATCTCCGTCGGCGACCGATCCCGGAGCGCCGCCTGAACGAGCTGCAGCGACGCGATCCACCCCTCTGTCCGGATCGCGAGATCCTCGAGGACGTCCGCATCAAGTCGACGACCGTACGTCTCGGTGAACAGCCGGGCCGTCTCGGTCGCATCGAAGCGGAGGTCGTCGGTGCCCAGTTCGGCCACTTCGCCGACGGAGCGGAGGCGCGACAGTGGGACGGTCGGTGCCCGACGGCTCGCGAAGACCACGGTCAGTCGCTCTGGGGCGCGGGCGACCAATTCCCGCGCCACGAATCGGGCATCGGGCGCATCGTCGACCAGGTGGAAGTCATCGAAGATCAGGACGGCGCCGCCCGTCGCGATGGACGGCAACTCGCCGATGAAGGTGTCGAGTGCCGCCTCGCGGGTCGGTCCACCGACACCGATCTCCGACAGGAGTTCACTCGTCGCCGGCGCGAAGCCGGGGTCGTACTCGCGGCCGGCCGCGATCAGATGCTGCAGCAACGTGACCCAGTCGCGATCGTCGTGGTCGAGTCGATACCAGAGCGTGCGCATGCGCGTCCGGCGCGCGAAATCGGCCAGCAGCGTGGTCTTGCCGTAGCCCGCGTCCGCCAGGAGGAGCACCACGCGCCCGTGGATCTTCGCCCGGAGCCAGTCGAGTAGGCGCGTTCGCTCGAGCGTCTCGTCGCGGAGTGCGGGACGCTGGACCTTCGCGACCTGGATCGGGTAGGCGATGCCTTCGTCGCTCAGGTGGGCACTCCTGGACGGCATCGACATGGTTGGGCGTCCCGGGCCGACAGCGACCGGGGGACGTTCCGTGAATCGCGATCGCGGCGGGTGGGTCCCGGGGTGCGCGAACGATATCGAGCGTTCGCGCGCGGTGTCAACGGATGTCGCGAGTGGGCGATCGGACATGCGCGCCATGGTGGCGCGCGGCACTCATCCCGCGGTTAGCTGCGACCCTGGCGATCCAAGCCCGCCTGGGCGATCAGCCCTCGTACTCGAAGCCGATCTTGAGTTCCACCCGGTACTCGACGATCTCGCCGTCCTCGACGACCGCGCTCGACTTCACGACCTCGACGGTCTGGATGTTCCGCACGGTCTTCGAGGCGGTCGCGACGGCCTGGCGCGCCGCATCGCTCCACGACCGCGGGCTCGTTCCGACCATCTCGCGGATGATGATCACCCCCACACCCGGACCTCCACTAGACGTGTGCCGCCGTCGAGTCGAGCGTACCTGCCCGCACCTTGTCGAAGCACGAGCTGCAGTACACGGGTCGATCATTCCGCGGAGCGAACGGCACGACCGCCTGCCCCCCGCAGGCGCCACAGACGGCCGCATGGAACTCGCGTGGGCCCTCGTTGTTGCGGGCTCGCTTGGCCGCCGCGCGGCACGACGGACACCGCTGCGGGTCGTTGACCAGACTCTTGCTGGCGTAGAAGGCCTGCTCGCCGGCCGAGAAGATGAACTCCTCGGAACAGTCGCGGCAGGTCAGCGTGCGGTCCTGGTACACCCTCTCCAGACCTCCCTCGCTCGGACGCGGTGACGGTCGAGCCTCCCCGCCAGGCGTTGGACGAGGTCGTGGCACGCGTCGGGGACGGTACGGGACAGCGCACCCGGTTCGTCCGGGCACCGCCCGGGACTCATAGCGGTGAAGATACGCGCGGCGTCAAGCGTCCCGGGGAACCGTCTCGGAGCGTCGGACGTCCGGCCGCCATGTCACATCACCCGCGCCGAATGGCGCCTCTCCTCGCTCCCGCGCTCGCCCTCATCGTCGCCGCCTGCAGCTCGGGCGGTGCGGTCCCGACGCAGAGCGCATCCCCGTCCGGTATCCCCAGCGCTGCGCCGACCAGCACGCCGGTCCCTGCCGGCACCGTCGAGCACAAGACCGGGGCTACCGACATCGTGCTCCGGTACTCCGAGGGCGGCGGGTTCATCATGCCGGCCTTCCAGGCCACCCAGGCCCCGTTCTTCACCCTCTACGGCAACGGCACGGTCGTGTTCCGGAACCCGATGCTCGAGCCACCTGCGGCGCAGGGCTCCGTCGCGCCGTTCAGCCCGATGCGCACCGCGACCCTCACCGAGGAGCAGATCCAGGCCTTGTTGGTCCGGGCGCTGGGCGATGGAGGACTCGCCGCCGCTCGTGCGCGATATGACAACCCGATGGTCGCCGACGCCGGCACGGCCGAGTTCGCGATCGACGCGGGAGGCATCACCAAGACCGTCTCGGTCTACGCGCTCGGGATGGACAGCCAAGGTGGGGCGGACGCTCCGGCCCGGGCCGCATTCCAGAAGCTGGCCGCTCGCCTGTCGGACTTCGACCAGGGTGGCACATTCCCGAGCCAGGTCTACACACCAACCTCGTACCGGGCGATCCTGCTCGAGAGCCCCGGCATCGTCGCCCCGGACATCCGCGACTGGCCGTGGGCGAGTGTCAAGGTCGAGGAGTTCAAGCCCGACGCCGACCCGAATGGCCTGCAGTTCCCCCATCGGACGATGAGTGCCGATGAGATCGGCCAGCTCAAGCTGACCGGCATCGAAGGTGGCTTCCAGGGCCTCGTGCTCAAGGGTCCGGCCGGCAAGCTCTATACGTTGTCGGTCCGGCCGCTGCTTCCGGGGGACGCGGGGTGAGCGGGGTCTAGCTCACCTCCGCATACCGTTCGCCGGCGTACGAGACGAACCGCGTCTGGCGCTTCTTGAACCAGAGCTGGACCTCGCCCGTCGGGCCATTGCGGTGCTTGGCGAGCTTCAGGTTGATGACCTCGCCGTCGGTGTCCTGATCGTCGGAGCCCCGCTCCTTGTCGCGCCACAGGAACATGACCAGGTCGGCGTCCTGTTCGATGGCACCGGATTCGCGCAGGTCCGACAGGCGCGGCTCCTTGGACTCGCGCATCTCCGGCTGGCGCGACAGCTGCGAGAGCGCGATGACCGGCACTGACAGCTCGCGCGCGAGGGCTTTGAGCCCGCGCGAGATCTCGGAGACCTCCTGCACCCGGTTGGCGTCGCGAGTCGTGGTCGTCGCCTGCATCAGCTGGAGGTAGTCGACCACCACGAGGTCGAGGCCGGCCTCCGCCTGCAGCCGACGCGCTTTCGTCCGCAACTCCATCGCGGAGATGTTCGGCGTGTCGTCGATGTACATCGGCGCTTCCGACAGTGAGTTCATCGCCGGCGCGATCCGCGCGAAGTCGAGCTCTTCGAGGAACCCGGTGCGCAGCCGCTGTGAATCGATGTTGGCGACGCTCGAGAGGAGGCGGAGGACGAGCTGTTCCTTGCTCATCTCGAGACTGAAGACGCCGACGCTCTTGCGTTCCTTGACCGCCGCGTGCTCGGCGATGTTGAGCGCGAAGCTCGTCTTGCCGACCGACGGACGCGCCGCTACGACGACGAGGTCGCTCGGCTGGAGCCCGGTCGTCAACGCGTCGAGGTCCGTGAAGCCCGTCCGGACGCCGGAGATCTCGCCGCGGTGGGCGTGCAGGTAGTCGAGACGGTCGTAGGCGTCGTGCAGGAGCATCTTGAGCGGACTGAACCCTGCATCGATGCGCTTCTGGCTGACCGCGAACAGTTCCGCCTCGGCCCGGTCGATGGCCTCCTGGATCTCGGCCGGATCCTCGTAGCCGATCCCGGCGATCCTGCCTGCGGCGCCGATGAGGTTGCGGAGGACAGCCTTGCGCTCGACGATGCGAGCGTACTGGGCGGCATGGACAGCGGTCGGGGTCTCGTTGCTGAGACTCGAAAGGTACGCGCGGCCGCCGATCGTCTCGAGGTCCTCGCGCCGCTCGAGCGCCTCGGCGACCGTGACGATGTCGATCGGCTCGCGACGCTCGAACAGGTCCAGGATCGCCGCGTAGATGCGGCCGTTGGCCTGGCGATAGAAGTCCTCGGGGCGAAGGAATTCGGCGACCTCGACCACCGCGTCCCGGTCGATCAGGATCGCGCCGAGCACGGACTGCTCGGCTTCGAGACTTTGCGGTGGCAGGCGGTCGATCATGGGTCCCCGAGCTTGCGTGACGGCCGTGACACCTTGACTGTCGTCGAGGCGGCCCACCGGCGAAAGGCCCTTATCCCCGAAACCCGTCCACGACTTGACTCGCCCCGGTTAGCGCCCTGTGGAAACCTGGTGCACATCTCCCAGAGCCGAGAATCGGCGTTCCGGTCGGTCGAGGCCAAGGCGGCGACCGAGCACGAGAGCGAGCGCACCCAAGGTGCGTGAGCGAACGGCGGAGGGCGCCAACGCCGGCATCGGCCGATCCGGGGCGCCGCCCTCAGTCGAGCTTGCGGATGACGCCGATCAGCTTCCCCTGGATGCGCACATCGTCATAGAACTGTGGCGGGTACTGGGGATTGGCCGGTTGGAGCCGGATCTTGTCCTTCTCCTTGAAGAACCGCTTCAGGGTCACGGCGTTCTCTTCGACCTGGGCGACCACGATGTCGCCGTTCCGGGCGGTCGACTGTGGCCGGATCAGGACGAAGTCGCCATCGGCGATGTGGGCCTCGATCATGGAGTCGCCGCGCACCCGCAGGACGTAGGCATCGCCACTCGGGGCCAGCATGTCCGGCACAGCCATCGATTCGGACGCATCCTGGTACGCCTCGATCGGCCCGCCCGCCGCGATCTCGCCGATGATGGGGACGACCCGCGAATCGGCGGAGGTCGCCTGCGGCACCAGCTCGCTCGAGAGGCCGAGGCGGATCGCCGCCGTCGGGGTCAGGCGGATCGCCCGACTCTGACCCTCGCCGCGCTCGAGATAGCCATCGCGAGCCAGCATCTGCAGATGATGGTGGACGGCGGAGGTCGAGGCGAGGCCGACGGCCTGCATGATCTCCCGGACGGACGGCGGATAGCCGCGCGCGCGCAGTGTCGCGGCGATGAAGTCGAGGATCCGGACCTTCCGTTCGGCGTCGTGTTTGGTCACTCGCGCCTCCTTGGCCTGCATGATACCGAACGGACGTTCGATGTCAAGGTGCGCTCGCGACCGGTCGCCGGCCGAAACGAGACCTCGCTGATAGACTCCGGGTCCCCCACCTCGACCCAGGAGAGATCCGTCCCATGGCCACGAAGCGCAGCTCGAGCCGCGCCGGCGTCAGCCGGTTCGTGTCCCTGCTCGCCTTCCTCCCGGTCGCGAGCCGCGTACCGGACTACGCCCGACTGATCGGCGCCCTGGTCCTCGACGAACGGATGCCGAGCGACCGCAAGGTCCTGCTCGGCGCCGCTGCCGGCTACATCGTGATCGGACGTGACCTCGTCCCCGACAGCATCCCGCTGATCGGTGGGCTCGACGACATCGTGGTGGTCGTGCTCGCGGTCGATGTCTTCCTCGACGGCGTCCCGCCCGAGCTGCTCCAGGAGAAGCTCGACGATCTGGGCATCGACCGAGCCGCCTTCGACCGTGACGTCGCCCAGATCCGGCGCTTGACGCCGGGTCCCGTCCGTCGGACCATCCGGCGGGTCCCCGGCCTCATCACTGCGGCGGGCCATGCCATCGATCGATCGGGCATCGTGCCGCGCGCACGCGCCTGGATCACCAAGGAGGATCGCAGCACTTGAAGGTCATCCTGACCAGGGACGTGCCGACGCTCGGCAAGAGCGGCGAGTTGAAGCAGGTCGCCGACGGGTACGCCACCAACTACCTGATCCCGCAGTCGCTGGCGGTGCCGGCCGCCGGAGGCGCGTATCGCGCCTGGCAGCACGACATCGCGAGCCGCGAAGACAAGCGCAAGCGGGAGCGCGAGGAAGCCGAGATCGCGGCCACCAGGATCGCCTCGACGACCCTCACGATGGGCGTCAAGGTCGGCGAGGGCGGGAAGCTCTACGGGTCGATCACGTCCAAGGACATCGCCGACGCGCTGGCCCGCCGCGGGATCGACGTCGATCGGCACAAGATCGATCTCGAGGAGCCGCTCAAGACCCTCGGGACCTACAAGGTCGCGGTGAAGGTCTTCACCGGCATGACCCCCGAGGTCACGATCGTCGTCGAACCCAAGGGCTGATCCCCGGCACGCCTCGCCACCACGCGAGCGCGATCACGATCGCCAGGGCGCCGATGGCGGCGCCGAGCATCGCGTCCCAGGGCACGAACCGCTGGCGGATGACCGACGCGCCCGCCGGCACGGGGATCAGCTGGCCGCCCAGCGCTCGAGCCGCGGTCACTGACTGATCGTTCACGGTCGTCGACCAGGCGGGCCACCACGCGCGATCGACCCACAGCCAGCCTGCGGTGGCCGCATCGACGGTGACATCGAGGGCACTCGCGTCTCGCCGCTCGGGGGTCACCTGGACCGCCTCATTCGCGACCCGCTGGACGTCGACCGAGCGGTCGACCGGCCTGATCGGCGTGCCGACGTCCACCTCGTCGGTCGTGACCACGGCTGCCGGGAGCAGGTACGGCGGTCGCAGCGCTCCGTCGTCGCGGCAGAGGGTCGCGCCCCCCTCGTTGGCGACGCTGGCGATGATCTGGCCGGGACACGGGCGGCCGAAGGTGGCGAGCACATCGATGCCGACGGCGCGCCGGAGCGATCCGTCCGGATCGCCTCGGACGATCCGCTCGACCAGGTCGTTCGATGCCCGTAGATCGAGCGAGCTGAACATGCGCAGATCCCGGATCCGCGCCATGGCGAGCTGATCGGGCATCCCGGAATACCAGCCGGGTGGGTCGATGGCGACGAAGCGATACGGGGTCGTCTGCGCCACCGCCTGAACGTAGTCAGTCCCGGTGAAGGAGGCGTCGCGCTCAGGGCGAAGGGGATTCGGTAGCGGCCCGAGCACCACGAGCGGGATCGCTGCGACGGCCAGGAGGACCGGACCCAGCATCGGCCGAAGGGACGGTCGCCGCTGGGCGATGGCCACGATCGCCAGCGCCAGCGCGCCGACCCCGACCTCGAGCAGGAATGGCCACGGCTGGGTGAGGGCCGCGATGGCCAGAGCGCGTCGAGCGGCGACGTCGTTCGCACCGAGGAACGTCGAGGCGCCGAGGAGCAGCGCGTCGAACGTCGTCGGCAGCGCGATCGCGAGCGCCAAGGCGATGGCATAGGCCCCGACCGCGGCGCCGAGGACGATCGCTCCGCGTCGCGAGGCTCGACGGGCCCTGCCGAGCCGGCCCACACCGAGGCCAGCGAGCACGGCCAACGCGAACGTCACCAGAAGGTATGACCGTACGGGCGATCGCAGTCCGTCGAGGATCGGGATATGGGTCCACACCTCTGGTCGGAAGGCTGCGACGATCGGGATGGCCAGCCCGATGGCGATGACCAGCAGGAAGGGCCGCGCACGACGCATCGTCACCGCGGCGGCTGCGAGGATCAGGACCGGCAGGCCGACGTACGCTGCGGCCTCGAGCAACGCGAACGTGCCATCCGGATACCAGATCGAGTAGACATCCCACGAGCCGTTCGAGACGCGTACGAACGCGTCCTGGAAGGCGAAGAGCAAGGCATCGAACGGGGTCGCGGCGCTCGTGAACAGGTCGTTCGGCGACAGGGCCTCGCTGCGGACGGACAGGGTCGTGAGGATCAGCGTGGGGATGAGCTGGACCGCCCCGACGGCGGTGCCCAGCATCCCCAAACCGACCACCCGACCGAGCGAGCGTACGGCCGGCTGGATCGTCAGCAGCACGATCGCCGCGGCCAGTCCGGTGAGTAGCCACGTGTTCGGGTGGCCGGCCCACGCCTGGACCCCGAACAGGAGGCCGGCCGCGATCAGGCCCCCACGCGACGGGTGGGGCCGGCGAACGAGCGGCAGCAGGATCCACGGGACCCAGGCGTAGGCCGCGACGAGATTGGTCCATTGGAGCTTGGCGGCGATGGCCGAACCGAGCACGACCGTCAGAGCGGTGACGAGGGCGCCGGCCCGCGATCCACTGAGCCGGAGCGTCAGGATGCCGGCTCCAGTGCCGAGGATCGTCAAGTGGACGACCCGCGAGACGTCGAGGGCGACCAGCGGCGGAAAGAGGTAGATCAGCCAGTTGGGCGGATAGAACGCCCCGATCTGGCCCTCGGCGTAGAGCGGATAGCCGAGACCCAGGTCATCGTTCCACAGCGGCAGGCGACCGTGCGCGAGCGCGTCATGGAAGAAGCTCGCCAGCGGCAGATCGATCTTCGGCAGGTCCAGGTTCCACAGCCAGACGTCGCCAGCTAGATTCACGCGTGCGACCAGGACCGCGGCGAAGAACACCGTGATCGCGATGAGCCCCACCGTCTGTCGACCGGCGGCCGGTCGGTGGGCCCGGATCCAGGCAGCGACCCGGGCGATGTCGGCGTCGCCGGGTGCGGCGCGGACGAGGGCCTCGCGTCCCGCTG
Organism: Candidatus Limnocylindrales bacterium; assembly: GCA_035688805.1. Classification (GTDB taxonomy): domain Bacteria; phylum Chloroflexota; class Limnocylindria; order Limnocylindrales; family CSP1-4; genus SPCO01. Next base: position 10,943 of record DASSMQ010000107.1, read on the forward strand.
CCACCGCAGATGACGCCGGGGGCGCCCCCACAGGCCCGGTCGCCGTCCCTCCTGGGAGCTCGACATCGGCGACGGCCACGCCGCGCCCCCAGGGCAGTGATGCCGGCGCCGCGACCCGCCACAGCAGCCACACCATCGAGGCCGTGGCGACGGCGGCGATGGCGTAGATCGCCTCGGGTCGATAGAGCGTGGTGCCGAAGATGCCTCGACCGGGACCCGCGTTGCCGATCGGCAGGCTGTACACCCAGTACACGTCGAGGAACAGGACCGCGGTCAGGGCGACGTACAGCCGCCGCCAGGCGATGCCGGCCGCCAGCAGTGGGAGGCCCAGCACGACCGCGGGATACAGGTAGCGCTCGTGGATGCGCGTCGGCAGCACGAAGAACGCGACCGAGATGGTCAGCGCGACCACCAGGATCGCGACTCCGTCGGCGCGGGAGAGCAGGACGGCCAGCGCCAGCAGCACGGCGCTCACGAACAGCACATTGCCGAGCGTCTGCCAGGTCAGGAACCCGACCAGCACCGTCGTGTCGTCGACGATGTGCCCCTCGGTCAGCCCTGTCGGCCCGACGCGGATCACGTCGAACAGCGGGTTCATCCACAGGTTGAACGCGTTCTGGGTGATGCCGGGGAAGGCTTTCGACGCCTCGAGGAACCGATGGACCAGGCTGTGGGCGCGGTCGTCGGGGCTGAACACGTACAGACCGAATGGCCGGATCGCCACGAGGAGCGTCACCAGGCCGACCATCAGTGACCGGCCGACGCGCGCGACATCGATGCGATGGCGCGTCCCGTCGCCGTCGCCCATGCCGAGCAGGTGGCGCCGCAGCCCGACCACGACCACGATCGGGATCGCGAACCCGTACTGGAACTTGAACAGCATCGCGAGGACGGCAGCGACCGTCGCCCACTCGGTCCGTCCAGCGATGAGCAAGCCGATCGAACTCAGCAAGATCAGCGTGGCGATCGAGTCGTTCTGGGCCCACACCGCAGAGAGGAAGATCAGCGCGGGATTGAACAGGCACACGGCGGCGGCGATGCGGGCTGCCCGGTCGCCCCACAGGCGCCCCGTGACCAGGAACGCCACGCCCGCCATCCCGAGGTCGCCAAGCATGAAGGGCAGCTTCAGCATGAACGGCGTGACGTCCGGGCCGCCGAACGCCCCGCTCCAAGCCCGGCCGATCAGGCCGGTCAGCCACAACACATACAGGTACAGCGGGGGATAGTCGGCGAAGTAGCCCGAGTCGGGTCGGTAGAAGGCGCCCGGTCCGTTGGCGACGAGCTCGTGGGTCCAATCGGTCAGGATCTGCAGGTCGGAGCGGTGCCCGCCGTCCGGCCAGATCACGACGGCGACCAGCCAGCGGACCGCGAAGCCGATGGCGAACAGGCCGATGAGGGGAAGTCGTCCGACCGCCCCTCCGCTGGGGGTCACGATCTCCGGATCGGGTGGGCGGTCGCCCGTCGAGGTCACCCGAACCAATCGAAGTAGGTGGCGCCCATGCCCCACAGGTTGACCAGGGCTCCCACCGCGATCGCCAGCCAGGCCTCGAACGACAGTCGGCCGTTGAGACCCCGGACCGTCAGGAGGAACAGGAACGGGTAGAAATCCTGGGCATACCGGAAGCCGAACTGGGCGCCCCCTGGGTCGGCGTGCAGCAGGATCGGGATCAGCACCAGCGCGATCGCCAGCCACGATCCGATCCCGAACCAATCGGGGCGTCGGGCTCTGATCGCCCACAGGAACAGCGGGGTCGTCAGCAGGATCGATAAGCCGCCGAGCCGACGCGGCTGGATCCACGGGAAGTCGCCGACCTGCATCGGGACGGTCAGGAACAGCGCGTAGAGCTTGCGCGGGATGTTGACGACGCTGAAGAACCCGTCCCGGTATTGCGCCTCCTGGAGCAATCCGGGGATCAGGGCATAGCCGGTCTGGAACGGGGAGCCGAAGCGAAGGTAGTCGTAGATCAGGTAGCCGATGACGGCTAGGGCCGCGCCAGCGGCCATGGGTAGCCCCAGGTCGAGCACTCGACGCAGATCGGGGCGGGTCTCCCAGATGGGCGGTCGATCGACGCCGAGTCGCCCGAACGGCGTTCGGTCGCCTGTTGCCTCGCGGCTGGCCGCATCGACTACGTAGGCGGCGAAGAACGGGAAGGCCAGGATGAGCGGTAGCCGGGCCAGGATCGCGGCGCCGAACAGCAGCCCGATGAGCGCAGGGCGTGCGTCGACCTGGCAGGCTCGGATGGCGAGTAGCAGGAACAACGTGGCGACAACGTGGGCGAAGTGCCAGGACGAGCCGGCCTGGGCCGAGTACCAGACGATGGTCCCGAACGCGAACACCAGCGACAGCACGACCCGCGTCCGAGTCTCGACGGCCATCGCCCGCAGGATCTCGTAGACGATCGCGACGTTCGCGGCCGCGAGCAGGATCGACACCCACGCCTGATCGAAATGCGGACCGAACACGGCGACCACGGGCAGCAGGACGAGCGCCGGCATCGGCGGGTAGACGACCTGGTACAAGCCGCCGAACGGCACGAGCTCATTGAGCCAGGACGGACCCTCCAGCAGCCCCAGCCGACCGTGGAGGAAGGCATCCGCAAGCGGTAGGAAATAGTCGAGATCCGTGTGGCGACCGTGATTGAGCCACGCGTACACCGCCCAGGCCAGCACGAACAGGCTGAACGGCATCAGGAGCTCGCCAGCCCTGCGGGTCCACGCGTCCACGTCCACCGTCCCGGATGAGCTGCGGGCGGGCGCGGCGTCGCTCGTCATCCGTCCTCCCTGGGCTCGCAGCTCATCCCGGACTGGCCGGCGGCGCGATGATACTCGGGCGATGGACCGCACGATCCTTCACGTCGACCTCGACGCGTTCTTCGCGGCGGTGGAGCAGCGCGACCGTCCGGAACTGCGAGGGAAGCCCGTGATCGTCGGCGGCGACCCGCGGGGACGCGGGGTCGTCTCAGCGGCGAGTTACGAGGCTCGGCGGTTCGGGGTGCGCTCGGCGATGTCCTTGCGCGAGGCCGTTCGACGCTGTCCGGACGGAGTGTTCCTGCCCGTCGCGGGGCGGCGCTATCAGCAGGCGTCGCGCGACGTCATGGCGGTCCTGCGCCGGTTCACGCCGTCGGTCGAGCCGATCTCGATCGACGAAGCGTTCCTGGATGTGACCGGGTCGCGGCCACTGTTCGGCGATGGCCCCACGATCGCGGCGAGCATCAAGTCGGCGATCCGTGACGAGGTCGGCCTGACGGCGTCGGTCGGGGTGGCGCGCACGAAGCTCGTCGCCAAGATCGCCTCGGACCTGCGCAAGCCGGACGGTCTCGTCGTGGTCGTGCCGGGCGATGAGGCGGCGTTCCTCGCACCGCTGCCGATCGGTCGCCTCTGGGGGGTCGGCGAGCGGACCGCCGTCGCCCTGGCCGAGTACGGCGTCCGGACGATCGGTGACCTCGCCGCGCTCTCACCGGACCTGCTGGTCCGGCGATTCGGCAAGCACGGCGGGTCGCTCGCGTCGAGGGCGCTGGGTGTCGACGACGACCCGGTCCACGAGGGCGATCCAGCCAAGTCGGTCGGTCATGAGCACACGTTCGACACCGACACCTCGGATCGCGAGATCATCGAACGGACGTTGCTGGCCATGAGTGACGGGGTGGCCGGTCGACTGCGCTCGGCCGGCGTCCGGGCGTCCACCGTCGCCGTCAAGATCCGCGACTCGTCCTTCCGGACGATCACCCGACAGCGAACGCTGCGCGAACCGACGGACATGACCGAGCCGATCTACCGCGCCGCGCTCGAACTGGCGCGTCCGGAGGTGCGGGGCATCCGCGTCCGATTGCTCGGGGTGACCGCGTCGAACCTGGGCGAACGAGAACAACTCGGACTGTTCCCGGACGAGGAGCCGCGCCGACGAGCGGCGATCACCGCGGCCGACACGCTGCGACGGCGATATGGCGATCGGGCGGTCACCCGCGGGAGGCTGGTGGGAGCGGGCCTGCCAGCGCCGTTCGAGCGCGATCCGCGGAACCCCCTCGACCGACGGGCGCGCGGTGCCAGGTCGGATCCCGCGGACGATCCGCTGGACGGTGGATCGGCCCGTGACAGCCTAGCTGACACGAACGTCGACGACATTCTCCCCGACGACGCTTGACATCGAACACTTGTTCGGTCTAGCGTAGGTCTATCGAACACATGTTCCAGAACGTCGGCCAGTGCCCAGGGCGACGACCTGCCCGCACATCACCCGAAGGAGGCGATGTCTGATGGCCTTCGTCCGAGTCCAGCCAGTCCCAGTCCAGGTACGCACCGATTGGTTCAGCGGCCGTCCACGGGAGATCACCCTGGGCGCCGAGCGACTGCCGATCACCCACCTCGATGTCGTCCGCGAAGAGGCGGCTGCCTATCCGGTCATCACCGGTCCGCGCACCCTCTTCGAGGTCGAGACACCGCGCGCCAGGTTCGCGCTCACCTACCAGCACCGATCGCGGCGCTGGACGGTCACCGGCCTGGATCAGGATCGACGCGCCGCCTGAACGCAGCCCGTTCCGCCGGCCGGCGGGGATCCCTCCCGAACCGTCGGCCACCACGGTCGGTGGCGGGGCGAGCGCGCCGGTACCGCGCTCGCCCCGTTCCGATCGTCCCGAGCAACCTACAATCGCACGGTGCAGCCGACCGAGACCGGATCGACCTTCCGTGACCTGACGGTCGCCGCGTTCGTCGACCGGTTGTCATCGTCGGATCCGGTACCGGGCGGCGGCAGCGCTTCGGCGGTCGCCGCTGCGCTGGGAGCGAGCCTCGTCACCATGGTGGCGTCGCTGACGACGGGCCGCCCGAAGTACGTGGACCACGAGCCGATGCTGGCGTGGGCCATCGACACAGGTCGTCGACTCGCGGCTCGATTCCTCGACCTTGCCGACGAGGATGCCGACGCCTATGGCAGATTCGCCGCGGCGCGGAAGTTGCCGCGCGAGACCGATGCCGAGATCGCTACCCGGTCCGCCGCGATGGAAGCCGCGGCGCGGAGCGCCGCGGAGGCGCCGCTCGCCTGTGTCGAGGCCTGCCTCGAGCTCGTCGGTGCCGCCGAGGCGCTTGCCGGTCGGAGCAACCCGAATGCAGCCAGCGACGTCGATGTCGCCGCACTCCTGGGCGAGGCGGCGGCCCGCGGCGCGGCGGCGAACGTCCTCATCAATCTCCCATCGATGGGCGACCCGGAGACCGAGGGCCGGATGACCGCGCGGGTCACCGAGCTCCTGGCCGGCATCGAAGACCTCGCTTCGAGTGCCCACCAGGTCGTCGCCTCGGGCGAACGTCGCGACCCCGTCGCCGCCGACGGACGGGCGTGATCGAAGGATCGACCGGCACCGCCCGGTTGCTCGAGGGTGGGCCGATCGCCGCGGAGATCCGCGCGGCCGTCGCGGAAGACGTCGTTTTGTTCGTCAGGTCCGAGGGTCGTCCGCCTGGATTGGCGGTCGTGATCATCGGCCGCGACGCGCCATCGACCGTCTACCTCGAACAGATCCTGCGGGGCTGCGCCAAGGTTGGTATCGACGCGCGGTTCGCGGAGCTCGAGGGCAAGGCCACCGAATCGTCCGTCGTCGCGGCCATCCGGGAGCTCAACACTGATGCGTCGATCGACGGGGTCATCGTCCAGATGCCGCTGCCGCCGACCATCCGGTTACGCACGGTCATCGATGCTGTCGATCCAGCCAAGGACATCGATGGGATCCACCCCCTCAACGCGGGCCTGCTCCGACTCGGCTACGACGGATTCCTGCCGGCGACGGCGCACGCGGCCGTCGAGATCCTGCGCCGGTCCGGCATCGAGATCGCCGGTCGGGACGCCCTGGTCATCGGGCGATCCGCGGTCGTCGGGATGCCGGCCGCCTTCCTGCTCGTGAAGGAGGACGCGACCGTGACGGTCGCGCACTCGCGGACCCGCGACCTTCCCGCGCATGTCGCTCGAGCGGACATCGTCGTCGTGGCCGCCGGCCATGCGGGACTCGTGACCGGAGCGATGCTCAAGCCAGGAGCCGTGGTGGTCGACGTCGGCATCAACCTGGTCGACGGCCACATCCGCGGCGACGTCGACTTCGATTCGGCTCGCGACGTCGCCTCGGCCATCACCCCGGTGCCGGGCGGCGTCGGGCCGCTGACCAACGCGCTGCTGCTGACCCATCTCATCCGCGCGGCCGAACGCCAGGCCGCGGCCCGTTGACGTCCAAGGAGACCCGATGAGCTTCCCGTCCGACCTGGCGATCGCGCGTTCCGTCACGCCACGGCCGATCGTCGACATCGCCGCCGAACTCGGCATCCGCGACGACGAGTTGGAGCTGTACGGACCGACGAAGGCGAAGGTCCGACTGGAGGCCATCGACCGCCTCGAGGCCGAGCGGCCCCGCGGGCGGTACGTCGTCGTGACCGCGATCACCCCGACACCCCTCGGTGAGGGCAAGTCCACGACGACCGTCGGGTTGGCCCAGGGGCTCAACAAGATCGGCAAGCGCGCGTCCGTCAACATCCGCCAGCCCTCGCTCGGTCCGGTGTTCGGGATCAAGGGCGGCGCGGCCGGTGGAGGCTACAGCCAGGTGATCCCCATGGAGGACTTCAACCTCCATCTGACCGGGGACGTGCACGCCATCGGAGCGGCCCACAACCTTGCCGGCGCATTCCTCGACAACAGCCTGCATCACAAGAATCCGCTCGGCATCGATCCGCACGGGGTGCTCTGGCCGCGCGTGCTCGACATCAGCGATCGCGCATTGCGGCACGTGATCATCGGGCTCGGTGGGCGCGAAGACGGGGTCCCGCGCGAGACCGAGTTCGTGATCACCGTCGCATCGGAGGTGATGGCCGTCCTCGCTCTTGCGAGCGACCTGTTCGACCTTCGGGCACGCCTGGGACGGATGGTCCTCGCGACCCGGCTCGACGGTTCGCCCGTGACCGCCGAGGATCTCGGGGTCGCGGGCGCGATGACGGTCCTGCTGCGCGACGCGATCAAGCCGAACCTGCTCCAGACCCTGGAGGGCGGGCCCGCCTTCGTCCACTGCGGCCCGTTCGGCAACATCGCCCACGGCAACAATTCGATCATCGCGGACCGCCTCGCGCTGGTCACCAACGACATCGTCTGCACCGAGGCCGGCTTCGGCTCGGACATGGGCGCGGAGAAATTCTTCGACATCAAGTGCCGCGCGTCCGGGCTGGCCCCCGACGCGGCCGTCGTCGTCGCGACGGTCCGGGCGCTCAAGATGCACGGCGGCGTGGGCAAGATCGTGGCCGGCAAGCCGCTCGATCCGGCGCTCCTGGAGGAGAACGTCGAGGCCGTACGGACGGGCGCCGCCAACCTGGCTGCCCACATCGGCATCGTCCGACGCTTCGGGATCCCGGCGGTCGTGGCGATCAATTCGTTCCCGACCGATACGCCGGCCGAGGTCAAGGCCATCCGTGAGGTCGCCTTGGCCGCGGGCGCCAGCGACGCGGTCCTCGCCACGCATTTCGTCGACGGGGGCGAGGGTGCCACCGCGCTCGCCGAGGCCGTGTGGGCTGCCACGGAGGACCCGTCGCGCTCGTTCCGGTTGCTCTACCCCGACGATGCCCCGCTCGGCGAGAAGATCCTGACCATCGTCAAAGAGGTCTATGGCGGTACGGGCATCGAACTGACTCCAGCCGCCCAGCGCTCGCTCAAGTCGTTCGAGGCGATGGGCTTCGGCCGACTGCCCGTGTGCATGGCAAAGACGCAGTATTCGATCAGCCACGACGCCTCGCTCAAAGGCGCCCCGTCCGGGTTCACGGTACCGATCCGCGAGATCCGCCTCTCGGCCGGCGCCGGATTCATCACACCACTGTGCGGCGAGATGCGGACGATGCCCGGCCTGCCATCGCGGCCCGGCGGCGAGAACATCGACATCGACGCCGACGGCAATGTCGTCGGCCTGTTCTGAGCCGCGGCCGACCGGCTAGCCCAGCATCCCCGTGGAACTGGCGAAGGCGAACGCCACGGCCAGACCGAGCAGCATCCCGACAACGCCCGCGCCCCAGGCCAGGGTGTCGATCGGCCCGAGAGGGTCCGTGCCGCTATGGGCGTGGTCGTCGTGCCCGTGATCTTCGCCGTGGTCGTCGGTCGAGTGGTGGGCGACGGCTCCGACGTGACCGGGCGCGTCGTCCTCGTGGGGACTCGTCATGACGGGGCCATTGTGGCAGAGCCCCGCCCGTTCCCGCACTCGTTCACGGTCGCGGCGGTCAGCACGTGACCGCGGTCGACGGCTCGCTGGCGGCGAGCCTGCGCGGGCTCGGTCGCGACGGCCGGACGCTATTCACGATCCGCACCCTGCGGATGTTCGCCTACGGCTTCCTGGCAGTCGTCCTGGTCCTGTACCTGGCCGCCGCCGGTCTGGACCCGCTGGCCATCGGCGCGGTACTGACCCTCACCCTGGTGGGCGACACGATCGTCTCGCTGTGGCTCACGACACACGCCGACCGATACGGCCGCCGCCGCGTGCTCCGCATCGGCAGCCTGCTGATGGTCGTTGCCGCGGTGGCGTTCGCTTCGACCGACGCCCTGCCGTTGCTGATCCTCGCGGGCGTCGTCGGCGTGATCTCGCCCACCGGGAACGAAGTCGGCCCGTTCCTGGCCGTCGAGCAAGCGGCATTGACCGAGGTCGTGCCCGGAGCGCGTCGGACCGCCACCTTCGCCTGGTACAACCTGGTGGGCTATGTCGCGACCGCGACCGGCGCCCTGGCCGCGGGGCTACTGAGCCAGGTCCTGATCGATTCGGGCCGACCGGCGCTCGAGGCCTACCGGGTCATCGTCCTCGGATACGGGCTGCTCGGCGTGGTGATGGCGGCGCTGACGCTGCGGATCGGGTCGGACGTGGAGGCAACGCCCCAGGACGTGGTCGACGACGGCATCGCCCGGCGCCTCGGGCTCGGTCGATCGCGCTCGATCGTGCTGCGCTTGTCGGCCCTGTTCTCGATCGACGCGTTCGCCGGCGGTTTCATCCCGCAGAGCCTGATGGCGTACTGGTTCAGCGTCCGCTTCGGGGTGGACCCGGCCGTCCTCGGCGCCATCTTCTTCGCGTCGAATCTGCTCGCAGCCGTGTCCGCCTTGTCGGCGGCACGGCTCGCGGCCCGGATCGGGCTGATCGAGACCATGGTCTTCACGCACCTGCCATCGAACATCCTGCTGATCCTCGTGCCGCTGATGCCGAACCTCCCGCTGGCGGTGGCGATGCTGCTGCTCCGGTTCAGCCTGAGCCAGATGGACGTGCCGACCCGGCAGTCCTACGTGATGGCGGTCGTGCAGCCCGACGAACGATCCGCCGCGGCCGGCGTGACGGGCATCGCGCGGACGGTCGGGGCGTCGATCTCGCCATCGATCTCGAGCGTGATGGTCGCGAGCGCGCCGCTTGCGGCGGTGCCGTTCTTCCTGGCGGGAGGGCTCAAGATCGTGTACGACCTGCTCGTCTACAGGGCGTTTCGGGCTGTCCGTCCGCCCGAGGAGGGCGGCGGGTAGGGATCGCCAGCGTGACACCCGCGCTGGCGATCGGCCCTCAGGCGCGTGCGCGACCCCGCCGGCCGGGCATCCCGAGTCGCCACCAGATGAACAGGACGACGCCGGCGACCACGATCACCGCGATGGCCAGGTCGAAGGGCTGCAGCGCATGGCGGATGTCGACCCAATGGGCGCCCAGCACCGTCCCGGCGTAGACGAGCAACGCCGACCACGGCAACGCCCCGAGCGTCGAATAGACGATGAACGGCGCAAGGGGCATGCGCGTGACGCCCGCCGGGAAGGAGATGAAGGTGCGGACGATCGGCAGCAGCCGGCCGACGAAGACGGTGGCCGCGCCGTAGCGTTCGAAGAAGCGGTCGGCGAGCTCGATCTCGTGGGGGCGGATCAGCAGGTACCGTCCCCAGCGCTCGAGGAAGGGCCGACCGCCGTACGCGCCGATGGCGTAGGCGACGAGGGATCCCAGGGTGTTGCCGATCGTCGCGATGACCACGACGACCCAGAATTGCCAAGGGCCGTGGGTCAGTGGCTCGATCTGGGTCTGGTCGGAGACGAGGAAGCCGGCGTACGGCAGGATCAGCTCCGAGGGGAGCGGGACCATCGCCGATTCGATGCCCATCGCCAGCAGGACCCCGAGATACCCGACCGCGCCGTACAGGCTGTTCAGGAACGGGATGACGATCTGGTCGATGAACGCGAGCACGCGGACCTCAGGATGCGAGATGGGGTGGGCGGTCCCGAGGATAGCCGACTATCCTCCGAGCGGTGACTGATCCACGGGCGCCGACCGATCGCCCCGACCGGGCTGCCGGCACGACCGTCGTCCTGACGGGCGCCACCCTGACCATCGCCGAGGTCGAGGCCGTCGCTCGCCACGGGGCGGCGGTCCGCCTCGACGACGACGCCCGCGGTCGGATGCAGGTCGCGCGCGACGTCATCGACCGACTCGTGCGTGACGGGGCGGTGGTCTACGGCGTCACGACCGGATTCGGCGACCTCGCCACCACCTTCATCGACCCCGCTGACGCGGGCCGGCTGCAGGACAACCTCCTGATGAGCCATGCCGCTGGCGTCGGCCGCCCGTTCCCGCGCGAGGTGGTCCGCGCGATGCTCCTGCTTCGGGCGAACACCCTCGCGCTGGGCCACAGCGGCTGCCGCCCGCTCGTGGTCGACCGGTTGCTCGACCTGCTCGCAGCGGGCATCCACCCGGTCGTCCCCGAGCAGGGCAGTCTCGGGGCGTCGGGCGACCTCGCGCCGCTCGCGCATCTCGCGCTGCCGCTCGTCGGCCGGGGCGAGGTCGAGGTCGCGGGCGAGGTCCAGCCGGCGAGCCTTGCCCTCGACACCGCCGGCCTGCAGCCTCTTCGGCTCGAGGCGAAGGAGGGACTCGCACTCCTGAACGGGACCCAGATGATGAGCTCGCTCGCCGCCCTGTTCCTGGCCGACGCAGATCGGCTGACTCGGACGGCCAGCGTCGCCGCGGCGATGTCGGTCGAGGCGTTGCTCGGCACCGACGTTGCATTCTCGGCCGCATACCAGCAGGCCAGGCCGCACCCGGGCCAGGTCGCGGTCGCCGCCGAGATGCGCCACCTCCTCCGCGAGAGCGGTCTCCAGCGCGCCCACCACGGCTCGAGCCACAAGGTCCAGGATCCGTACTCGTTGCGATGCGTGCCGCAGGTGCATGGCGCCGTGCGGGACGCGCTGGACCAGCTGCGCCGCGTCCTCGACATCGAGCTCAATTCGGCCACCGACAATCCCTTGGTCTTCCCGGCCGGGGGCGTCGCCGACGAGGCCGCGATCGCGACCGGCGGTGGCCGGGTCATCAGCGGCGGCAACTTCCATGGCGAGCCCCTCGCGCTGGTCCTCGATTACGCCAAGCTGGCCGTCGCCGAGCTCGGGTCGATCAGCGAGCGCCGGATCGCCACGCTCGTCGACCAGCGGCTGAACGGAGGCTTGCCGCCGTTCCTCGCGCCCTCGTCGGGGGTCGACTCGGGGATGATGATCTACCAGTACACGGCGGCCGCCCTCGTGTCCGAGCACAAGGTGCTGGCCCATCCGGCGTCGGTCGATTCGATCCCGACCTCGGCCAACCAGGAAGACCATGTCTCGATGGGCTCGATCGCGGCCCGTCATGCCCGGGCGATCCTCGAGGGGGTCGAACGGATCGTGGCCATCGAGCTGCTGGTCGCCGCCCAGGCGCTGGATCTACGGCGGGACCAGCTCCGCGCCGAGGGCACGCCGGTCGAGGCCGGACGGGGAGTCCGCGAGGCCCATGCCCTTGTCCGCAGCCGGGTGGACCGGCTCGACGGCGACAGAGAGCCCGGCCCTGACCTGGCCGCCGCGGTCGACCTGGTCCGCGCTGGAGGGCTGAGCGACCTGGTCGAGGCGGACTGACATGGATGGGGAGATGGCCGGTCGCATCACCATCGTCGACGTCGTCGACGCGTCCTCGTTCAGCCGCATCCCGCCGTGCGCCGATCCAGGGTTCGACCATCGATCGTGCGACTACTGGGAGAACGCCGACCGGGGATCGAAGGCGGCGCGCCTGGACTGGATCGAACGGTCGGCCGAACCGACGGCCCCGCCCTCTCGGCGAGCTCCGGCGAATCCATTCCTGGCGGATCTGCAAGAGCGAATCGCCAACCCGTTCGCCCCTCCTGGGGAAGGCGGCGGCGATCTCAATCCGTTCAGCCCGAATGCCGAGGACGCACCCGAGAACCCGTTCGCGCCGGTCAGCGCGCCTCGGCCGACCGTCGGTGACGATGCACCGCCGAAGCTTCGGTTGCTGGGCCGCGGACTGGCCGTGGTCGGGAGCTATGCGAAGGTGCTGTCGCTCGACGACGACCCCGCGGCCTACTGCCAGTTCGGGCCGCTGACGGCGTACCCACGGGCGCAGCGGACGCGCGATCTGTACCCGGCCCTGCCGGACGCACCACTGCCGGCCGTGATCACCTGCATCGCCACGACCACGGCCGCCCGCCGGATGGGACTGGGCGCCATCCTGGTCGACGCGGTCTGCTCCGACCTCGAGATGCGTGGCTTCGCCGCGGTCGAAACCTACCCGGACGTCGGGGCCCGCCCCGATTCGACGAGCGCGGCCACACCGCGGTTCTGGGAAGCGATCGGGTTCCGGATCGCCGCCGCCGATGAGCGATTCCCGGTCATGCGCCGCGAGTTGGCGTGAGGGACCGGATCGGCCGGACGCCTCACCGCGCGACGGCCGTGCGTGGGTCGCTGCTGATGATCGCGTCGGTGGTGGTCGTCGTCGGCTGCATCCCGCCACGCCCATCGCCATCGCCCTCGCCGGCCGAGACAGCGCCGCTCGTCCCATCGGCCAGCGAACCCAGGTCGTCGGCCGGGACGTCCGCATCGGTCGGTTCGGAGATCACGGTCGATGCGGCGCTGCTGGACCTCCTCCCGGACGAGGTCTTGGGCGTCCCCGTGCGACCGGACGCCGCGACCGCAGCCGAGATCGCGGGCGAGAGCTCGATCGCGCCGTTCGTCGCTGCGATCGCCGTGGCGGCCGCATTCGGGCCGCAGCCGTCCGGAGCGCTGTCGGATTACGTGGTCGTCACGGTGGCGCGGCTCCGGCCAGGCACGTTCGGCGACCTGTTCTACCGCGGCTGGCGCGACACGTTCGACGCGGCGGTGTGTGAGCAGTCCGGCGGGGTGAGCGCCCACGCTGAGACCGACATCGCCGGCCGCCACACCTTCATCGGCACCTGCCAAGGCGGCGTCCACACCTACCACGTCCACCTCGCGACGGCGGCGGGCGATGTGATGGTCTCGATGCAGGGACTCGGCGATGGGTCGTTCGCGGAGCGCATCGTGGCGGGCCTGAGAGAGTAGCCTGACGGCCATGTCCGCCTCCGGTCCGCGACCCGTCCGTGCTCCCCGCGGCGCCGACCTGACCTGTCGCGGCTGGCCCCAGGAGGCCGCCCTGCGGATGCTGATGAACAATCTCGACCCCGAGGTGGCCGAGGACCCGGATCATCTCGTCGTCTACGGCGGGACCGGTCGCGCGGCTCGGAGTTGGGCGGCGTTCGATGCGATCGTGCGCGAGCTGCGCGCGCTCGCCGACGACGAGACCCTGCTCATCCAGAGCGGCAAGCCGGTCGGCGTCCTGCGGACCCACGAGTGGGCGCCACGTGTGCTGATCGCCAACTCGAACCTGGTCGGGAAGTGGGCGACGTGGGAGGTGTTCCGCGAGCTCGAGCAGGCGGGCCTGATGATGTACGGGCAGATGACCGCGGGCTCGTGGATCTACATCGGGACCCAGGGGATCCTGCAGGGCACGTACGAGACGTTCGCGGAGGCTGCCCGCCAACATTTCGGCGGGACGCTCCGGGGCACGGTGACGCTGACCGCGGGCCTCGGCGGCATGGGTGGCGCCCAACCGCTGGCCGTGACGATGAACGAGGGCGTGTGCCTGGCCATCGAGGTCGACGAGGCACGTGCCCGCCGGCGGGTCGAGATCGGATACGCGGATCGACTCAGCCATGACCCGTCCGAGGCGCTGGCAGCGGCACGGGCAGCCGCCGCGAACGGCGAGGCCGTCTCGGTCGCCCTGGTCGGGAACGCAGCGGAGATCGAACCTGGGTGGGCCGCCGCCGGCGAACGGTTCGATCTCGTCACCGACCAGACGTCCGCGCACGATGCGCTCGGCGGCTACGTGCCGGCCGAGATGTCCCTCGCCGACGCGCTGACGCTGCGCGCCACCCAGCCGGACCGATACCAGCGTCGAGCCCGTGAATCGATGGCCGCGCACGTGCGCGCGATGCTCGCCTTCCAGCGAGCCGGCGCGGTCGTCTTCGACTACGGCAACAACCTGCGCGCACAGGCCCAGGAAGCGGGCGTCGGCGATGCTTTCGACTATCCGGGGTTCGTGCCGGCGTTCATCCGGCCGCAGTTCTGCGAAGGCCGCGGCCCCTTCCGATGGGCGGCGCTGTCGGGGGACCCGGCGGACATCGCCCGCACCGACCGGGCGGTGCTCGAGCTGTTCCCGGACGACCCAGGGCTGCGTCGCTGGATCGAGATGGCCCAGGCGCGTGTCCCATTCCAGGGTCTGCCGGCCCGGATCTGCTGGCTCGGGTATGGCCAGCGGGCGAAGGCGGGCCTCGCGTTCAACGAGCTCGTGCGCACAGGCGAGGTCGGCGCGCCGATCGTCATCGGTCGCGATCACCTCGATGCCGGGTCGGTCGCATCGCCGAACCGTGAGACCGAGGCCATGGCCGATGGCACCGATGCGGTCGCCGACTGGCCGCTGCTCAATGCGTTGGTCAACACCGCGGCCGGTGCGTCCTGGGTGTCGATCCACCACGGCGGTGGCGTCGGCATCGGCTACTCCCAGCACGCCGGCATGGTCGTCGTCGCCGATGGCACGCCGCTCGCCGCCCAGAAACTCGAGCGGGTCCTGACCACCGACCCGGCGATGGGCGTCCTCCGCCACGTCGACGCCGGCTACGACCGGGCGATCGAGGTGGCCAGGGAGCGCGGGGTTCGCGTCCCGATGCTCGGGGGCGGCTGACCGGCCACGCGGCGCCCCGGGTGGCTCGCTAGCATCAGGACGTGCTGGTCGAATCGGTCCCGAACGTATCCGAAGGTCGTCGCCTGGATGTCGTCGACCGGCTGGCCGAGGCCATCGCCTCGGTCCCCGGCGTCGCCCTGCTCGACCGGACCAGCGACGCGAGTCACAACCGATCGGTCTTCACCCTCGCCGGGGAGCACACCGCCGTCACCGAAGCGCTCGAACGGCTCCTGGCCGGGGCGATCCACGAGATCGACATGGACGTCCACGAGGGTGAACATCCCCGGATCGGGGCGGTCGACGTCATCCCCTTCATCCCGCTCGGCGACACGACGATGGACGCCTGCATCGAACTGGCCAGATCCTTCGGCGCGCGGATCGCGGGTCGTTTCGACGTGCCGGTGTACCTCTACGCGCGCGCCGCCACCCGGTCCGATCGCGAGAAGCTGGCCGACGTGCGGCGCGGCCAGTACGAGGGCCTCAAGGTCGAGATCGAGCACAACGGACGCGAGCCGGATTTCGGGCCGCCGCGGCTCCATCCATCGGCCGGCGCGGTCGCCGTCGGTGCCCGACCGTTCCTGATCGCCTACAACATCAACCTCGACTCGGACGATGTCGAGCTCGCCAAGCGCATCGCGCGACGGGTGCGCGAATCGGGCGGTGGACTGCCGCGCGTCCAGGCGAACGGCTTCGAGGTCCGTGAGCCGGAACGTGGCCACCCGCTGCGGGCGCAGGTCTCGATGAACCTGCTGGACTTCGCGATCACCCCGCTGTGGGCCGTCTGGGATGCCGTCCGCGATCTCGCTGCCGAGGATGGCATCGAGCTCGCGGAGTCGGAGCTGATCGGGCTGGCGCCGCTCGCGTCGTTCCTGATGGTGGCCGACCACGCCGGGATCGACCCGGCTGCACCCGAAGCCGACCGACTCGCGGCCGCGGCGCGGTACATCCGGCTCCGGGACTACAGCCCGATGCAGATCCTCGAGCTGCGGCTCGCGGCGGCGCAGGAAGACCACGTCGACCGGATCGACGGGCCGGTGACGCCATCGTGACCGGACCGTTCCGGGTGATCGAGGGTGGCCGGACCGGCGAGCCGACGCCCGGGCTGCTGATCGTGGGTGCCGCCGAGGTCGTCACCCTGGAAGGCGGGGTCCGCCGCGGGCCTGAGCAGGGTGACGTCGGCCGGCGCACGGCCGACGATCCCAGCGGTCCCGAGGCGCCTGCCGTCGCTTGCTGGGAGGGTCGCATCGCCGCGGTCGGCCCGCGCGCGGCCGTCGAGGCTTCGATCGAAGCGGATGGCCTGCCGCTCGGCCGGTTCGCCCGGGTCGACGCGGCCGGCGGCAGCGTCACGCCCGGGCTGATCGATCCGCACACCCACCTGCTCTTCGCCGGCTCGCGGGAGGACGAGCTCGTGCAGCGCCAGCGGGGCGCGTCGTACCTCGACATCCTCGCCGCCGGCGGCGGGATCCTCTCCACGGTCGCGGCCACGCGCGCCGCGTCGGAAGGTGAACTGCTGGCGCACGGGCGGCGATGGCTCGACGAGATGTTGGGGCATGGGGTGACCACGCTCGAGGCGAAGTCCGGCTACGGGCTGGACCTCGAGACCGAGCTGCGCCTGGTGGACGTCGCGTATCGGCTGGGTCGGGAGGGGCCGATCGACGTCGTCCCGACCTGGCTCGGGGCGCACGCCGTCCCACCCGAATACCGGGCCCGACCGGACGGCACCGACGCGTACGTGCGCCACCTCGTGGACGAGCAGCTGCCCGGCATCGCGGCCCACGGTCGGGCCCGATTCGCGGACGTCTTCTGCGAGGTCGGCGTGTTCAGCCAGGGCCAGTCGAGGCGAGTGCTCGAGGCCGCCCGCTCGCTCGGGCTGACGCCCCGGCTGCATGCCGATGAGCTCGCGCCATCCGGCGGAGCCGAGCTGGCGGCCGAGCTCGGAGCCGCCTCGGCCGATCACCTGGCGACCCCGTCCCAGGCAGGGATCGACGCCCTCGCCGCCGCCGCCGACGCGGGAGAGCCCGTCGTCGCCACCCTGCTGCCGGTGACCACCTGGTTCCTCATGAAGGACCACCACGCTCCCGCCCGGGCCTTCATCGAGGCCGGTGTACCGGTCGCCATCGGCACGGACTTCAACCCTGGTACGTCGCCGACCCCGAACTTGACTCTGGCCATGTCGTTCGCGTGCATCAACTTGCGGATGTCGCCCGACGAGGCGCTCGCTGCGGTGACCATCAATGCGGCCCGGGCGCTCGCCCTGGAGGACGAGGTCGGATCGCTCGAGCCTGGCAAGGCGGCCGACCTCGTGATCTGGCGGGTGCCGACCACGGACCGAATCCCCTACCACCCTGGAGCGGACCTCGTCCGGACGGTGATCAAGCGCGGCAGGATCGTCTTCGAACGACCCTGAACCCGGCCGATCGCCGGGCCGATCTCAGGCCTGTTTGCCGCGCGCCTCGAGCAGGACCGTCACCGTCTCGGCGGGCAGACTCGATGCTGTCACCGACAGCTTGGGCTGGGTGACCGGCTCCGCCCCCATCTCGTGGAAGAACTTGCCGAGCGCTTCGGCGCAGTCGGACTCGTTTTCGCAGAGTGGCATGGGCACGACGATCTTCGGGTCGAGCTGGGCGACCAGCGCCGCCGCCTTGGTCGGACTGAGCGATCCCCCGAGCGGGACGCAGGCGATGTCGACGGAGCCGATGTCGGCCAGCTTCTCCTCGGACAGGAGGTGGCCGATCTCGCCGAGGTGGATGGTGTGGACGCCGTCGACCTCGACGACGAACGAGACGCCTTTGCCGTTCTCGGCGCCTTTCGCGTCATCCCGGTAGGTCCGCACGCCGGTGACGAGCACTTCCTTGACCTCGTACTCACCGGGTCCATCGAGCACGAAGGCGGCATCCAGGCTCGAGGGGACGAGCGTGGACCCATCGCGGGAGAGCCGGCCCTTGGGCTTGCCACGGGCGATCGGGGCATCGTCGGGGTGGCTGAACGTCACGATGTCGCCGGTGATCCCGCGGCCCGTCGGGCCGACGACCGACTGGTAGGGATCGGCCACCACGACCGCATCCTTGCCGCGCAGCCGCACGCAGGTCCGGCCATACCAGGTCAATTCCATCGCGGCCGATTCTGACACAGCGGCCTGCGCTGGCGCTCATCGCCGGACATGAAGCGACCGGGGGCGCCTGCCCAATCGGCGCCCCCGGTCGGAGGGAGGGAGGATGGAACCCTGAGGGTTCGTCCGATCGCTACGCTACGGCGCCCTGATTCACGGTCGAGTCCCGAACCGGTTAAGAAAGCGATATCCGCCCTGCGCGGGGGGTTGAGCCGGCCGGGACGGGGCCACCGCCGGTCCCTCGGTCGGCGCGTGTACGATCGGTCGATGATCCGACCGCGCCGCTTCGCCGTGCTGCTCGCCGTCGCGCTGACGACGGCTGCCTGTGGGAGCCCGACTCCCTCGATGAGCCCGTCCCCCAGCGCGTCGGCAGTCGCCTCGGCCGCTCCGAGCGCCACAGCGGCACCGAGTGCCGCCGCCACGGGCTCGGTGCGACCGAGCCGGACCTATGCCGAGATCAACGCCCAGGTCCAGGCCATCCGCGGCCTCGACGAGAAAACGCCGATCGAGCCCGACATCGTCTCCCCGGCAGAATTGGCCACCGTCATCCGGGCATCGTTCGATCACGACTATCCGCCGGACCAGGTCGCGGCCGACCAAGCGCTCTATCGCGCGCTCGGGCTCATCGGCCCGGATGTCAAGCTTGCCGACGTCTTCGTCGATCTGCTCGAGAGCCAGGTCGCCGGGCTGTACGACCCCGTCGCCAAGAAGCTGTACGTGGTGTCGAAGGCCGGCGGCGTCGGGCCGGTCGAGCAGGTCTTCTACTCCCACGAATACGACCATGCGCTCCAGGATCAGCACTTCGGACTGCAGCGACTCCAGGAAGGGCTCAGGGGTCAGTCGGACACGCTGCTCGCCCACCAGGCGCTGGTCGAAGGTGATGCCTACGTGCTGATGACCTACTGGCTGCAGCAGAACCTCGACGCGTCCGAGATCCAGCAGGTCATCGCCGCGTCGGGCGACCCCGAGGCGCTCGCCGCCCTCCAGCGGATCCCGCCGATCGTGCAGGCGCAGATCCTGTTCGCCGCGACCCAGGGCACGCAGTTCGTGCTCGGGCAGCAGATCGCCGGCGGCTGGCCGGTCATCGACAAGGATTTCGCCGAGCCGCCGGCGACGACCGAGCAGGTGCTTCACCCCGAGAAGTACGACGCGCGCGAACCGGCGGTGGCGGTCCCGCTGCCGACCGGCCTCGCGACCAAGATGGGCGCGGGCTGGAGCGTGGCGACGGAGGACACGTTCGGTGAGCACCAGATCGGGATCTGGCTCGCGGCCGCGCCCGATGCGGCGGCCGGCTGGGGTGGCGATCGGTTGACCCTGCTGCAGGGTCCGAAGAATGCGTGGGCGCTCGCCTGGCGCACGGCCTGGGACACGGCAGCCGATGCCGCCGATTTCGAGACCGCGGCCGCGAAAGCCGTGGCCAAGGCCGGCGGTCCTGGTCAGGTGCTCCCCGGCGAGGGCGGAACGACCCGCTGGGTCGTCATCGGCAGCGACGCCGCCGCGCTCGGGAAGATCGCGGGCATCCTCGGCCTGGCGGGCTAGCCGCTGGGCCAGCGGTCCGCGGCGGATCCGGGCAGGACCGGCTCGCCTACATCGATTCGGGTGCAGAGATCCCGAGTAGCGCCAGGCTGCGGGCGAGGGTCACCTGGGCCGCACGTGCAAGTGCGAGGCGCGCCGCCGAACGGACCGGCTCGTCGACATCGACGACGCGTGCATCGCGGTAGAACGCGTGGAACGCCGTGGCCAGCGCCGTGGCGTAGGCGGTGATGCCCTGGGTCTCCTCGGCGACGACGGCATCCTCGACCACTTCGGGCAGGCGGACGATCGCCCGGGCGAGCAAGGCCTCCGGTCCGCCATCGAGGGTGCCGGCCACCGTCTCGGCCGGCGCCAACCCGGCGTCGGCGGCCTTGCGCAGGATCGACGCGATCCGTGCATGCGCGTACTGGACGTAGTAGACCGGGTTCTCGTTCGATTGCTTCTTGGCGAGCTCGATATCGAAGTCGATGGCCGAGGTTGCCGCGCGTGAGGCGAAGAACCAGCGGGCGGCGTCGACGCCGACCTCGGCGAGCAGCTCGTCGAGCGTGACGAACTCCCCGGCTCGCTTCGACATCGAGATCTCGTCCCCGTCGCGAACGAATCGGACCCACGAGTAGAGCAGGATCTGCACTGCCTCCTTGTCGTAGCCCATGGCCTCGGCGGCGTTACGGACCCGCGCCACGGTGCCGTGATGATCCGAGCCCCAGATGTAGATCAGGTGGTCGAAGCCTCGACTGAACTTCTCGGTCACGTAGCCGATGTCCGCCGCGAAGTACGTCGGTTGCCCGTTCGAGCGGTAGATGACCCGATCCTTGTCGTCCCCGAACGAGGTCGACCGGAACCAGGTCGCGCCCTCCTGCTCGTAGACGTGGCCATGCTCCCGGAGCCGCTCGACCGCCCGATCGACCCAGCCCTCCGCGTGGAGCGACGTCTCGGTCGTCCAGACGTCGAAGCGGACACCGAGCCGCTCGAGCGACGCCTCGATCCCGGCCCGCACGCGTCGCCCGGCCCAGCCGCCAAGGATGAACGGCGCGTCCGCCCCGTCGGCGGTCGCCTCGGCCCAGATCTCGTCGGGGATCTCGGCGGCGAGGTCGTCGACGTACGAGCCGCGATATCCATCCTCCGGGATCGGCTCGCCGCGCCGGATCGCCAGGATCGATGCGCCGAGATTGTCGAGCTGCCCCCCGGCATCGTTGAAGTAGTACTCGCGAGTGACCCGCTGGCCGCCGGCCTCGAGGACCCGCGCGAGCAGGTCGCCGATGAAGGCGCCCCGGGCATTGCCGATGGTCAACGGACCGGTCGGGTTGGCCGACACGAACTCGACGTTCACGGACCGGGTCGAGGCCGGCGACACCTGGCCCCAACCGTCTGGTTCCGCCACGATGGCGTCGACCGTCGCGCTCAGGGCGCCCGGTCGGATCCGGATGTTGAGGAACCCGGGCGGCGCGACCTCGACTGCCTCGATCGGCGAGGGCGTGCCGTCGACGCCACGGTCTCGGATGAGCTTGGCCGCCAGCAACGTGGCGATCTCGAGTGGGGGGCGGCGATACGGTCGCGCCAGCTTCAGGGCGAGGTTCGTGGCGAGGTCCCCGTGCTCGGGATCCGCTGGATGCTCCACCTCGACGTCGGGAAGCAGCTCCCCGGCCGCCAAGTCCGGTAAACCGCCGCCGGCGATCGCCTCGTCCCAGGCTCGCCGAACCGCGTCGCGGACCTGGCTGCGCAGCGGGGCGGGGATCATCGAGCGGGGCCTCCTCTCGGACGACGGACGAGCGCGGGATGGCAATCCTAGCGGCGCTCGAACGTGACCGCGCACAGGCCGCCATCAGTACCGGTGCGGCGCATGGGCCACCCGTCCCATGGTCCGGGGTACCCCTCGGTGCTGGGACGCACCGCGAACGACCCGTCGCTGGGCAGTGTGGTCGGGTCATGTGTGGTCGATCAGGTCCATCGGTACTAGACCGGGGGGTACCGGCGTGCCACTATCGAGCCCTCAGTCGGTTCACGGACGATCCGGGGGAAGCGACCGACGGAGGCCATCCATCATCGAGGCCGACGTGCCTCTCTCGGGGACCCAACGAATGACTGCATCGCATCCCGGCACCGGGCCGCGTCTTGCACGCCGCCTGACGTGGCTCGTGGTCGCCATCCTGACCACGGTCGCCCTGGTCGGCCCGGGCAGCGCCACGGCGCTCGCCTTCACGCCGGGCGAGAACGGCCATCCCACCAGCGGCCCCTACTCGGACCTGAAGGGTGGGTCGGCGACGTTCACGTTCCAGGCCAACGCGACGCTTGCCTGCACGGGTGGGGACACGGCCCAGCAGTTCGACTTCAAGATCGACTACAAGGATGCTGACCTGCCGGCCGGCGCCAAGATCGTGGTCTACCTGTCGCCCAATAACGGGGCGATCAACAACAACGCCAACGGCGATGCGGCCGGCTACACCGCCACGGTCGAGTCGAACTACGTCGTGATCGACGTGGGCGGGTTGTCCGGCGACGGCACGCTGACATTCGCCTTGCCCGTCGCCCATCCGTTCAAGCTCCTCGGCGGTGGCGTCCTGGGCGTGATCGCGACGGAGTCCGACGGGACCGTGGTCTCGAGCTCCAAGACGAATTCGCTCAATTGCGGCGAAGCACTGCCGACCCCGGCGCCGACCGCCGCTCCGACCGCGACGCCGACTCCGGCGCCGACCGCGACGCCGGCTCCCACGGCGACGCCGGCTCCGACGGCAACGCCCGCGCCGACCGCGACCCCAGTGCCGACCGCCACGCCGACTCCGGCGCCGTCCCAGGCCAGCATCCTCATCGCCAAGGTCGATGACATGGGCACGCCGAACCAGGCCGACGACACGCTGCTCGACGGCGCGTCCTTCGAGATCTGGTCGGACGACGGTGACAGCAGCTTCGATCCGACCAAGGACACCAAGGTGTTCGGGCCTGCGCCCGCGACGGGTGGGATGATCGACTCGACCCTGCTCGATGCCGGCAACTACTGGATCGTCGAGAGCACGGTGCCTGATGGCTACGTCGGCAGCGACCCGATCCTCGTCGAGCTCAATCTCGACAAGTCGGTCAGCTGCGTCTGGGCCGCGGCCGGTCTCGTCGAGTGCACCCCGAACCAGGGCAACGTCGACCATCTCAGCTGGACGATCGTCCTCGTCGACAACAGTCCGGAACCGAAGGCGACCCCGACGCCGGCCGGCGGGGTGGGCGGTGCCACCGGCACCCCGCGCCCGACCGCACGCCCGCACGCGACCCTTCCGTCCACCGATACCACCGACGGGACCCGCACCGGGTCCCCGGCCGGCGACGCCTGGCGCCTCGCCCTCCTGGCGATGGCGGGTCTCCTGACGATGTCGCTGATCCTCACGCCGGCACGGGCCACGGCCCGCCGAACGGATCGCCAGCGCTGAACCCGAGGTGCGCAAGGCGCACCAGCCCAGCACCGGACGACCGTCCCTCACCCGGCGGCGGTCGTCCTCCACCGTCGGTGGCTCGGTGCGACTCCGCACCGAGAACCGCAAATTCCCGGACAAAGGAGGCCGAAAGTACTAGACGACGACCCAGGACCATGGGACCATCCGCGGCCCGATGCCGATGAGCGGTCCAGGGGTCGCACGTCGGATCGGCCTTCATCAACCCGAGGCGTCAGCCTCACATCTTGGGGACCTTATCGAATGAATGCGATCACCCGCCCACGCCGACTCGGTCGGCGCCTCGCCTGGCTCACGGTCATGTCGCTCGCGATGACCGCCCTGCTGTGGCCCACGAGCAGCGCCCTCGCCGCGTCCTTCAACGGCGCGATCTGGACGTCGCTGTCCGACGGCAGCTCGGTCAATGCCAACATCTACGCCAACAAGGGCGACGTCTATCTCAACGGCGGCCCGCAGAACTGCGGCAACGGCAACGGCCTGCCTGACGGGCTGTATTACTTCCAGGTCACCGACCCGAGCGGCGCGACGCTGCTGTCGTCGGATGCGATCAAGTTCCGCATGGTCGAGGTGACCAACGGCGTCATCTCCGGCGTCGGCGGCACCGGCAACCACGTCGAAGGCACGAACGGCTGCAACGGCGGGACGCCCGTGAAGCTCATGCCGTACGACAACACCCCGAACAACGGTGGCGAGTACAGCGTCGATCTCGCTCCGGCGGCCGACGTCGAGGATTGCCCCGGCTTCGATGCGAACTCCACGACCCTGAACTTCCTCGACTGCGCCAACTCCAAGAACGACAACTTCAAGGTCGGTGCGCAGGCCACGCCGGTCCCGACCCCGGTCCCGACGCCCGTCCCGACCGCTACGCCGACCCCGGCCCCGACCGCGACCCCGGCACCGACGGCAACGCCGGCTCCGACCGCGACCCCGGTTCCGACCGCCACGCCCGTTCCGACTGCGACCCCGACGGGTGGCGTCGGTGGCGCGACGGCCACCCCGGCTCCCACGGCCACGCCCAAGCCGACCCTTCCGTCGACCGATGCCATCGATGGCACCGGGACCGGATCGAGCGGTGACGGCTGGCGGATCATCCTTCTCGCGATGGCGGGTGTGCTCGCCGCCGCGCTCATGCTGACGCCTGCTGGCGCCGTGGTCCGGAAGGACGACGCCTCCAGCTGACGATCAGCCTCCCTTCGGGGTCCCCGAGACCCGGGCGGAGTGCCGCGCTGTCCGTGCGGTGCTCCGCCCCTAGTCTCTCGAGTCCGAACCACGACCGGGGTGCCACGCGGTGGCTCCCCGGTCGTTCTCTTTCTGGGTCGGTCAGGCGGGGATGTCGGTCCGGGACCCCGGATCGACGAACGAGACCGGCCCGCCGTAGGCCGACCGGACGGCGTCCAGCGCCGCGTCCCGGGCGAAGCCCATCTGGATGTGGGTGAGGAGCACCCGTCCCACCTGTGTCCCGGCCGCGAGTGCACCCACGGCGTGCCCGTCGAGATGTGCGGCGCCGGGCGGCACGGGCCCGGCTCCGAATGACACCTCGCACAGGAGGTGGTCGCCAGCGCGGATCAGTGGCGCCAGATCGTCCGCACGGCCGCAGTCGCCCGAATAGACCAGTCCCGGACCGGGTCGATCCCAACGGTCGATCCGGAAGGCGTGACTGTCGAGCGTGTGGGTCACTCGCCTGGACTCGAGTCGCAGCTGGCCGATCTCGATCGTGCCCTCGAGGATCGGTTCGATGGCCAGGGTGGCCCGGCTGAAGCCAGGCTCATCGTGCAGTGCGTCGAGCCGCGCCTCGAGCCCGGCCGGGCCGATCACCCGGACCTGCCGTGCTACCTCGAAATACCAGCGCAGGTAGTGCCGGAGCGCGACCAGGTCGATGAAATGATCGGGGTGCAGGTGGCTGACGACGACCGCGTCCAGCGTGCTTGGCTCGACCGTCGCCGCGAGCCGCGGGAACGAACCCTGGCCCAGATCCAGGAGGACGGCGGTGTCGGCCGCTCGGATCAGGTACGCGGCGCCGGTGGAGCCGATCCGGTCCGAATACGCCGGTCCGGCGCCCATGACATCGAGCTGGAGATATGCACCGTCGGCGGACATCGGCGCAGGGTACCCGACGCGGTCGATGCGGGCGGGACGATCGGGGCGACGCTCGCTGGCCGTGGTCGCCAGGCAGAGGGTCGAGGTCGTGTCGGTCGGCGAGCCGGCCGACGTCAGCCCTGGTCTCCCTCGTCGGCGGGTGGGCCCGGGGCATCGGTGGCGTCGGGTCGGACGGGGTGGTCCTGGCCGGGCGTCGGCTCAGGATCCGGCTTCTTCGGCGGTCGACTGGGCTCGGGCTTCGGCGTCGGGGCAGCGGCCGGTGCGGCCGTCGGTGCCGGTGCTCCGGCGTCGTTGCCGCCGGTCTTCGGGGGTTCCTGGCCGGCCGCCGGTGTCGGCGGTCGTCCCTGTGAGGGCCCTGGTGCGATGCCGCGCACTCGGTCGATCGCCGTGCCACTCCGCTCGATCGCGTGGCGGATGGCGTCGGTCGCCGCCGACGGCACGCTGTCGGTGAGTGCCTGGAGGATGCTCAGGTTCTGGCCGACCCCTGTCTCGATGATCGCCGCCGCGACGTCGTCGCCGGCCGCCTCGGCGGACCAAGCGGCCTCTTCGAGGATGTCCTGATACGCCTCGATGGCCATCCGGATCGCGGCCACGTCGCTGACCCGTGCCGCCGCGGTCGCCTCCGCAAGACGGCGCTCGAGCCGGTCGAGCTGGGCGACCGCCCGCGCCGACGGGTCCACGGGAAGGGTCAGGGTCTCCGACCACAACCGGGTCGGATAGAGCGGCCCACCCGCCTGACTGGCCATGGCCACACCGGTCGCACCGCCCACCGCGACGGCCGCGGCGAGCAGACCGACCGCCAGTCGTCGTCCGCGTCGGTGCGGCGCGGTCCGGGGGGCCGACGTCGGCGCGTGGGTCGTCGCAGCCGAGAGCAGGGCGCGTGACGTGTCCGCCCCGGCCAACTCGGCACGGCGATGCGCCACCGCCAGCACCCGCGCGCGGATGCGGGAACTCGCCGCGAGGTCCGGGGTCAGCCGCGTCTCGGCGTACGCGTGCAACAGCCGGACCAGGGCGGCGTCCCCGGGGAGCAGCTCGATCGTCTCGCCGGTGTCCATCAGCGTGCCCGCCGCCGGAGGTCATCTCTCGCGTGGATGGCCTCCGGATCGTCGATCCCGAGCTGCCGCCGCAACGCGGCGATCGCCCTGAACGTCAGTCCGCGGATCGTTCCTTCCTGCTTGCCCATCACCGCCGCCGCCTCCCGGGCCGACAGGCCCGCGAAGAACCGGAGCGCGATGGCGTCGCGCTGTTCGTCGGTCAAGGTCGCCAGCGCGACCGCGACGTCGTCGAGTTGCTGCCGGGCCAGCGTGACCTCATCCGGACCGGCATCGAGTCCAGCCTGCCGCGTGGCCACATCGAGGTCGACGTGGTCATGGCGGGTCCGAACGTGATCGATGACGGCATTCCTGGCCAGCCGGAAGAGCCAGCCCCCGAACGGGATGCCCCGCGCCTCGTAGCGCGGGAGTGCTTCCAGGGCCTTGACGAAGACGAGCTGCGTCAGGTCCTCCGCGTCCGACGGGCGGTGGACGCGGCTGGCGATGTAGCGATGGACCGGCAGGTGA
>DASSMQ010000108.1:0-2040 GCA_035688805.1 Candidatus Limnocylindrales bacterium
CTGCCGTCCGCCCTCGACAACCGACCATTGACGTTCGAAGAGTTCGAGACGTCGGTCAACCAGGCCATCTACATGAGCGCGACGCCTGGCCCGTACGAGCTGGAGCGCAGCCAGGGGCAGGTCGTCCAGCAGCTCATCCGGCCCACCGGCATCGTCGACCCGCCCATCACGGTCAAACCGACCGACGGTCAGATCGACGATCTGCTCGAGGAGATCCGGACGCGCGTCGAGCGCGGGGAGCGGGCGCTCGTCACGACCCTGACCAAGAAGATGGCCGAGGACCTGAGCGACTACCTCAAGGAACTCGGGGTCAAGGTCCAATACCTGCACAGCGAGGTGGACACGCTCGAGCGGGTGGCGATCCTGCGCGACCTGCGCCTCGGTGTCTTCGATGTGCTCGTCGGGATCAACCTGCTGCGCGAGGGCATCGACCTCCCCGAAGTGACCCTGGTGGCCATCCTTGATGCCGACAAGGAGGGATTCCTCCGATCGGCCTGGTCGCTGATCCAGATGATCGGTCGCGCCGCCCGCAACATCGGCGGCGAGGTGATCATGTACGCCGACACCGTGACCGAATCGATGCACGTCGCGATCGAGGAGACGGACCGCCGGCGCGCGGTCCAGGACATCTACAACCAGGAGCACGGCATCGAGCCGACCACCATCGTCAAGGGCATCCACGACCTCAACCAGCGGCTGCGGGCGGTCGCCGAATCGACCGTCGTCTACACCTCGGAGCGGGAACGCGGCCGATCGTTCGACGAGGCCGACCGGGTCAAGGTCGAGGCGCTGGTCGCGCGCATGGAGGCCGAGATGCGGGCCGCCGCACGGGAGCTCGAATTCGAGCGGGCGGCAGCACTGCGCGACGAGATCCAGCAGGTCCGTCTGCGGGTCCTCGAGCAGGACGCGTCGATCACGGTCGCCCGGGCCGCGGAACGCGCCGCCAGCACGGCACGAGCGACGGTCGGCCTCACCGGAGCAGCCGATCGTGCCCGCGGTCGACGCTCGGCCGAGGCGGCGGCGGCGGGGCAGATCCTGGAGGTGACCAGCGTGACGGTCCTTCCGGCCGAGGACGAGCCGGCCGCGACCCTCGACGGCGAGCCTGGCGCCGGAGACGGGGAGGGCACCGCCTCCGACTGGTTGCCCGGGATCCGCGACGAGCATGAGGACGAGGGCGGTTGGCAGGCGCGCTGGCTCGACCGCCCGACCTGGGACCGCACGGTCACCCCCAACATCCGGCGCCGGACCGGGGCGCGGCCGCCGCGGCGGCGTCGGTAGGGATCGGGCCCGCGTCGGTCGTCGTCGCACTGGGCGCATCGTGGTGACGGCGCGCACCGATTCGGCGGCCATCTGACGGATCGGAGCCCCCAGCGTGACCCGGTGCGGATGGCTCCGGACTAGTTTGGTGGGGTGATCCTTCGATTCCTGACGCTCTTGGCCGCCCAGGGATTCGACTTCGCCACGTTCAACGCGATGGTGGCCCACCACGGTCCAGAGGCGGAGGCCAACCCGCTGGTCGTCGGGATGTATCTGGGGCTCGGGATCCACGCCGTCGCCCTCGCCAAGATCGCCCTCGTCGCGTTGATCGGGGCGCTCGGCCTCGCGTCGTGGATGCGCGGCGGGCGCGGTGCCTGGGCGGTGATCGGCGGGTTGCCCCTGGCGATGGCGATCGCGGCCGGATTGATCGGTGGGATCACCAACACGGCGGTGATCCTGCACTGAGGGGCGCTGGTTCTCGCGCCACGAACACCTGTTCCAAATGGGTCGCATCCGGTAGACTGCCGACGTGCCCCAGGACCAGCTCGTCGTGCGCGGTGCGCGCGAACACAACCTCAAGGACGTCACCGTCGCGTTCCCGCGCGATCGACTCGTCGTCATCACCGGCCTGTCCGGTTCCGGCAAGTCCAGCCTGGCCTTCGACACCATCTACGCCGAGGGTCAGCGGCGCTACGTCGAGAGCCTGTCGGCGTATGCCCGCCAGTTCCTCGGCCAGATGGAGAAGCCGGATGTCGACCAGATCGACGGCCTGAGCCCGGCCAT
>DASSMQ010000109.1:0-18818 GCA_035688805.1 Candidatus Limnocylindrales bacterium
CGAGGCGATCCGGGCGAACAGCCCACCTCCGCCGAGCAGTACCAGCAGTGCCGACAGGTAGCCGGCCATCGCGATGAGGCTCAGCGGCAACGACAGCGTCTGGAGGTCGTCGGGCCGGCTCACGAACGACCCGACCGCGGCGTAGATCAGCGCGAACAGGCCGAATCCGAGCAGGAAGAACAGGCCGTAGGCCGCGAGGAGCCCGATGGTTAGGCCACCGGTGGGCAACCCGACGCCGGCCGTCCCCAGCACCGCCCGCGCGATCTCGTCCTGGAAACCAAGAACCAGGACGACCGGGGTCGCGACCGCAAGATATTGGGTCAATCCGGCCCCGCCGATGCCGACCACCTTGCCGACGAGCAGCTGTCGCGGCGACGCCGCACTGATCATCAGCTCCATCACCCGGCTGCTCTTCTCGGTCGCGACCCCGGTCGCGACCCACATGCCGTAGATCAGGATCGTGATGAACATCAGGATGATGAAGACCGTCCCGAGGAAACCACGACTGGCCACCTCCACGGCATCGACCGTCTGGCCGCCCTCGACCGGCGCCGTGAGCGACTGCGTCTCGAACTTCGGGGTATGGAACGAGCCGAGCTGCGAATCCTTGGGCAGCGACGCGGTCCAGTCGAGGATCGCCACAGACAAGGCGGTGAACCCTGCCAGCTGGCTTCGGACCCCGTCGGCCGGGCCGGCCGTCCGATACGTCACCAGGAGCTGACCGTCGGGCGCTCGCGCGATATCGATGATCGCGTCCAGCCTCCCCGCGGCGAGGTCGTACATGGCGGCCTCCCGATCGGTCGCTCGCTCGATCGCGAACGGCGGCGACCACGCGTTCGTATCGACCCCGGGCGGCGGGATGTTCATGATCCCGTTGGCCGTCGCGATCGTGCCGGCGGCGAGTCGATCGTCGTCGGCGATGACCGCGATCCGGTCGGTCGAGCTGCGGTCGAGGTAGCGGAGCATGATCGGGGTGATCGCCACGCCGATCGCCAGGACCATCAGGATCACCGTCGACAGCCTGTAGAGCTTGCTGTGGACGCGCTCGACGTATTCCCGTCGGGCGACGATGGCGGCGTTCGGGAACAGCGGATCGTGGCGGGCCATCAGGCCGCGTCCTCTTCGGGCACCGCGGGCACCTCGTCCACGTCAGGTGACCGACCGACGAGCTCGATGAAGATGGCCTCGAGCGACGGCTCGGCGACGTCGAAATGGGTGACCAGCGCCCCCCGCGCGAGTGCCGCCGCGAGGACGTCACGTGGCTCGGTCCCGGGTCGCAGCTCGAGCTCGGCGTTGCCGGCCGACGGCCGAACGGCCGCCACACCCTCCAGCGACCCGAGCCAGGCCGGCAGACTCTCCGCCTCGAGACCCAGACGGATCGTCTTGGCACGTGATCCGCGCTTCAAGTCACCGAGCGTGCCCGCAGCGACGACCCGCCCGTGGTCGACGATGGCGAGCGACTCGCACATCGCTTCGGCCACCTCCATCTGGTGGGTCGAGAAGATGATCGTGCGGCCCTCGTCGCGCAGCTCGACGAACGCCTCGCGCAGGAGCTGCAGGTTGACCGGGTCGAGACCCGTGAATGGCTCGTCCATCAGCAACACATCGGGCCGATGGAGGACCGCCGCGATGAACTGGACCTTCTGCTGGTTGCCCTTGCTGAGCTCTTCGGCCCGGCGAGTGGCGTACTCGGGGATGCGGAAGCGCTCCAGCCAGGCGTGTGCGTTGGCACGCGCGGTTCCAGCATTCTCCCCGTAGAGCGAGGCGAAGTAGACGAGCTGGTCGATCACCGTCGAGCGCGGATACAGCCCGCGCTCCTCGGGCAGGTATCCGAACGTGCGCCTCGACAGGTCGCTGACCGGTCGGGCCTTCCAGCGGACCTCGCCCTCGTCGGCATGCAGGATGCCGAGACAGATGCGCATCGTCGTGGTCTTGCCGGCCCCGTTGGCGCCGAGAAAGCCGAAGATCCTGCCGCGGGGGACGCTGAATGCGATCCGATCGAGGGCCAGGGTCTGCCCGAAGCGCTTCGTGACGTGGTCGATCTCGAGAGTCATCGCCCGGGCAGGATAGTCCGGGCGATGCTCGGCCGCCGCTGGGACGATGGTCCCGGTCCCCGAGCCGGCCGGCGACGGCGGGCTCGATCCTGCGTGCGACAATCGCGGCATGACCGCCGCGGCGTCCACCCGATCCGAGACCACCCCGGTCAACATCCATGCCGACCGGGGAGCCGGCACACTCTCGATCGACTGGTCGGACGGGCACAAGACCACCTACGGCTTCGAGGCACTGCGCTGGTTGTGCCCGTGCGCCTACTGCCGGGGCGAAGCCGGCATGCCGGGCTGGCTCGACAGTGCCCCGACCCTGACCCCTGCCCAGATCCAGCTGACCGACCTGCACCTCGTCGGCAATTACGCCGTGTCGCCCCACTGGGCCGACGGCCACAAGACCGGCTACTACCCGTTCCGCCTGCTGCGCGACCGCTGCCCGTGCCACGTCTGCTCGGCTCGCCGGGCCGACGAGGAGGCCACCGCCGCGGCGCCAGCCGGCACCCATCCGGCCGTCACCCATCCAGCCGGTACCCATGAGGAGCATCGATGATCGTCGTCACCACGCCCTACCTGTCCGGCCACCGCATCGTCGAGAGCAAGGGGATGGTCTTCGGGCTCGTCGTCCGCAGCCGCGGGCTCGGCGGCAACGTGATGGCTCAGCTCCGCTCCCTCGGCGGCGGAGAGATCCATGAATACACGAGCCTGCTCGAGGACAGCCGCCGCCAGGCGCTCGATCGACTCGTCCACAACGCGACACTCGTCGGCGCCGACGCGGTGATCTCGATGCGCTTCGACTCATCGGAGATCTCCGGGATCATGTCCGAGATCGTGGCCTACGGCACGGCCGTGAAGGTGACGCCGGACGCGTCCGCTCCCCAGCCGACCGTCGACTGACCGACAACGATGGGCGCCGACCTGACCCGTCTGCTCGTCCTCGGAGCGGGCATCGTCCTCGCCATCGTCGGCCTGGCCAGCATCGGGATATCCGGAGGCGTCGGTCTCTACCCGCTGATCTTCGGGCTGGCGCTGATCGTGGCCGCGGTCATCGAGCGCGTGCGCTATCGGTCCGCGGAGGCCGAGCGGACGGCCGCCCCACCGGGCCCCGGCGGCGGCGAACCATCGGCCGCCGGGCTCGACCCGCGGTTCCGCCCGACCGACGAGCGGTTCGTCGATCCGACGACCGGGATCCCGATGCGCGTCTGGCTCGATCCGGTCGCCGGCGAACGACGGTACGTGGCCGAGGAATGACCCATCCGGCCCATCCGGACCGACGGAAGGGCCATGCTATCCTCGCCCGCCCAGTCCGCTGACAGGAGCCGCACGCGCTATGGCCGCCGTCCAACCCGGAACCGCGCCCCGTGCGGTCTCGGCGCGTCCCCGGCGGACGGCCCAACGCGAGCCCTCGCAGCTCCCCTACCTCAATCGCGAGCTGTCCTGGCTCGAGTTCAACGCCAGGGTGCTGCACGAGGCGCGGGACGCCCGGAACCCCCTCCTGGAGCGGGTCAAGTTCGCGGCCATCTTCGCCGGCAACCTCGACGAGTTCTTCCAGGTCCGGATCGCGGGGCTGCGCCAGCAGGTCGAGGCTGGGGCCGTCACTCGGGCTCCTGATGGCCGGACGCCGGCCGAGCAGCTGGCCGCGGCCCGCGAGCGCGTCCTCGAGCTCGTGGCCGATCACTCGGCGATCTTCGTCGAGCTCCGCCAGGCGCTCGCCGCCGAGGGCGTCTCGATCGTCGATTACGCCGCGATCCCGGAATATCACGAGGTCCTGCGGCAACGCTTCCTCGACGAGATCTTCCCGGTGCTGACGCCGCTGGCGGTCGACCCCGGCCATCCCTTCCCGTACATCTCGACGCTCAGCCTGTCGATCGCGGTCGGGCTGGTCGATCCGGAGACCAACGAGCGGGTGTTCGCTCGGGTCAAGGTGCCGCAGATCCTGCCCCGCCTGCTCGAAGTCGAACCGCACCGGTTCATCACCATCGACCAGGTCATCGAGGCCAACCTGCAGGACCTGTTCACCGGCATGCAGGTCGTCGATTCGCACCTCTTCCGGGTCACGCGCAACGCCGATTTCACCGTCGAGGAGGACGAGGCCGACGACCTGTTGATGGCCATCGAGGAGGAGTTGCGGCGGCGTCGGTTCGGGGAGGCCGTCCGGCTCGAGGTCGAACGCACCATGCCGGCCGCCACCCGGAACCTCCTCCTGCGGGGTCTCGGCCTGCAGGCCGAGGACTGCTACGAGATCACCGGCATGCTCGACCTGACGGCCCTGTACCGCATCGCCGACCTGGACCTCCCCGAGCTGCGCGCCGCACCGTGGACGCCGGTCACGCCGCCACGGCTGGTCCCGCCCGACGAGGATGAGCCGGCCGACGTGTTCGCCGCCGTCCGGGCCGGCGACATCCTGGTCCACCACCCGTACGAGTCGTTTGCGGCGTCGGTCGAGCGGTTCATCGCCCAGGCCGCCGATGACCCCGACGTCCTGACCATCAAGATGACCCTCTACCGGACGTCGGGCGATTCGCCGATCGTCCAGTCCCTGATCCGCGCCGCGGAGCGAGGGAAGCAGGTCGTCGTCCTGGTCGAGATCAAGGCCCGCTTCGACGAGGAGGCCAACATCATCTGGGCCCGCAAGCTGGAGCGGGCCGGGGCGCACGTCGTCTACGGTCTCGTCGGGCTCAAGACCCACTCGAAGACGGCCCTGGTGGTTCGTCGCGAGGGCTCCGGCCTGCGGCTGTACGTCCACATCGGCACCGGCAATTACAACGCGAAGACCGCGCGACTGTACGTCGACCTGGGGCTGCTGACCGTGCGCCCCGAGATCGGCGCCGACGTGACGGACCTCTTCAACGTGCTGACCGGCCTGTCGCGGCAGCGAACGTTCCGGCGCCTGCTCGTGGCGCCGCACAGCCTCCGATCGGGGTTCCTCGAGCTGGTCGAACGCGAGGTCACCCACGCGGCAGCCGGACGGCCGGCACGGATCGTCCTCAAGCTCAACGCGATCGTCGACATGCCGGTCATCGAGGCGCTCTACCGCGCCTCGAGCGCCGGGGTCGACATCGACCTGATCGTCCGCGGCGCCTGCTCGATCCAGCCCGGCATCCCCGGCATCTCGGAACGGATCCGGGTCCGCTCGATCGTCGGCGAGTTCCTGGAGCACTCCCGGATCTGGGGCTTCGAGAACGGCGGCGACCGCCAGTGGTTCATCGGCTCGGCCGACCTGATGGACCGCAACCTGGACCGGCGGGTCGAGGCCGTGGTGCCGGTCGAGGATTCCGACGCCCGAGCCCGGATCGCCGAGATCGTCGAGCTGATGCTCGCCGACGACCGGCGGTCGTGGCAGCTCCAGCCGAACGCGCGCTGGGTCCGGACCGAGACCCTCGAGGGCCGCGCCGGCACCATCGACACGTTCGAGACGCTCAAGGAACGGGCACTCGAGTCCGGAGAGGTGGCATCGGCGCCGCGGCGACCCGGCGCGGGGGTCGGATCGCTGGACCCGCGGGCATGACCGAGGTCGAGCTCAAGTACCGGGTGGGCGATCTGGCGGCAGGCGAGCGGGTTCTCGCCGCCGAACGCCTGGGACCGTTCACGGGCGGCGCCGCGGGCGCCCGATCGACCCAACTCGAGGATCGTTACGTCGACACGGCGGATGGGGCATTGGCCCGCGCCGGTTTCGCGGTGCGGCTCCGGCAGGCCCGCGGCGCCACGGTCGTCTCGGTGAAGTCGTTGGCCCACGGCGATGGGCCGGGGGGATCCGTCCGACGCGAGGAGCTCGAGGGCCCGGCCGATCGGGTCGCACCGCCGGTCGACTGGCCCGCGTCCGACGCGCGGTCGCTCGTGCTGGAACACGCTGGCGACGCTCCCCTGGTCGAGCGGGTCACGATCCGCCAGCTCCGCCGCAAGCGCCAGCTGCGCTCCGCCGCGACGCGCGTCGAGCTGAGCCTGGACGAGGTCGATGTCGTGGCCCGCGGTCGGGTCGTCGACCGGTTCGTCGAGCTCGAGGCCGAGCTGATGAAGGGCGAAGAGGGTGAGCTCGCGGCGCTCGGCGCGGCGATCGAGACGGAACCGGGGTTGCACCGAGCGGCCGGCAGCAAGCTCGAGTCCGCGCTGGCTGCCATCGACGGCGCCACTTCTCCAGACGCGGCCGACGTACCGCCGGACGTCATCCCGAGGCTCATCGTCGGCCGGACGCCGGGCGTCCTCGCCGACGACCCGCTCGCCGAAGCCGGGCGCAAGGTCATGCGCTTCCATCTCGCGCGGATGCTCGATCGAGAACCCGGCGTCCGCGCCGGGATCGACCAGGAGGACGTCCACAAGATGCGGGTCGCGACGCGCCGGCAGCGCGCCGCGTGGCGGATCTTCGGCCCGTCCTTCCGGCCGAACCGGACGAAGGCGTATCGGCACGGCCTGCGCGAGCTCGCCCGACGCCTTGGCGCAGTCCGTGACCTCGACGTCCAGCTCGAGGCGGTCGATGCCTACCGCGCCGACCGGCCGGTCGACGAGCAGCGCAGCCTCGAGCCGCTGGTCGTCGCCTGGCGACAGCATCGCGACGACGCACGGGTGCTGTTGCTACGTGAACTCGATTCGCCCGCGTATGCCAGGTTCATCGACGATTACCTCGATTTCGTCCGGACCGAGGGCGCGGCCGCCAGCCCGGTCCGGGCCGTCGAGCCGCATCGGATCCGGGACACCGCGAGCTCGCGCATCTGGTCCGCCTACGAGACGGTCCGCGGTTACGAGCCGGTCCTGCGCTGGGCCGACGTCGAGACGCTCCACGAACTGCGCATCGCGAGCAAATGGCTGCGCTACACGCTCGAGTTCGTCCAGGAGGCTCTCGGCGATGGATCGCTGCCGCTGATCGCCCGGGTCACCGCCCTGCAGGACCACCTCGGGCTGATGAACGATGCGGACGTCAGCGCCTCGATGGCGAGGACGTTCCTGGTCGAGGGCTCGGGCCGACTGAGCCACGCCGAGTCGACGGCCATCGGCCATTACCTCGTCGACCGCGAGCGCGAGGTGGCCCGTCTGCGACGCACGCTGTCGGTCCCGTGGCGGGGCCTGGCAGGGTCAGGGTTCCGTCACTCCCTCGGGCGGGTCGTCGCCGGCCTCTGACCGTCCGCCGATGGCGGGATCAGGCTTTCCAGCCGTGGGCAAGGCTCGGCAGTCGGTCCCGCCACGCCTGACCGGCGTGATCGATCACCAGGATGGCGCCCTCGCGCAGGCTGGCGTCCGACACCCGCAATCGATCGACGCCATACCGTCGCATCAACGCTCCGACGATGACGGCCCCGGCCGCGAGCAGCGGCCCGCGCTTCGGGTTGACGGCGAATCGCGTCGTGATCTCGGCGGCCGGCGCGGACCGGATGTTGGCGATCGCCTCATCGAGTCGTGCCGTCGTCAGGACGAGGTCGCGAGTGCCGGCCGCGGTCACCTTGAGCAGGTTCGACGCCGTGCCGCCAACGATGACGACCTCGGCGGGCTGGGCCGGCAGGGCTCCCGCAAGCGTCATATCGGCGGCCGAGGCCATGGCCAGTAGCGCGGCCTCGCCGACCGGGTCCGTCGTCGCGAATCGCCGCGTGAGCCCGTTCGAGCCGATCCGCAGGCCGGCGGCCCGAGCCGGGCCGTCAGGTGCGACCGCACAGAATTCGGAGCTGCCGCCACCGATGTCGACGACCAACGTCTCGTGCTCGACCGGCCAGCCGCCGCTCACCCCGATGAAGGTGAGGTACGCCTCCTCCTCGTGGGAGAGGACATATAGCGGGAGGCCGGTCCCGCGCGCGACCTCGGCCACGATGCGGGGGGCATCGGCCGCCCGGCGGATGGGCTCGGTGCCGAGCAGCGCGATCGCCGTCGCCCCGAGGCGTCGCGCGGTCGTGGCGTAGCGGTCCAGGGTCGCCACCAGCGCCGTTCGATCCGCCTCGCCGAGATGGGCACGCGCATCCACGGCCGCGCCGAGTCCGAGGAAGACCGATTCGTCGGCGATGGGCCGCAGCCGGTGACCGGCGATGACCGAGACCAGCAGATGGACCGAATTGGACCCGAGATCGAGGGCCGCCGCGACCGGCGCACCCAGGGTCATCTGGTTTCTGTCGCCGTCGCCTCAGGGCCGGAGCCCTTCGCGCTCGTACGCGAGGTCGTGGCCGACGTCGGGGCGTTGGCCCGATCGGCCTCCGCTTCTGAAGCGGCGGCGCCGTCAGTCGGCCCGTTGACCGCCTCGCGGGCGGTGTCGCGGATCCGGACGATGAGGGCCGCCGTCTCCGCGGCCGCCGCGGCCGCCCGGCGCTCACGTTTCGCCAGCCGCTCGCGGCCCTTCTCGACCTGGCGCAGACGCTTCGTCTCCGTCGCGAGCGCGCGCTCGAGACGACGGCCGAGTCGCCGGATCGCGGCGCGCGTCTTCTTGCTGACCGGGGCGGCCGGCGCGGCTGCGGCGACGAGGAGGTCGTCGACGGCCTCGAGGACCTCGACCGGGACGCTCGTCGCGGGCACGGCCGCGGAATCGCTGGTGTCCTGTCCCTCGAGCGAGGTGCCCATGGTCCCTGCCTCCGCTGCTGCCGCCGCTGCCATCCGTTCGCGCCGGTGCGGAACGGTACCATCCGGACATCAACGCACGAGGACGTCCATGCCGCTGCTCCTGATCGGTCTCGGAGGGTTCGCGGGAGCGATCACCCGGTACGTGATCGACGGGGCGGTGTCCGAGCGGACGGCCGGTGCCTTCCCGTTCGGGACACTCCTGATCAACGTCAGCGGCTCGTTCATCCTCGGGCTGCTGTTCGCGCTCACGACCGACCGGGCGATCCTGCCGGCCGAGATCCGCGGCCCCGTGCTGATCGGCTTCATCGGCGCGTACACGACCTTCTCGACGTGGATGCTCGAGTCGTGGCGATTGGTCGAGTCGGGGGTCGTCAGCCTCGCACTGGCCAACCTGCTCGGGTCGGTCGCGCTCGGCATCGTCGCGGTCGGCGTCGGGCTGCTCGTGGGACGGTCGATATGAGCCGGCTGTCCGGGCCGGCGCTCCTCGTCCGGATCTACATCGGCGAAGCCGACCATGCGAGCGGCCGGCCGCTATACCAGGTCATCGTCGCGCTGCTGCGGGAGCGCGGGATCGCCGGGGCGACCGTATTCCGCGGCATCGAGGGGTTCGGGGCGAACGCCCACCTCCACACGAGCCGCCTCCTGCGCCTGTCCGAGGACCTGCCGATCCTCATCGAGGTCGTCGACGAGGAAGCCCGGCTCCGAGCGGTGCTCGAGGAGCTCGATCCGATCATCGGCGACGGGCTGGTGACCCTGGAGCGGGTCGAGGTCGTCACCTACCGGGCTGGCTCGCGCCTCCGCGGCGAGGGTGATACGGCATCGACCCCGGGATAGTCCCGTCGGATGTACGGGCCAGGCCGGCCTCAGTCAGGTTCGACCGGCCTCGCCTGTGCGAGCGCCTGCTCGCGCGTCACGTCCACCCCGTGGACCTCACGGGCATGTTCCTGGATGCGCGCGACCAGCTCCGGCTCGGGACCTCGAGCGGTCCAGCCGCAGTCACATCGCGCGATCAACACATCGGCCACGGACGGACCCTACCACTGGTTCCAATCAGATGGCACCACCACGTAGATCTCTGGCGGCCCGTCGAAGAGTTGCGCGAAGAACTCCTGGATCTGCGGGCTGCCCGCGAAGGCGGCGACCGCGTCGGCTGACCGCCACTCATCGATCCCGAGGAATGCCATCGGGTCAGTCGGATCGAGGAACACCCGGTGCGAGAGATCACCGGCGGCAAGTGCCTGTTCGCGCGTTGCCCCGGTCACCTGATCGTGGAGCTGCTGGGCCGCCGTGGGATCGCCCTTCAGGCGAGCCCGGATGATGACCGTCACCCCGGAGGCGGATCGGTCGCCGTCGTTCATGTCGTCCTCCTGCGGTATGGAGGCGGTCGATACTAGGCAGCGTGGTTGGCGAAACGTTGGAAGCGCCATCGGAGTCCCCGCTCCGGGTGTACCTCGCCGGCGGGATCGCGCTGCGCGGAGCCAACGGCGTGACCGTGGGCGAGCGAGCGTTCGCAGGACGGCAGGCCCGACGGCTCTTCGTTCGGCTGGCCGCGATCCACGAGGCCGTCCCGCATGTCGACCTGGCGGACGATCTGTGGGGCCCGGACTGGCCGCCGGCGTGGGATGGCGCGTTGCGGGCGCTGGTCAGCAAGCTCCGCTCGCTGCTCGGACGAGTGGGGGCGGCGGCGGCACTCAGCAGCACCAGCGGGGCGTATGCGCTGCGGCTGCCCGCCGGAGCCTGGCTGGACCTGGATGCGTCGACCGAGGCCATCCATCGCGCCGAGACCGCACTGTCCGGCGGCGACCTCTCCGGCGCCTGCGGATGGGCGCTCGCGGCTCGCGCGATCGCGTCTCGACCGCTCCTGCCCGGTGAGGAGGCCGACTGGCTGGAGCGTCTCCGACGCCACCTGGCGGACGTGCGGCTGCGTTCGCTCGAATGTCTGGCGGAGGTCTGGATCGCGCAAGGTGATGCCGCGCTTGCGGCGCGCGATGCCGCCGAGGCGATCGACGTCGATCCATTCCGCGAGCATGCCTACCGACTGCTCATCCGAGCCCACCTCGCGGCCGGCGACCGTGGTGCCGCGGTTCGCGCGCTCGACGCCTGCCGGCGGATGCTCGAGGGGGAGTTCGGCGTCACCCCGAGCCTCGAGACCCTCGACCTGATCGCGCCGACGCGCCGACCGACATCGGCGTCGATCGACGTCCGCGGATCCGGCTCGCCGTCACGGCCGCCGGGTCGATCCGCGTCGCGACGTTCGGGGGCCTGATCGGCTCGCTGGGTCGCTCGTGCCCACCGGCGGAGCCGGTCGACGTCGTGCCGCACCGGCACGGCTGGAACCGTCGCCAACATGACGTTAACGAGGCGCCGACGTCGGGTTAGCGACGGCGAGCGACCCTGCCGACATGACCGGTACCACCGCTCCGTGGCTCGCCCTCGCCGAGGACGGGCCGATCCTCCGCCTGGCCGCCCGGTCCAAGCTGCACACGCCGAGCGACGCCCCGATCGTCCGGACCACCACCGATCCTGGTGAATTCGCCGGGCTGCTGCGGTCGTTGCGACCGCGCATCGCGATCCTGGCCACACCACCCGCGGGCCGGGCAGAGCTCGATATGGCGCTCCACGAGCGGCGACGCCGGGAAACGCTGCGCGTCGTCCTCGTCAGTCCGCGCCGAGCGGTCGACGAACGCCTCCAGGCGCTTCGGGCGGGCGTCGACGAGGCGCATCCCGACACGATCGATCCGCGAGAGCTCGGCGCCCGGCTGTCGATCCTCGAGGGGCGGACGCGCCGGCGCCACGTCACGGTCCTGGCGGTGACCAACGACGCCGAGCTCGATCTGGTGGCGCACGAAGTCCGACGGGCCGGTGCCCTCGTCCACCTGCGGCCGAAGGAGTTCCAGCTCCTCGCCACGCTCGCGGCGCACCCAGGCCGCGCCTATAGCCGCCGGCAGTTGCTCGACCGCGTGTGGGGACCGGGACATTCCGGCGACCCACGCACGGTCGACGTCCACGTCCGCTGGCTGCGCAGCAAGCTCGAGCCGCGCGCCGAGGCGCCGATCCACCTCGTGACCGTACGTGGCGTGGGATACCGACTCGATCCGGAGGGCCGCTGATCACGGGCGGGGACCGGGGCTCGGGGCCCGGTCCCCGCCCGTTAACCCGCTCTTAACCCACCGAAAAGGGCCCGTTGATGCCGCCACTTGATGGTCGTCCCGTAGACAGGGAGCACTCGTCCGAGCATGCCCGAGCCTCATATCGGCCCGGCGATCAGGAGGATCATCGCGTGACCATCCCCACCATCCAGCGCCTGGGCGCTCTCGCCTTCGCGGCGGCGCTCACCCTCGCCGCCTGCTCCAGCGGCGGAGGTGCGACCACCGCACCGACCGCCGCATCGGCCGGAGCCCCGTCCGCGGCGGCCTCGGGCGATGCCAGTGCGCCCGCCAGCGGGGCGCCGGCCGTGAGCGGCTCGATCAACGTCTCCGGCTCCTCGACCGTCGAGCCGATCTCGACCGCTGTCGCCGAAGCGCTCGCCGCGTCGAACGCCGACTTCACGTTCACCGTCAAGGGCCCAGGGACCGGTGACGGCTTCAAGGTGTTCTGCAAAGGCGAAACAGACATCAGCGACGCCTCGCGCAAGATCAAGGACGAGGAGGCCGCAGCCTGCAAGGCCGCCGGCATCGACTACATCGAGCTGCCCATCGCCTTCGACGGGATGACCGTCATGACCAACCCGTCGAACACGGCCGTCACGTGCTTGTCGTTCGCAGACCTCTACGCGCTCGTCGGCCCCGAATCACAGGGCTTCAACAAGTGGTCGGACGCCCAGGCGCTGGCCAAGGAGCTCGGCTCGAACACGACCTTCCCGAGCGCCGATCTGGCGATCACCGGTCCCGGTGAGGAGTCGGGTACCTACGACAGCTTCATCGAGATCGCGCTCGACAAGATCGCGACTGCGCGGGGCAAGATCGTCGCCCCGGCCAAGCACACCACGACCCGCCCGGATTACACGGCCAGCGCCAACGACAACACGATCATCGAGGGCATCACCGGTTCGC
Source organism: Candidatus Limnocylindrales bacterium (assembly GCA_035688805.1). GTDB lineage: Bacteria > Chloroflexota > Limnocylindria > Limnocylindrales > CSP1-4 > SPCO01. Next base: position 12,629 of record DASSMQ010000109.1, read on the forward strand.
CGACATCGCTCGGCTGGGTCGGCTTCGCCTACGCCGAAGAGAACAAGGACAAGGTCGCCGAGATCCAGGTGGCCAAGGACGCGAACGGCACGTGCGTCGCGCCGAGCGCCGCCACGATCGCCGACGGCTCGTATCCGCTGTCACGGACCCTGTACCTCTACGTGAACAAGGCCAAGGAGAAGGCCAACCCGGCCGTCTCCGCCTACGTCGACTATTACCTCGCCGACGGCACCATCTCGACGGTCCTCAAGACCGTGCCGTACGTGAACCTGCCGGCCGACAAGCTGACCGCATCGCGCGCAGCCTGGGACGCCGCCAAGTAGTCATCCCCCTCCTCCCCCGGGAGCCGGTCGGTCCGCTCGGAAGGCCCGACCGGCTCCCGTTTCTTCCAACGCTAGACTGGGCGACCACATGACCACCCTGACCGGCGCATCCCGTCGCCTCGAGGGCTCGCCACGACGCCACCGCAACGAGGGCCTCGTGCGGGCCTTCCTGCTCGGGGCCTCGATCGTCTCGGTCGCCATCAGTGCCGGCATCGTGCTGTCGCTCATCTTCGAGGCGATCTCGTTCGTCTCGTCCATCCAGCTCTCGCAGCTCGTCGCCGACGGCTGGTTCCCGCGGCGCGGCATGTTCAGCCTCGGAACGGTCATCGCGGGCACGCTGATCATCACCCTGATCGCGATGGCCCTGGCGGCGCCGGTCGGACTGGCGAGTGCCGTGTTCCTCTCGGAGTACGCCTCGACCCGGGTCCGGCGGGTGGTCAAGCCGGTCCTCGAGATCCTGGCCGGGGTCCCGAGCGTCGTCCTGGGATTCTTCGCCCTGACCTGGATCAGTCCCCATGTCGTCCAGGCGTTGTTCTCCGAAGCGAAGGCCTTCAGCCTGCTGGCGGCCGGGCTCGGGGTCGGCATCCTGACCATCCCCCTCGTCGCCTCGATCTCGGAGGACGCGATGCGCGCGGTGCCGCTGTCGCTGCGCGAGGCGTCGTACGGGCTCGGGGCTCGCCGCGTGACGACGAGCCTGCGAGTCGTCGTGCCGGCCGCGATCTCGGGGATCGTCGCCGCCCTGATCCTAGCCATCTCTCGAGCCATCGGCGAGACGATGGTCGTGGCCGTGGCGGCCGGCGCCAGCGGTGGATCGCTGTTCACCCTCGACCCGATCGGGCCGGGTCAGACCCTCACCGGCGCGATGGCCTCCCTGGCGACGGGCAGCGACAACGTGACCGGCAATTCGTCGGCGTTCCTGAGCCTCTACTTCCTTGGATTCGTGCTGTTCGCGATGACCCTCGGCCTGAACGTCCTCGGCGACATCTTCGTCCGCCGCACGCGGCAGCAGTACTAGCCATGTCGGCCGCCACGAGCGTCGCAGCCGGGACCGTCCGACGGTCACTCCATCGCCAGCGCATCGACGTCGCGGGCTATCTCTTCGCCGCCGTCCTGCTGCTGAGCCTCTTGTTCAGCCTGGCCCTGCTGGCGGTGCTCGTCGTCGACCAGCTCGGCCGCGGCATCCCGGTCATCGCGGAGCGCGGGGTCGGCTTCCTGACGGCTCCGCTGTCGAGCTCGCCCGCCCGGGCCGGCGTCGTCCAGGGGTTGATCGGCAGCGCGCTCCTTGCCCTGATCGTGGCCCTGACCGCGTTCCCGATCGGCATCCTGACCGCTGTCTACCTCGAGGAATACGCGCCGGCGACCCGGCTCAGCCGCTTCATCGACATCAACATCCGCAATCTGGCGGGCGTTCCGTCCGTGGTCTACGGCCTGTTCGGGCTCGCCGTCTTCGTGACGCTGCTCCAGTCGTTCGGGACATCGAACGGGGCCAATGTGATCACCGGCGGCCTGACCCTCGCGGTCCTGATCCTCCCGCTCGTCATCATCACGTCAGCCGAAGCCATCCGCGCGGTGCCATCGACCCTCCGGGAGGCCGGGTTCGGGATCGGTGCCTCGCGCTGGCAGGTCGTCCGGCAGCTCATCCTGCCCTCGGCGACACCGGGGATCCTGACCGGGACCGTTCTCGCCCTTTCGCGGGCGCTCGGCGAGACCGCGCCGTTGATCCTGATCGGAGCGGTCCTCGGCTCGTTCTCCGCGGGGCGCAACCTTGCGGACCTGTTCGGCGGCCCGTTCACCGCCCTGCCCGTCATCGTGTACGACTGGGCGCGCAAGCCGCAGGAGGAATTCCGAGCGCTGACCTCGGCGGCGATCATCGTCCTGCTACTGGTCACCGTCATCGCGAACGGCTTCGCGATCCTGCTGCGAAACCGGTACGACCGCCGATGACCGATGCCCGATCCGACGCATCCGACGACGCCGCCGACCGCGAACCGACCGTGCGGGGTGACAGCCCGACCGACCCTGGAGACCCCATGACCCTGACCATGCCGCCACCCGACATGTCCGCCGCCCCCGCATCGATCGACGCCGCCGTGTCGACGCCGCCTGCCTTGGCACCCGTCATCCGGCTCGATCGCCTGAGCTTCTATTACGGCTCGTTCCGGGCCGTGAAGGACATCTCGATCGACGTCCCGACCCATCGGATCACCGCGCTCATCGGACCATCCGGCTGCGGCAAGTCGACGTTGCTGCGCACGATCAACCGGATGAACGACCTCATCCCGGGCACCCGGGTCGAGGGCCGGGTGACTTTCCACGACGAGGACATCTACGCCTCGTATGTCGATCCGGTCGAGGTCCGCCGGCGGATCGGGATGGTGTTCCAGAAGCCGAACCCGTTCCCGAAGTCGATCTACGACAACGTCGCCTTCGGCCCGCGTCTGAACGGCTTCAAGGGCGACCTCGACGGGCTGGTCGAGTCCAGCCTGCGCCGCGCGGCGATCTGGGATGAGGTCAAGGACAAGCTCGGCCAGTCCGGACTGTCGCTCTCCGGTGGGCAGCAACAGCGCCTGTGCATCGCCCGGGCGATCGCCACCGAGCCGGAGGTCATCCTGATGGATGAGCCGTGCTCCGCCCTCGATCCGCGCGCCACGCTCCAGATCGAGGAGCTGATGGCGCAGATCAAGGAGAACTACACGATCGTCATCGTCACCCACAACATGCAGCAGGCGGCCCGTGCCTCCGATCGGACGGTGTTCATGAACATGGACGACGATCGCGCCGGCCACGTGGTCGAGCAGGACGACACCATCACGATCTTCACCAACCCGCGTGATCAGATGACCGAGGACTACGTGTCGGGCCGGTTCGGATGAGCGAGGAGCGCCCGATGCCCGATCCGGTGGGACCCAGCGGGATGGACCGCGACGTCGATGCCCTGCTGCAGGCGGCCGGGCCGCGGCAGGCCACGCCCCCGATGGCGCGACGGGACCTCCTCGATCTGCAGGAGAGCGAGATCAAGGACGCCGTCCTGCACATGGGCGCCCTCGTGGAGGAGGCGATCCGCCGCGCGTCCACATCGCTCGTCGAGCACGACGCCGACCTGGCCCTCGACGTCATCAAGGCCGACGCCCGGATCAACGACGCGCAGCGCGAGGTGTCGCGGCTGATCAGCGTGACGATCGCGACGCAGAGCCCGGTCGCGCGCGACCTGCGCTACCTGCTGACGCTCGATCACGTGACCTACGAGCTCGAGCGCATCGGCGATCATGCCGCCTCGCTGGCCAAGCAGGTCATCAAGCTCGCGCCGGAGCCGCCGCTGTCCGATTACGTCAAGCTGCCGGAGATGGCCGAACGCTCGGCGATCCTCGTCCATGGCGTTCTGCGCGCCCTGGTCGACGCCGATGCGGTCGCCGCCCGCGAGGTCGCCGTCCTCGACGATGAGATCGACCGGCTGTACCACGGGATCTTCGACGAGGTCGTGGCGCTCATGCGCTCCGATCCCGCCAACGTCGAGCGCGGCACCCGGATCATCATCGCGTCGCACTACATCGAGCGGATCGGCGACCGCTCGACGAACATCGCCGAAGACATCGTCTACCTGGTGACCGGCGACGTGGAGGACCTCAACCCGTGAGCGATGGCTCGCCCATCCGGGTCCTGTTCGTGTGCACCGGCAACTCGGCCAGGAGCCTCATGGCCGAGGCCATGCTGCGTCGCTACGGCGGCGACCGGTTCGAGGTCCACAGTGCCGGCACCGAGCCGCTGGGCGTGAACCCGCTCACGCTTCGGGTCCTGGCCGAACGGGGTATCGACGCTTCCTGGGCGCGCTCGAAGTCGGTCGACGAGTTCCGGGGTCAGATCTTCGACTACGTGATCACCGTCTGCGATCAGGCGCGCCAGGTCTGCCCGGTGTTCCCGGGTGACCACGCATCGCTGCACTGGGGCTACGACGACCCAGCCGAGGCGACCGGGACCGAGGAGGAACGACTGGCCGTGTTCCGTCGGGTCCTCCTGGCGATGAGCGAGCGGGTCGCCCAGTTCGCGACCGTCACCACGCGCCAGCCGGCCTGATGCTGCTCCACCTCCTCCGCCACGCCCATGCCGGCGATCCCGAGGCCTGGCACGGCGATGACTCGGCTCGCCCCCTGTCGGAGAAGGGCGAGGCGCAGGCCCGGCGGCTGGCGCGGCACCTCGAGGCGATCGGATTCCGCACCGATCGGATCATCAGCTCGCCCAAGGTGCGCGCGGCCCAGACCGCGGAGCCGGTCGCGGATCGGATCGGCCTGGCGGTGACGTTCGACGACCGCCTCGCCGGCGGGCTCGACATCGAGGCCGCGGAGGCGGCGCTGGGCGATGCCGGCGATCCCGAGAGCGTGGTGCTCGTCGGCCACGATCCGGACTTCAGCGACCTCCTGGCCCTGCTGTGCGGCGCGGCCGGCGTCTCGATGCGCAAGGGCGCCCTGGCCCGGATCGAGATCGATCGGCCACTCATGGCCGGGGCCGGCAACCTGCGTTGGCTGCTGCCGCCGGACGCGCTCAAGTCGGAGCGCTGACCGAGCGCGTCAATCGCCGGTCGTGGCCGGGAAGGGCAGCGCGATCGGGTCGGGGGCAAGGCGGCTGCGTCCCTCGGCATCGAATCGGTCGACACCGAGCTCGTGGACGTCGATCAGCTCGGTCGATCCCAGGACCACGAGATCGGCGGCGACCCGCGCCACGCCCGGACCCCACATCATCCCGTGCCCTGCGGCCGAGGCGATGGTGACGCCGTCGATCGCCGACCCGTCGGGTCGCAGCGCCGGTCCGAGGATCGGGAGATGGTCGGGCGTGTAATCGATGGTCGCGGCCCAGATCTTGCGCAACCCGAGGTCGCGCGTCAGCGGCACGTAGTCCGCGAGGCGTGCTCGGTAGCGCTCGTACGCAGTCCAGTCGATGGACCGGGCCTCGCCCGGCTCGTCGTCGGGATCGCTCCAGCCGAAGAGCAGGCCGCCTTCTTCGAGCCGCCAGTACAACCCGGCTCCAAGGTCGAAGACCATCGCCATGCGCTCGACCGCAAAGGCCGCGTGCGGCTCGAGGACCGCCACCGTGTGGCGAGCGGCGCCGACCGGGACCCGGACGCCGGCGAGCCGACCGACCTCGCGGAACGATGGGCCGCCGGCGAGCAGCAATCGTTCGGTCTCGATCGGGCCGGCGCTCGTCTCGACGCCGACGAGCCGCGACCCATCCGCGGACAGTCGCAGACCCGTGAAGGCCGTGCGCTCGCGCAGCTCGACGCCGCGCCGGGCCATGGCCAGCCCATACGCGCGGACGTTGCGTGGCGGATCGATGTGGCCGTCGCCTGCCCGGTACGACCCGCCCCGGTGACCGCCGGATGCCAGGGTCGGGACCACCGCCACGGCGTCGGCGGCCGACAGCCAGCGCACGTCGTCGAGCCCGGCCGCACGCTGCATGTCGACCCTCGCACGACCGGCCGCTTCGTCGTCGGCCGTGACCGCGAGGATCAGATAGCCGAGCCGTCGGAAGCCCGAGTCGGTGTCGTAGATCGCCGCCTGGCGCTCGTAGAAGTCGATCGACCAGCGACCGAGCGCGACCGTGGCCGGCGTGCCTCCCTGCGCCCGGACGATGCCCGCCGCCCGCGACGAGGCGCCCATGCCGGCCAGGCCACGGTCGAGCACGATCACCCGCTCGAGGCCCGCCTCCGCGGCGAAGACCGATGCCCAGCCACCGACCGTCCCGGCTCCGACCACCACCAGGTCCGCACGCTCCGTCATCCCTCGCCTCTCCGAGCCAGGCGATCAGCCATCGAGCGCCCCCGCCTCCACGCAGCCGGCGAGCACACCCATCCGCTGCAGTCGCCCGAAGGTCGTTCG
>DASSMQ010000110.1:0-21569 GCA_035688805.1 Candidatus Limnocylindrales bacterium
CGGCCTCGTACGCGACGCGACCCCCGGCCATCGTCAGCAGGACCCGACCCGACAGCTCCAGCCCGAGGAGCGGCGTGTGCTTGCCCTTCGAAAGCAGGGCATCGGCGGTGACCGTCCACCGCTCCGATCGGTCGAACACGACGAGGTCGGCGGGTGCGCCCTCGACCAGGCCCCGTCGCCGCCCGACGATCGCGGCCGGCGCGACCGTGAGCGCCATCATCGCCCGGGCCAGCGTGAGCCGCTCGGCGTCGACCGCGGCCAGGACGACCCCGAGGGCCGTCTCGATGCCGCTGATCCCGGTGGCGGCCAGGCCGAATTCGACGGCCTTGTCGACCTCGGTGTGCGGGGCGTGGTCAGTGGCGATGGCATCGGCCGTGCCGTCCGCGAGGGCCTCCAGGCAGGCCAGCGCATCGGCGACCGCGCGGAGTGGCGGGTTGACCCGCAGTGACGGATCGTACGGCGCCGCGGTCAGCGTGCCGTCGCGCCAGGGGTCGCCGTCCGGCCCGATCTCCCAGGCGAACCGGCGCGATCCGGCGATCCACTCGTCGGTCAGGGCGACGTGGTGCGGGGTCACGTCGCAGGTCACCGGCAGTCCGGCATCCTTCGCGCGACGCACCAGGTCAAGCGCCGCCGCCGTCGAGAGATGGGTGAGGTGCAGGCGGACGCTCGGCACGTCGCCGCAGACCTCGCCCAGGATGGCCAGGTCGCGTGCCACGGCCGTCGCCTCCGCCGCCGCCGGCCAGCCACGCAGGCCGAGCACGGTCGCGACGACGCCATCGTTCGCTTCCGCCCCCTCCGTCTGGCCCGCATCCTCGGCGTGGTCGACCACGGGTAGACCGAGCGCGCCCGCGTAGGCCAGCGCGTTGCGCATGATCGTCGCCGAGCGAACGGGGGCACCGTCATCGGAGAAACCGACCACGCCGGCATCGGCCAACTCGCCCAGGGCGGCGAGCCCCTCGCCGCGCCGACCAGCGGTGACCGCACCGTATGCCAGGAGCTCGGTCGGCGACCCCGACGCCGCCGCCGCAGCGCGGATCTCGGCCAGCACGCCGGGTTCATCGAGGGCGGGCGTCGTGTTCGGCATCGCGCAGACCGTGGTGAAGCCGCCGTGCGCCGCCGCGGCGAGGCCGGTCGCGATCGTCTCGGCGTCCTCGTTGCCGGGCTCGCGCAGATGGGCATGCAGGTCGACGAAACCCGGTGCCACGACCACGCCGGACGCGTCGATGCCGTCGGCCTCGGCGCCCTCGAGCCAGGTCACGCTGGTCAGCACGCCGTCGCGGACGACGATCTCGCCCGGGCCCTCGCGCCCGACCGCCGGATCGACCAGCCAGACCCGGCTCAGGTCGACATCGGTCACGTCGGGTGGACGCCGGCCAGCAGATACAGGAGCGCCATCCGGACCGCGACACCGTTCGTCACCTGGTCCGTGATGACCGACTGGGCACCCGCGGCCACGTCCGGCGCGATCTCGACGCCCTCGTTCATCGGGCCCGGATGCATGACCAGCGCCCCGGGCTTGGCCAGCGCCAGCCGCGCGGCGGTCAGCCCGTAGCGTGCGGCGTACTCACGCAACGAGGGCAGCAGGCCCGCCGCCATCCGCTCGCGCTGGATGCGCAGTGCCATCACCACGTCCGCGTCGCGCAGCGCCTCGTCGGGCGATGCGGTGACGTGGAAGCGGCGCGACGCCGCGGCTCCCCGACCGGCCCATGCCTCGAACCCGCGCAGCAATGTCGGCGGACCGCACAGCCATAGGTCGGCGCCGGCCGCCGTCAGCGTCCAGATGTTGGAGCGGGCGACCCGCGAGTGGAGGACATCGCCGAGGATCACGACCTTTCGTCCGGCAAGGCCGAGCGAGCGACCATCACCGAGATGCGAGCGCATCGTGTACACATCGAGGAGGGCCTGGGTCGGGTGGGCGTGCCAGCCGTCGCCGCCATTGAGCACCGAACCACCGAAGACCTCGGCGGCCAGGTAGGGCGCGCCGCTCACGCTGTGGCGCATCACGAGCATCTGCGCCCCCAGCGCCTCGACCGTGCGCACGGTGTCGACCAGCGATTCGCCCTTGGTCGTCGAGGACGTGGCAGCCGCGATGTTGACGACATCCGCCGACAGGTTCTTGGCGGCGACCTCGAACGACACGCGCGTCCGCGTGGACGGCTCGTAGAAGAGGATCGTCACGTTTCGCCCGCGCAGGGCCGGCACCTTCGTGATCGGTCGTGCGAGGACCTCGCGCATCGCGTCGGTCGTGCGCATGACGAGATCCAAGTCGGAGGAGGTGAGGACGTCGACATCGAGCAGGTGGCGATGTCGCCAGCCGATCGGTCGGGTCTCGGGCAGGGCATCGACGGACGGGAGGAGTGGTTCCCCGGGAGCGGCCGCCATCGGTGCGTCCGACATCTCCGGCCGTCCGTCGATCAGGTCGGTCACGCGACCGGCTCGGCCGCCACGGGCGCGTCGACGACCCGCTCGATCTCGACGCCATCCTCGCCGTCGGTCTCCTCCAGGTGGACCCGGACGAGCTCTTCGCGGGAGGTCGGGACATTCTTGCCGACGTGGTCGGCACGGATCGGCAGCTCGCGATGACCACGATCCACCAGCACGGCCAGGCGGATCGCTCGCGGCCGCCCGAAGTCGACCAGCGCGTCCATCGCCGCCCGGATCGTCCGGCCCGTATACAACACGTCGTCGACCAGGATCACGGTCATCCCGTCGATACCGCGCGGCAGGTCCGTGCCTTTGACCACCGGTTGCTGGGCGATGAGCGAAAGGTCATCGCGGTAGAACGTGATATCGAGCGCGCCGACCGGCAGCTCGACGCCCTCGTTGTCGGCGATGGCCGCGGCGATCCGGTGGGCCAGCGGCACGCCACGGCGTTGGATGCCGACGAGCAGCAGCCCCTCGGTGCCTGCCTGCTTCTCGACGATCTCATGCGAGAGGCGGACCGTCGCCCGACGCACTTCGTCGGCGGTCATGATCCGGCGTCCGGTCATCGCTCCTTCCCGGCCTCACGGGGCCACGCGGGCGGCCTCACCGGGCCGCAGCTGAAAGGGTTGCCAGAAGGATACGGCCAGCGCTGGCTCGACGCCACGCTCCGTCGCTGCATCCTCAGTACACGTACACCGTGACGTTGATGACGCCGCTCCACGACGGGCAACCGCAGATCTTGAAGAAGTCGGGCCGGTAGAGGTCGACGATCCGTTCGGGCTTGACGGGCCCGTAGTCGTTGACGACCCGCTCCACGCATCCGCCGGCGGCGCAGATGATGACGACCGTGCCGCGCGGCAGCCGCATCGCGGTCGTGCCGTTGTCGTAGAAGGTGGCCTGGCCCTTCAGCGTGTAGCGCGGCGGCTTGCGGGTGGCGGTCGGTCCGACCTCCGGCTGATCGACCCGGACCCGCCGAGTCGGGCCGTTCGTCGGCGCGGCGCCCGGTTCGATGAACGAGGTCGACCCGTCGACGACGCCGTTCGACAGGTAGGCAGCGTCGAGCCCGTCGATCGGGATCGGCGATCGTGCCAGGGACGCGGGGACGGGATACGGCTGGAATGCGCCGACCGGGATCGGCTCCTCCGCGCTGGGGACGCGGGAGCCGGCGAGACCCGGCAGCGAGACCAGGGCGAGGGCGGCGGTGAGCACCGACCCTACGACCAACCATCTGGGTCGCACGATAGGGCGGGAACGATACGCCTCCCGACGCTCGGATGCACGGCCCCGCTGAGCCCGGCGAGACGGTCAGCGGATGACGACGGGATCCCCGCCCGGGCCGCTTTCGACGGTACCGACACCACCCGTCGACCACGCGGCGATCTGGATCCGGCTCCCTTCGCCACCCTGTCCCCGTGGGGTGGCCCAGGCCAGGCGTCCGTCGCCGATCGAGAAACCGGGCAGGGCGGCCACGTCGGTCGGGGCTCCGGCGACCCGCTCGATGCGTACCCGCTTCGTATCGACGCGCAGCAGGCTGAGCCGTCCGACGTCGGCGTCCCTCTGGTCGGCGACCCAGACCGCCACCCACGTGCCGGTCTCATCCCAGCGCACGTCGAAGTCGGCCGGGGCGGCGTCGGCCACCGACGTGTCGCGAACCGACCCCTGGCGCCCGCCGGATCCTGCGCTCGACCACGTCCCGAGCTCCAGTCGGCCCGAACCCGGCGCCCAATCCGTGGTGTCCGGGTTCCTGGCGAGCGTGCCCGTCCAGCCGATGGCGAGATGACCGGTCGGGTCGACGATCGGTCGCCACATCCTGCCGGCGGGGGCCTCGCGACCACTGGACGGATCGATCGCGACCGAGACCGCGTCCGGCTGGCGGGCGGTGGGATCGCTCGGTCGGCTGGCGATGATGTCGCCGTCCGACCAGGACCCGAAGTACGACGTGCCGTCGCTCGTCAGCCGGTGGGCCCGCTCGTCGCCGACATGCCAGACATAGACGTCGGCGCCAGCGGAGCCATCGACCGGCCGCGCCGTGAAGGCGAACCACGCACCGTCGGGCGAGAACGCGGCCGATTCGCCGACGACGACGATCCCGCTGGCGATGGCCAGCTGGGCGGCGACCGTCGGAGCAGGGGTCGCCGACGGGGTCAGGGATGGGACGACGCTGACCTCGACGCCCGACGATGGGGTCGCGGCAGGCGACGTGCTGGCCGAACCGGACTCGGTCGGACGGCTGGGTGATGCGACGGCGCCGGAGGTCGCCTGGGTGCTGGGGGTCGCCGTCAGCAGGGGGCTCGCCGGCGGTGTCGGCACGGGGGTCGCGGACGGCTCGGGAAGCGCGACGATCAGGAGCTCGTCGCCGGCCGTCCCGACGTTTGCGATGGCGACCGCCTGGCGACCATTCGGCGAACCGGTGATGGTGCGTGGTGTGCTCTTGAGGGCCAGAACGCCCTGGTGATCCTCGCGGACGGCCGGACAGCCGGTCGAGCCCGTCCCGGGACAGACCGAGTCGACCACCGTCGACGAGTAATTCATCCCGCCGTCGGGTCCTTCGTCGACCCATGCCACGTCGCCGGCCCCGACGCGGAACGGGGTCGCGTCGACCTGGGGACCGCTCGGCACGGGACTCCCGCCCGCCGTGTCCGCCCCGACGGTGCCGGACGTCCCGACTGGCGACAGCCGCGACGTCGTGACCCCACCGGACAGCAGACTCACGCCGATGACCACGGCGATCACGGCGAGACCCGAGAGCGCGCCAAGGGGCAGCCGCCGGCGCGGCCCACTGCCCGCTCGGCGCCCTTCAGACTGCTGCTCGATCGCAGCCGCGGTCCGTGCCCACAGATCGCGCGGCGGCTCGGGGAGGGGCGTCCGGAGCGCACGGAGCGCGTTGCGATCGGCCTCGTACGCTGCCGCCTCGGCCGCGCACGTCGGGCACCCCCCGAGGTGCTCGTCGAGCCAGGCAGACCCATCGCCCGAGCGAGGGCCGTCGAGCCGTTCGACCATCAGCAGCCTGGCTCGCTCGTGCTCGTCGGGGGCCTGGGCGCGGCGGCGACGGACGCGACCGACGATGTTCATCGATGGGTCTCGTGCGCGTTGGGTCGACCGGCCGGCTCGTCCGGCTCGAGGTCGGCGGCCCGTTCGGCGGCGAGTGCCTGGCGGAGCGAACCGCGCGCCCGCGTCAGCAGCGCCCGGGCGGCGACGTGACTCACCCCCAGCGCGGCCGCCAGTTCCAGGCCGGTGAGATCGTGCAACTCGGCGAGCAGCAGCGCCGCGCGTTGGCGCTCCGGGATCTTATCGAGTGCCCGCTGCAGGTCGCCCGAAAGACGCGCATCCATCACCTGGTGCTCAGCTGAGGGGGCGGCGCCCCGCGACTCGCCGCTCCACGGCACGAACCGGATGATCTTGCGGCGCCGGATCTCATCGAGCGCCACGCGGTGGGCGATCTGGTACAGCCATGCGCGGGCGTTCTCCGGCTTCTCGAGCGTGGCGTAATTCCGATAGGCCTTCACGAACGCGTCCTGGGTCATATCGGCGGCCAGGTCGGCATCGCGCATCATCCGCAGCAGATAGGCGTAGATCTCGGCGTGATGGCGCGCGAACAGGTCCTCGACGAAGGCGGCCGCCTCGTCCCGATCCCAGGTCTGGCTCACGGCCTGGCGCCGATCCGCTCGGAAGGGCAGCGCGATCCCGAACGGGTCGCGGGATCGGTCGGCGGCAGGTTCGATGGCCACGTGGTCTCCGTGCGCGGGGATCGCAGCGGCGCGCGGCACGGGGGACGCACGCTCGACGGGCCAGAGACGCGGCGCCTTCCCCACGTGTGACGTCGGCCGTCCACGAGCGATCCGTCCGTCAACCGGTGGCACCGCGCGCAGCATCCGCCCGGCCGAGGAGTTCCTCGACGGCATCCTCCGGCGAGACCGGATTGACGGGCAGACCGGTCCCCAGCTCGAGCCCGGCGATCTCGCGCAGCCGCGGATGGATCTCCCAGTGCCAGTGGTAGGTCGCATCGACCTGTTCGCGCAATGGGGCCGTGTGCAACACGAGGTTGTACGGCGGGCCGTCCAGCGAACCGGCCAGCCGCCCGAGCACCTGCCGAAGCGCCTCCGCGGTACCGGTGATATCGGCCGCGGTGGCCCGGGCGAAGTCGGCATCGTGGCGGCGCGGGACGATCCAGACCTCGAACGGGGAGCGCGATGCGTACGGAGCGAAGGCCACGCTGTCGTGATCCTCCCAGACCAAGCGGTCCGGTCGTCGCGATTCCTCGCGGACGAGCCGGCAGAACGGGCATTCACCCTCGCGGATCACGAACCTGGCCGCACCACCCAACTCCTCGGCGATGCGATGCGGGATCTGGGGCAGGTCGTACAGGTCGATGCACAGGTGATTGGTCCGCGCGCCGGCCTGGGCGCCCCAGTTCTGGACCACCGTCAGGTACTCGGTCTGGTCGTCGGCCTTCGCGGCGGCGAGCGCCTCACACGCCCCACTGATCAAGGCGCCGATCAGCTCGCTGCCGACCGTATGGAGCGCTCGATGCTCGCCCGAGGGCGCGATGATCGTCCGCCAGCTACCGGTCGCCCGAGCCTGCGCAAGCGAGACCTGGGCGAGTCCGTGGTCGCTCTCGAGCTCGCGGGCGTCACCCTCCGTACCGACGACGTGGAAGGCGAAGTCCTTCAACATCCTGGTCCGCACGCCCTCGCCCGGGGCAGCGCAGTTCGCGCAGCCGAACAGCTGGTCATCGACCGGAAGGGCGGCGAGGGCGAACCGGTCACGGTGGAAGGCCCGGTCCACGATCGTCGCCACCCACCACGTCGTGATGGGGTCCTTGCGCAGCTCGAACAGGCCGCCCGGCACCCGGTCAGTCCAGGCCGATCAGCGGTGCGCCGATCTCGTCGGCGAAGGCGCGGGCGAAGACCCGCGCGGCGCGACGGACCGAATCGGTGGACGGTGCCCGACCGACGTCGCCCCGCTCCCGCGCGATCGATGTCGACTCGACCCCCGGCATCCCGCAGGCATCGATCAGCTCGAAGTCGGCCAGATCGACCGACACGTTCAGGGCGATGCCATGGTAGGTGACCCCCCGCTCGACGCGGAGGCCCAGGGCGCCGATCTTTCGTGGCCGTGGTTCGGCGAGCCCGCACCAGCAGCCCGGATGGCCCTCGCGGCGTGCGGCAGCGACGCCATGCGCCAGGCAGGTCGCTACGAGCGCAGCCTCCAGGGCGCGGACGAACGGCCGGACCAACAGCGCGCGGTCGTGGAGTCGGACGATCGGATACGCGACCAGCTGACCCGGGCCGTGATAGGTCACCTCGCCACCGCGCTCGATCCGCTCCACCGGGATCCCCCGGGCCTGGAGCTCGTCGGGGCTGACCAGGATGTGGGCGGGGTCAGAATGGCGACCCAGGGTCAGGACCGCGGGGTGCTCGAGCAGGAGCAGTCGGTCACCGATCTCACCGGCGACGCGCGCCTCGACCAGGCGCTTCTGGAGTGCGTGCGCCTCGCCGTAGCCGATGCGACCGAGCCACGCAGCCTCGAGCGGCGCGGGGGTCGCCGTGGGCCGGGCCGGGGTCGGCCGCTGGACCGATCGGTCGACGAGCGTGGCATCCACGTCGCGCACGATAACAGGGGTATCCGTGAGGGCCGGATCATGCCGCGGGGATGGCCCAAGGGTACCGGGGGGAGCCGACCGACCGGGTCGCTGCACGTTCGGCCGCGGCGCGGTACGGTACGCCACGCTCACCGACCGCCCCGTCACAAGGTCTCATCGATGTCCGACCTTCGCGTCCGCCCTCGCTCGTCCATCGTCGACCCCGAGCTCGCCCGCGCGGCGACCGTCGACCTGCCTGCCAGCCGCATGCATCGACCCGCGACGCCGCAGGCCGTCCTGCGCGCTGTCGCCTCCCTCCGCCGCCCGAGCGAGCCCGACCGCATCATCGTCCTCACCCTCGCCCCGGTCGCCGTCCGCGCGAACCGCTAACGCGACCGGTTCGCCCGGCCCGATGCCCGGCCCGGCCGCATCCGGCGATCGGGCGGTCCGCCGCCTGGCCCTGTCGCCCGCCTCCCCCGCCCCGTCCGGCGCCGACGCGGCGCTCATCCGAACGATCCTCGCCAACGCCACGCGTCATGCCCTGATCGGCTGGTGGAGCGCCCGCGGATACGACCGGCAGCCCGCGGGCTCACGGCTCGACCTCGGCGGGACCGATGAGGAGGCGATCCGATCGCCGGCGAGCGTCGGATACGCTCTCGCCACCTCCGTCGCCCTCGCTGCGGACGACGCCGACCCTGATCGCACGCTGCTTGACCGTGCCCGCGAGATGGCGGTCCGCCTGGTCCGGTCGGTCGCGGGCCATCATCGCGCCGTCGAGTCCGGTGGCTGGGGTGACGCGTGGCAGTCAGCGCTGTGGGCCGCCCTGGCCGGAACGGCCGGCTGGCTGCTCTGGGACGAACTCGACGGACGCGAGCGCGATCAGGTGCTGGCCATGGTCGAGTCCGAGGCCGACCGATTCCTGGGCTGGCAGGTCGAGTACTGGAAGGACCGGGCGGGACGCTTCCTCCGACCGTGCGGCGACACTGCCGGTGAGGAGAGCGCCTGGAACGCTCGCCTGCTGTTTCTCGCGACGGCCATGCTGCCGCACCACCATCATCACGCCGAGTGGGCGGTCAAGGGCGCTGAGCTGGCCATCGGCGCCTATGCGACACCGCGCGACCTCGCCGATCACCGGCCGATCCGCGGACGACCGCTGACCGACTGGCTCGCGGGCACCAACGCCGAGGACGACGGTGGCTTCGTCAACCACGACCGCTATCACCCGGATTACGTGGCGACCATCACCGAGATGATGGCCGGCGGCCTGGTCGCCGCGCTCGCCGGGGAACCGATCCCGCTCGAGGCCATCCGTGGCGCTGGCCTTGAATACAGGTCGCTCATCGAGCGGGCGTGGTGGCCGGCACCGGAACGACCCTGCCCGGACGGGCCCGCCTTCGTCCGGCCCGGACCGGACAATCCGCGCGGAACGGTCTACGTGCCCAGCAGCGGCGCCATCCACTACCCACAGGGGACCGACTGGGGTCCGGCGCGTCGCGCGAACTTCATGAACCTCGACACGCTCGTCGCCGCCTATGACATCGACGGGCTCGCCGAGGAGGCCCGAGGCTGGGCGCGGCGCCACGGCGAGGCGCTCCTGGCGATGCAGACACGACCACTCGTCGGGGGCGCGCTGGGCGATGGACGAACGTACCGGACGGTCGACGAGGATACCTACCCGCTGCGCGAAGAGTGGGTGGCGGCTCAGGCGGCAGACATGTGGCTCGCCACCTGGCTCGTCGCCCGGGATGGCACCCTGACCATGACGGACGCGCCGCTCTCGATCCGGCCCGACGTGGAGGCATCGCGCCCTGGGCGGGACGCGGCCGCCGGTAGTCCTGGTCAGCCTTGGGCAGGACCGAGTGGGCCGGGTCCGCGACGGTAGACGCGGAGCTCGATGACCGCGGGCACGTGCCACTCGAGTGAGAGCATCACCGGCCGGCCGGCCGAGTCGTAGTCGACCTGGCGGAGGTGTTGGAGCGGCGCCCCCTGGGCGACATCGAGGATGCGCGCCAGCTCTCGATCAGCGACGACCGGCTCGAGGACCGCCTCGGCGTGGTCGACCGAATGCCCCAGGTCGGACAGGACGCGGTACATCGAGCCGCGGAAGCGGTCACGCGGGTCGATGGCGTCGATGATGTCGCTCGGCAGGTAGTCGACCGAGTAGATCGCGGGCTGACGGTCGGCCGTGCGCGTGCGTCGGATCTCCGCCACGGTCGACCCGTGGCTGATGTCGAGCGCGTCGGCGGTGGCGTCGTCGGCGACGATCATCCGGGCGCCGAGCACCTGCTTGCCCGCCTGGAGACCCGACGCCTCGAGATACTCGGTGTAGCTGAAGTTCGTGTCGAGGGAATTGCGGAGTGATGGTCGACGGGTGACGTAGGTGCCGGAGCCCTGGCGACGGACGACGTAGCCATCCTCGATCAAGCCGCGAACCGCTTCGCGGACCGTGACCCGACTGACCCCGAAGCGGTCGCACAGCTGCTCCTCGTTCGGCAGCTTCGAGCCGAGGGCGAACTCCCCCGAGAGGATGGCGCGGCGCAGCTGGACACGGACCACGTCGGCCAGCAACGGTCGGGCCCGACGCCGACGCCGCGGACCCGCGGTCTCGTCATGACCAGCGTCCTGGGATGGGGTCGTCGACTGCGCCATCGTTCGTATCATCGCAGAGCCTCGGGTGGGTCAGAAGGGCTCGATGTCCACGGTGCGACCCGCGGACGCTGTGGCGTAGATCGCCAGCACGGCGGCCAACGCCGCACCAGCGTCAGCGGCGCCGACCGGGGCCGGGGCGCCCGTTCGCACCGCGCCGGCGAACGCGTCGAGTGCCGCGACGTGCGCGTCCACCGGGTCAGGCGTGATGGTCTGCCAGCGGTCGGCCGGATGACCGTCCCACGGTCGACGCACAAGCAGGCGGAGGCCGTCCGCCGTGTAGGGGTCGCCGAGGTCGATGCGGCCCAGCGCGCCGTCGATCTCGATGCGCTCCTCGTCCCGGGCCCCGGCGCTGTGGGCGTGCGCGACGAGGGAGACCAGGCCGCCCTGCCCGAGGCGCAGGGTCGCTGCCCCGACACTCTCGACCTCGACGCCATCAGGCGGCGGACCGAGTTCGGCCGACACCCGGACAAGGCGGTCACCAGTGAGGAACGCAACGAGGTCGAGGTGGTGGATACCGTTCATCAGGACGACGCCGCCACCCGCTCGGGCGGAGCGGGCCCGCCAGTCGTCGCTGACCCGTCCGGTCGGACCGACCTGCCAATAGGCGGATGGCTTGTCGATGAGCACGCGTACGCGAACGAGCTGGATGGTCCCGATCGCCCCAGCCGCGATGAGCTCGCGGGCTGCCCGGACGGCCGCGACCGAGCGCAGCTCGAAGTGCGCACCGAGCGTCCGAGCACCGGCGCGTGCCAGGCGATCGAGGTCCCGGATGTCGTCCACCGTGAGGGCCATCGGCTTCTCGACCAGGACATGCCGCCCGGCCAGCAGGGCGCGACGGGCCGTCGGCGCGAGCAGGTCGTGCGGCAGGCCGACGTACACGACGTCGACCGCCGGGTCCGCCAGCAGATCCTCGAGCTCGCGATGCACCGTACCGCCGCGCGGCCCGGCGAGCTCCGCCGCGAGGTCGATCGATCGGTCGTGCGCCGCCGCGATGCGAAGGTCGGGCAGCGCGTCGATGGCCCGGGCCACGTCCGACGCGGCCCCGCCGCAACCGATGAGCCCGACTCCGATCGTCACGCCGAGCCACCCCCGGATGCACCCCATCGCCAGGCCGTCCAGGCCGGGTCGTCCGCGTCTCGCCGGCCGATATGGAACCGGTCGGACCGGTCGTCGGCGACCGTCGTGAACGCCGCCCCGAACCCGGCCGATGCGAGGATCGTGTCGGCCCCGCGAGGTACGCCGCCGTAGGGATAGGCGAACGGCCACGGCCCGGGCGCGATCGCGCGAAGGTGCTCCGCGGATTCCGCGACCTCGGCTCGGACCGCCGCCCGCTCAAGGCCGTCGAGCCATGGGTGGTGCCGGGTGTGGCCCCCGATCGTCATCCCGGCGGCGGTCAAGTCGGCCAGGTGGCCAGGTCCGAGATGGAGCGTGTCGGCGACCTCAGCCTCGGGCCCGATCCGCTCCTCGATCAGCCTCGTCAGCACCGGTCCGGCCACGTCCGCGAGCTCCCGCTGGAGCGGCCGCTTCCAGAGGTCGTCCGGATCGTCGAGCCCGGTCGCCGTCAGGTCGGATCGAAGCGCGTCGTAGCGCGCTCGGTCGGGAGGGGCCAGCCGGTCCTCGATCGCCTGACGGATCTCGGTCGACGGGGCCACACCGAGCAGCACGTGGATCCGATGTCCCAGGGTCAGTCCATCGCCGCGATGTCGGGCGAGGACGAAGAACGTCGCCGTCAGGCCACGCTCCACGAGAGCCGGCAAGACCACCCGATGATGATCGATCAGCCCGTCGTCGAAGGTCAGCAGCACGGCGTCGTGCGGTAGTCGACGGTCGCCGGCCCAGGCGGCCTGGATGTCCGACCAGCCGACCGGCGTCGCGTCCCGGGCCAGGGCATCGAGCTGTCGGCGGAAGGTATGCGGGTCGACGCCGCGGTAGCCGGTTCGTGGCGTGGCTTCCGGCCCCCGCACGTAGTGCCACATCACCGCCAGAGGCAGGCGCGGAGTCATGGGTCCAGCCGCAGTTCGAGGAAGCGCCAGCCGGCCACCGTTCGCAGCCGACGGACGATCGCAGGGGTCACGTGGCCATCCCGCTCCAGGCGGCACGGCGCACTCCACCCGCCGAGCGGACCTCGGACAGCTACGGTTCGTGGGTGGAATCCGGCCCACGCAGGGTCGACGGTCAACCCCGCCTCGGTCCAGGCGAGCACGGACGGTCCCTCGTCCACACGGGTGAGGGCGATCGGCCCGGGTCGATCGAGCCGGACGACCCGGTCGATGGCTGCGATCGACTCGCCACCGACCTCCCGACCGGGATCGACGCGGAACAGTCGAACGCCCGGGCCCGTCGCCGTGAGCCCGTTACAGGAGAGCGATCGCGGGCCGCCATGGCCGAGCGCGACCACGCATCGACCCGTGTCCCCCAACGCGACCTCGGCCACCTCCCCATCGCTCGAGAGAAGCCTCACCGCATCGAGCGCCTCGAACGGGATCTCCGGCCGCGCGCCGGCCCACCCGACCGTCCCGACGATCCGGGGTCGCCGAGTCGGCGCGGACTCCTCGGCCGTCGGCTGCTCGGCGTGATCCGCGACGAGGTTGCGGTCCGGGCCGGCCGCGAAGGGAGCGCTCTCCCGGACGCGGTCGAACCCGACCAGCGCCCGAACCGCCACCGATCGATCGCCGGCCACGGCCCAGGCCACGTCGCCGGTCAGGCCACGCCGGACCTCGTCGGGGTTCGCTGATCCGAGGGCCGCCGGGGCCTCGACGAGACGGACTGGGCCAGCTGGACGCAGGCCCGTCAGGCGCATCTCGACCTCGCGCCAGAGCAGGGAGACCGTCGTGGCCCCGTGGCGCGCCCCATCGACCGAAACGCGGTAGCGGGACCAGGACCACCACGGACCGACGTCGCCCGAATCGGTCAGGCCGCGGTGATCGACATCGCGTTCCCCCAGGAAGAGGGTGGTCCCGTCCGGACCGGGGTGACCGGCACTGGTCCGGACCGTGAACGGAAAGGCGGATCGATAGGTCGCCTTGCCGTAATAGGGCGTGTAGTCGTGGCCCGGGATGTCGTCGGGATGATCGGCCCGGGCGTTGACCAGGCGAGTCTCACCGGTCAGGTCGTTGGCCACGACGAGCAGGCCTGGACCGCGCAGCGGGCGGACCACGGGACCGTCCTCGACCGGTAGCCGACCCTCACGGGCGCTCCAGTACGGCGCGTCCGGCGGCAGTCCCAGGGTCACGAACGCATGAGCCGCCCACGCGGCGGCACCCGACGAGAGGTACCGCTCGCAGACGTCGGGGCGCTCGCCGGCCACGCCGCGACGGAACCAGCCGGTGGCGGGGTCGATCGCCCCGTCGTCGAGGTGCCGACGGATGGTTCCGCCGGCGATCCTTCGGGCGAGCCCCGGCGGGACCGCGTCGATGCCGAGCAGCGCCCCGAGTCCGTACGGCGCGGCCGCCGCGAACCGGTAGCCCAGTGATCGACCGTGGAGCGGCCGCGTGCCATTGGTCGCGAACGTGCCGACGACGGCCGCGAGGTATGTCCGGAACCGGCGCTCGATGAGCGCTCGCAACCGAGGCCGGCGGTCACCGTCGATGCGCGACCACAGGAGGAGATGCCAGTGCACCGCCCAGCCCGTGTACTGGTCGAAGGCGTGTCCGCCACCGTCGGCGTACCACCCGTCGCCGCGGTACCTGGCCAGCATCGCGTCGATCCCGCGGTCGATCCATGCGTCGGGTACCGTCTGGCCGAACCCGCGCTGGACGGCCGCCACCATCGTCGGGAACAACACCCAGTTGTCGTCGTACACGTCCCGACCGTGGACGCCGGCCAGCCAGGCGAGGAGCCGCTCGAGCTTCGCCGAGCCGAGCGCCGGCGCGATCCGATCTCGCCCGAGCCAGAGACCGGTAGCGATCTCGGCCGCCTCGACGATGCGCTGGTCGCGGTCGCCGATGTCACCCCACCACCACGGGCTGGCTCGGTCCGACCCGTCCGACAGGCCGCGGACGACCAGGTCGAGGATGTCCACCGGTCCGACAGCCGAGCGGACGGTCGATGGGTTCGCCGGCTGGCCGAGCCAGGCCCCCCAGGCGACCGACATCCGGGCGAATCCTTCGAGCGACGGGATGGGATCGTGCGGCGGAGCCCCCGGCAGGCGTGCCCGCGCCGGCGAGCCCGCGACCGATGCGACGCGCGCGAAGGCCGCCGTTAGACGCGCGAAGGCATCGACCCAGTCGTCGCGTTCCCAGGGGGTTGGCTGGTCCGCCACACAATCATAATATGACTTGGTGAGCTCCTCTGGCACGGCCCGCCCGCCGCTGGCCTTCAGCACCCTCGGCTGTCCTGGATGGACCCCCGACGAGGTCGTGGCGCACGCGGCGGCGTACGGCTACGACGCGATCGAGTGGCGGGGCGGACCGGAGGGCCACGTCCGGACCGACTGGCCCGCCGACCGGCGGGCGGCGCTGCGTCGGTCGATGGCGGACCGCGGCGTCGGCGCCCTGGCCGTGACCGCGTATTCCTCGTTCACTGGGCCGCCAGAGCGGCGCGAGTCGGATGGCGTCGACCACCTGCGGCGCCACATGGACCTGGCCGCGGACCTGGGAGCCGGCACCGTCCGGGCCTTCCTCGGCGAGATCGAGGACGACGCGGCGCCGGCCGACGTCCTCGGTCGGGCGATCGAGGGACTCGGTCGCCTCGAGGAGCACGCTGCCTCCGTCGGCGTGGCGATCGGCGTCGAGCCGCACGACGACTTCGTCCGGTGCGCGTCGGTCGTGCCGCTCATCGCGGCCCTCGATCCGGACGTCGTCGGCATCGTCTGGGACCCGGTCAACGCGTGGGGAGCGGGCGAATCACCGACGGCCGGGTACGCCGCGGTCGGTGGGCGGATCCGGTACGTCCAGCTCAAGGACGCTCGCTGGGTCGATGGTGCGTGGCGGCTCGAGCGGCTGGGACGCGGCGACGCGCCACTCCATCGCATCGCCGAGCTCCTGGCCGGCGCCGGCGACCTGATCCCGCTGTGCTTCGAATGGGAGCGGGCGTGGCATCCAGGATTGGAGCCGCCCGAGGTCGTCCTGCCTCACGCCCTGGCGTTCATGGAAGGTATGATGACTGACCATACGCGCGGCGACGACCGAACCGATCAGCCCAGCCCGTAACGAGGGACGAGCGTGGCCTACCTGGAACTGACCGGGATCGAGAAGCGGTTCGGCACCGTGCGCGCCGTCGACGGGGTCGACGTGTCGCTCGACGACGGCCGCCTCGTGTCCTTGCTGGGGCCGAGCGGTTGCGGCAAGACGACACTGCTGCGCATCATCGCCGGGCTCGAGCGACCTGACGCGGGCGAGGTCCGGATCGCCGGGGAGCGGGTCACCCACCTGCCGGCCAACCGCCGCGGTATCGGGATGGTCTTCCAGTCGTACGCCCTGTTCCCCAACATGACCGCCCGCGGCAACATCGGTTATGGGCTGCGACTCCGCAAGCTGCCGCCAGCCAGGGTCCGGGATCGGGTCGACGAGATGATCGACCTCATCCAGATCGGCGACGCCGCCGAGCGCTACCCCCACCAGCTGTCGGGCGGCCAGCAGCAGCGCGTGGCCCTCGCCCGGGCGTTGGCTATCGAGCCGCGGGTGCTCCTGCTGGACGAACCGCTGTCCGCGCTCGATGCCGCGGTCCGAGTGACGCTGCGCGAGAGCATCCGGTCGATCCAGCAGCGGCTCGGCATCGCGGCCGTCTACGTGACCCATGACCAGGAGGAGGCGCTGTCGATCTCCGACGACGTCGTGGTGATGCGATCCGGCGTCGTCGAGCAGGCCGGGCAGCCTGAGGACCTGTATGCGAACCCCGCGACCGAATTCGTGGCTGCCTTCGTCGGCGCCGCCAATCGGCTGCCCGCCCGGGTGGTCGATCCCACAGCCGGGACCGTCGACTGGAACGGCCAGGCCCTGCGGGTCACCCGCCTCGGCGAGCGGCGCCCCGGCGATCGGGTGAGCGTCGTCGTCCGGCCCGAACGCGTCATCGTCCGGCGACCGACCGATGGCGAGGCCCCGGGCCCCGACGAGATCCGCGGCGAGATCGACCTGCGGACCTTCCTCGGATCGACCTACCGCCTCGGGATCGTGACCGACTTCGGTCGGATCGTCGCCGATGTCGGCGGCGAAGGCGAGGCGCTCCGGCGTGAGGATGCGGTGCTGATCCGGTTCGACCCGACCACCTCGATCGCCCTCACGGCGATGGCCGAACCCATCACGGTGGACGACGCCTAGCGTCGGTTCAGGCCCGGCCGACCTCCGAGGCGCTCCGCCGGCCGAGCAGGGCGAGGATGGCCAAGGACGCGGCCCACGTCACGACGAAGCTGATCGTGCCCAGGGCCAGCGTCTCGTGCGGCCGGTCGCTCCAGAAGTCGTAGATCCACACGCCGCTCGTCTTCCAGGCGTCTCCGACGAGGAACGCCGACAGGGTGTACTCGCCGAACGAGGTCGACAGCACCAGCAGGCTGGCCGCCAGCAACCCGCGGCGGATGTTCGGCAGGATGATCGACCGGAACGGCTCCCAGCGCGAGGCGCCGAGCGTCTGGGCGGCCTCATAGAGGGTCCTGGTGTCCAGGGCGCGCAGGCTGTTGTCGATCGCCCGATAGACGAACGGCAGGCTGATCACCGTATAGCTCAGCACCAGCAGCAGCGGGGTGCCGGTCAGGACGAGCGGCTTGACCGAGTACGTCCGGATCAGCGACAGCGCGAATACGACCGTCGGCAGGGCGAACGGAGCGAGCGACACGACCTCGACGAACGGTCGCAACCGCGGCGCGGCCACGTGCAGGACGAACAGGGTCGGCGTCATCAGGACGAGGCTCAGTGCGATGGTGCCGGCGGAGGCGATGAACGATCGGGAGAAGGTCTGCAGGAACAGCGGGTTGTTGAGGGCCGCCGTCCAGTAGTCGAGCGTGAAGCGGCGGGGCAGCACCGTGTCGATCCAGCTGTCGCCGACCGAGAAGAGCGCCATGCCGATCATCGGCACGATGAGGTACAGCGCAAAGACGAGGAACAGCGCCAGGAAGCCGGCCTCGCGGCCTCGCTTGACCGGCGCACTCGTCGCCTCGCCCGTGAGGACCGGCTGGCGCAGCGTCAGTTGGTCCATCGCTGCGCCCTCCGATTCACGAGGTTGTAGAGGACCACGGACGCGGCCACGAAGACCAGCAGGACCGTGGCGAGGGCATCCGCCTGGGCAGGCTTGAAGATCACCTCGCCCTGCCGCAGGACCGAGACCTGGACGGTCATCAGATTGGCCTGCCCGCCCATGAGTGCGACGGCCGTCGCGAACGCCCCGAGACCGCTGGCGAGCATCAGGATGGTGCCCGCGGCGATGGCCGGGAACAGGACCGGGATGCCGATCGACCGCCAGAACTCGAAGGTCGTGCCACCGAGCGACGCCGATGCCTCGCGCCACTCGTTCCGGATGGCGGCGAATGACGGGAGCATGAGGATGATCATCAGCGGCGTCTGGAAGTAGACATAGAGCACGATCAGGCCGGGCACCGAATAGAGGGTGAAGAACGAGTACAGGTCGATGCCGACGAGGCGAAGTGCCGCGGTGATGCCGCCCGATACGCCGATCACCGTGATGAACGCGAACGCCAGGCCGATCCCACCGGCGTTCGACGTCACGTTGGCCAGCGCGATGAGCGCCCCGCGGATACGCGTGTGGCGGGTGACCGTCAGCGCGTAGCCGATGGCGGTGCCGGCGACCGCGCCGATGAGCGCGCTGATGCCCGCGATCATGAACGAGTTGATCACGGACTGGCGGTACACCGGGTGGGTGAAGACCGTGGTCAGGTACAGCGACGTGGGGCTCTTGAGGCCGCCGATGCTGCCCTGCAACAGCACGGCCACCGGCACCGCCTCGAACATGAGGAAGAAGACGATGAACGGCGCGAGCGCGGCCAGGATCGGCCAGTCGCTGCGCAGCCGGGCGAGGCCAGGACGGACGCGGCTCATCGGTCAGTCACGGGCATCGGAGGCATCGGCCACGTCCACGTCCGGAAGGCCATCGATGGACGCGACGACGTCAGTCGATGCGATCCGGCTCGGCAGCCGCAGCAGGAGCTCGACCTCGTAGCGACCCTTCCCGATCTTCCGGGTCTCGACCCGGGACACCTCGCCGCCGGCCCGGACCGCCGTCGCCGTCACATTCCCGAGCGCGCCCAAACCGGCCAGCTCGAGACGCAGGCGGACCGCCTGATCAGCCTGGCCGCGTCGCCGGGCGATCAGCCAGTTGAGCGGCCCGAGACTGAGCACGACCAGGGCGGTTCCGACGGTCGCGAGGATGTATTCACCGGAGCCGACTGCCAGGCCCACGGCGGCGGTCGCCCAGAGCGACGCCGCTGTCGTGAGGCCACGAACCCAGCGACCGGCCTGGATGATGGCGCCCGCCCCGAGGAAACCGATGCCCGACACGATCTGAGCGGCGATCCGCTGCGGATTGTCGACGGCCGTGGCGTTCGCCTCGAAGAACCCGGTGTAGCCATACGCGCTGATCACCGCGAACAACGCGGAACCAAGTGAGACCAGCAGGTGGGTCCGCATCCCGGCCGGGTGGTCGTGGAGTTCGCGCTCGAGCCCGATGGCCGCGCCGAGGATGGCAGCCAGGACGAGCCGGCCGCTGAGCTCGAGTTGGAGCGCGACGTCTCCCGCCACTGAGACATCATACGTCCTACTTTTTCGCCCGGCCACCCCCGGGGACCGACCACCATTGCGTTGCCTTCGGGCACCGCCGCAGTCACAGCGCGGTGAGCGACCGCGGCGCGCGGGGTAGAGTGGGCGCCAACATCGCCGCACACGGGTGCATCGAGGCGCACGTCGACGCGGAGCGCAGTCGACGGAGGAGCCGCATCGATCACGGATCCCGGGCGGTCCCGCCGGCGTCCCCCGGCTGCATGGAGGAGCGCGCCATGACCATCGCCGCCCGAACCAGGCTCATGTTCACCTCGATCCGGGCACGCCGGCTCGGCGTCCTCATGGGCACCCTCGCCATCCTGGCGAGCGCCACGATCGCCAACGCGTCGACACCGGGAACCGACGTCCGGCTGAGTCTCGACGACCCAGGGCTGGCCGGCTATGTCAGCGCCGACGCCATCGCGGGCCTCGGCGCGTACACGGATGCGACCCTGGCTGAATGCTCGCGCTCGCGCGGGCGCCAGAACGAGCCGTCCCTCGCCATCGACCCGCGCGACAGCCGCGTGATGGTCGGCTCCAGCAACGACTACTGCGCGGTCTACAACGACGGCAACGACGCCGATGGCGCGCCGATCCCGAGCGGCCCCATCTGGCTCGGCTACTACCGCTCCGAAAACGGCGGTCGCAGCTTCGTGAGCTCGCTCGTACCCGGCTATCCGGGCGACACATCGCAGTCCGGCGCGCTCGCCAGGATCCGCACCGCGAGTGCCGGAGATCCGGTCGAGGCGTGGGACGCAGAAGGTCGGTTGTTCATGGGCGCCGAGTCCAGTGACGACCCGGCCGGAACGAAGAAGACCTTCGGCGACGTGTGGGTCGCCACGTATGTCAACCCGGCTGGGGCGGCCGGCAACACCCTCGACGATGGCCGCAAGTTCGTCGGCTCGACGGTCGTGGCGAAGGGCACGTCGGCGCCCAATCTCCTCGGCAAGTTCCACGACAAGACGTCGATCGAGGCCGACCGGACCACGAGCGCCTGCCGGGGCAACGTCTATTTCGCCTGGTCGCGGTTCACCGGCAATGGCGGCGTCGGGATCTACTTCTCGCGCTCGACCGACCATGGCCGATCCTTCTCCACCCCGATGAAGTTGACCGAGGGCGTGCACGACGTGCAGTTCCCGGACATCGCCATCACCGCCAGCGGCGAGCTGTTCGTGACGTATTCGCAGATCGCCGACGGGCAGCAACGCGACGCCGTCAACCTCGTCCGCTCGAGCGACTGCGGCCGCACGTTCGGACGGTCGACGACGCTCGAGACGATCACCCCCATGGGCCTCGCCGACGTGGCGGTCGGCGGCGGAGGCGCACGCGACTGCGGCGACAGCGCTTCCGCCTGCGAGTCGGGCTTCACGTTCTTCCGCGCCGACACCGGTCCACGATCGACGGCTGACCAGGCCGACGCCGCCCACGAGTGGGTGTACGTCCTGTACGAGGCGATCGTCCCAGGCTCCGAGATCGATACGGGGACGACCTTCGGATGGGCGGCCAACCCCGGCGCCGGTGGCCAATCGGCCATCTACTACGTCCGCTACGACGGCGCCAGCGGCTCGCATACCAGTCCCGAACGGGTCGCGTCGACCACGGATGCCCAGCAGTTGTTCCCGGACCTCGCCGTGGATGGCGGGACGATCCATGCCCTGTGGTGGGACACGCGGAACGACGCGAACAACGATGCCTCGACGTTCCGCGTCCGGCCGCCCGGCAACGACGCCGACGGCAATGTGGCCGGGTCCTTCGACGTCTATGCGGCCACGCGGCCGACGAACGGTGGCAGCTGGTCGGCGGCAGCGCGGGTCAGTGACGTGACGAGCAACGGCCAGTACGAGCAGTTCGGCGGTCGGACCGTCCCCTTCGGCGGTGACTATCTGTGGATCGATTCCAAGGCCGGGGTCACCTTCGGAACCTGGACCGATTGGCGGAACACCGTCGGCGGCACCGACCAGCGCGAGGCCACGGCCGACGAGACCGGCGCCGACGTGCTGCAGTGCCGGACTGCCAAGACCGGGGGCGGGTTCACCGGCGACACGTGTCCACGAGATGGAGGCCTCGGCCAGGACATCTACGGCGACTTCACCCCGTAGGACGGTAGCGACGGCCGGTCGGTCGTCGCACGGCGAGGGGCTGGCCGCTGAGGCCAGCCCCTCGTTCCATGTCGAGGGGGTCCTGGCCCACACGCGTCGCCCGGCCCCGAGCGC
>DASSMQ010000111.1:0-12721 GCA_035688805.1 Candidatus Limnocylindrales bacterium
TACCCGCTGACGGAGATCGCGGCGATCCTGGGCATCCCCGTCGGGACCGCGCGGTCCCGCCTCCATTACGCGGTCCGACGGCTGCGGACCGTGCTCGACGCGGACGAGCGCTCACTCGCGACGTCCAGGGAGCGACCCGCATGACCCGCTACGACCAAGCCGACCTCGGATTCGATCCGCGCATCGCGGACTGGTTCGAGGCGGATCTAGATCGCGCACCCGACCAGGTCCTCGACACGGTCCTGGCCGCGCTGCCATCGATCCAACAGCGGCGCGCCTGGCGCGTGCCGTGGAGGTTCCCTGAGATGTTCGACCCGACCCGGTCCGCCGCGGCCGCCATCCTTGGTGTCCTGCTCATCGGCGGCGTCCTGTTCCTCCTCCCGCGCCCGGGACCGACCGAGATCGGCGGTGGGGTCAACCCCTCGCCCAGTCCGACGGTCTCGCCGAGCCCGAGCCGGCATCCGAGTCCCAGTCAGGGGAGGGGAGCGTGCAGCCTCGTGAAGCCTGATGAAGCAGAGCGGATCGCCGGGGTCGCCGGGCTCGGCGCCGCGTCGCACGAAACGGGCACGGATCCCGAGACAACCTGCTTCTATCGCACCGGCGAGGGGAACAACGTCCTCGTGCTGATCTACACGCAGTCCGGCGGCGCCGCGGCATTCCAGACCGCGCGCCGGGTCGCCGGGGTCCGAGTCATCACCGGGTTGGGTGATGGCGCGGTCTTCGATCCGGCGACGAATACCACCACGTTCCTGAGCGGCGACGCGTCGGTCGCTGTCGTGGCCGGGAGCGGCCGAGATAGCGCTGAAACGCGCCTCGCCGTCGAGCGGCAGATCGCTGCCCTCATCATCCCGCGGCTCCATCCGACGCCCTGACAGTCAGCGAGCCTGGACTGGCCTCCTCGCCTTCCGAGTGGGCCAGTCCCGCTCGGCGCAGCGGCAACGGTGGTGGTCCTGCTGGACGACGACCGTCACGCGGCGGTCGGCGGCGACCCCTCGCTGAATCGGATCGCAAGCTGGGTTCGCGAGGTCACGTCGAGCTTCTGGAAGATGTGACGGAGGTGCGTCTCGACCGTGTTGGTCGTCACGAACAACCGCTCCGCGATCGCACGGTTGGTCAACCCGGTGGCCACGAGGCGCGCGACGGTGCGTTCCTGTGGCGTCAGCTCCATGAGCGTCGAGGGGCGACTGCGACGGCCGGAGGCGCCCGCGGCCTCGAGCGCCGCCCTCGCGCGATCGCCCCAGCCGTGGGCGCCGACCAGGTCGAAGCCGTCGATCGCCGCGCGCAGGCTCGACTGGGCATCCGACCGCATCCCCCGATGCCGGAGCAGGTCCCCAAGGCACAGCTGCGTGCGCGCCGCTTCGTAGCGGTTCCCCGCGGTCGCATGCCGGCCGGCCGCCTCCTGTAGATCGTCCGCCGATCCGGTGGCGAGACCCCGGCAGCGCAGCGCCAGCGCCTGCGCGGTGGGCAAGGCCGATCGATCCGCCACAGCCCCATAGGCCTCGGCGATCGGCGCGGCTTCTGCCGATCGTCCTGACAGGACGAGTGCTTCGACGAGCGAGGGAACGAACGATCGGGGTGCGATCGCGTCGGCGCCGAGGCGGTCGGGGTCGGGCAGGTTGTCGAGGAACGTCGTTGTAGCGACGTCCGGTCGTCCGAGGCTCAACTCCAGGATGCCCAGAGCGATGCCCGGCGGATCGCCGAAGGCCCAGGGGGGCGCAGGCTGATCATCGACCGGCTCGATGGCGCGTGCCGCCCGCGCGGCGTGGACGCGGCAGTCGGCCTCTCGCCCGAGCAGGGCCTCGATCCACGCCGTCATCCGACTGGCGATCCGTTCCTCGCGGCCGTGGCCGAGCGCTGCGAGGAGATCCAACTCATCGGTCGCCGCCTCGAGCGCATCCTGCAGCCGGCCGCGCCGGGCTTCCGCCAGCGCGAGGACCTCCAGGCTGCGCGTCAGGGAGTTCAGCAGTCCCGCCGCGCGCGAGGCGTCGACCGCCTCATGTGCCATGCCGACCGCCTCGTCATCGAGGCCCGCGCTGAAGAGCGCCTCCGCCGCCAACCGTTGCGTCCACGGGTCCTCCGGGACCGCGAGGTCGGCGGCACGCCGCCAGGCCCTTGCGGCTGCCGGCGCGTCGCCGCGCCAGCCACGAACGTCGCCCAGTCGGAGCATGACCAGTTGCTCGCTCGGGCTGCCGGCCGGGAGCAACCGGGCGGCCTGCTCCGCGATCGCCTCCGCCCGCTCGAGATCGTCGAGTGCGGGTTCTACCGCATCGGCGAGCATCAGCGCCGCCCGGTGGGGGTCGGTCGTCGCCACGGCCGCCGCGCCGGCGGTGAGCACCTCGACGGCGCGCTCGCCGGCGTCGCCGCGGGTCCAGATCCGACCCAGCAGGTGATCGACCTCCGCGACTTGGGTGACGTCGAGGCGATCCCGGCGAACCTCCTCGGCCAGGCGTTCGGCAGTGAGCAGCCGTCCGGCGGATTCCGCCGCCATAGCGGCGCCGAGGAGTCGACGCGTTCGGGCGGACGGATCAGCCGATAGGCGAGCTGCCCGTTCGAGCGCACGGGCCGAGGCGCTGGCACTCTTCGACGTCCCGGCGACCCGTTCCAGGGCCATCGCGGCAGCATCGTCGGGTCCGACCGCGGCGAGGGCGCGATGCCAGGCCCATCTCGCCTCGGTCGTCCGATCGACCAGGGCCTGAGCCAGCGCTCGGTGCGCGTCCCGCTGCTCGGCCGGCGTCGCATCGCCGTAGGCGGCTGCCCGGATGAGCGGATGGCGGAACGTCAGGCGCTCACCGTCGATCGAGATGATGCCGGCCGCCTCGGCCGGAGCGAACGCATCGGGATCGATCCCGACCGTCCGACAGGCGACGAGGATCGTCCGCAGGTCGTCGTCATCACTGGCCGCAGCAAGCTGGATGGCCGTCCGCGTCGGCGGCGGGAGACGCTCGATCCTGTGCCCGAATGCGCGTGACAGCAGGCCGCCCGAGCGGAGCGGCGGGGTTCCCGTCCCACCCGCGAGATCCAGGTCGATGACCGAGGGCAGCTCGACCAGCGCGAGCGGATTGCCCTGGGCCAGCTCGAGGATGCGGGCTCGAGCGTCGGTGCCGATCGGACGGTCGGTGCGGTCGAGCAGCTCCTCGGCCCGCGCGTCGTCGAGCGGCTCGACCCGCAGTTCGTCGATGCCGTCGCTCGTGAACGACGACGACTCCCCGTCCCGGATGGCGAACAGCATCGCGATCCGCTCCTCGCGGAGCCGCCGGGCGGCGAAGGCGAGCGCGTCGGCCGAGGCGCGGTCGAGCAGATGGACGTCATCGACGATGGCCAGGATCGGCTGACGGTCCGAGGCGACCGCGAGCAGACCCAGGACGCCCGCGTAGATGGCCAGCCGCTCGGCCGGGCCTCCAGGGCCCAGACTCAACGCCGAGGCCAGGGCATCGGCTTGTGGTTCGGGGAGACGTTCTCGATCGTCCAGGATCGGTCCCAGGAGGTCATGCAGACCGGAGAAGGCGATCTCGGCTTCCGTCTCGATGCCGCGTGCTCGTAGGACATTGAAACCGTCGGCGGAGGCGGCGTCCCCGAGCAGGGCGGTCTTGCCCATGCCGGCGTCACCACGGAGGACGAGCGCACCACTCCGACCAAGCCGCGCCCCGTCGATCAGGGCAGCAATGCGTGCCTGTTCGTGCGCGCGCCCGACCAGCATGCCCCTGATGGTATGGCCGGCTCATGGTGTCGCGCATCGGGCGGACACCGCCCAGGGATCCGGCTATCGCGTCAGGGACCCACCTCGAGTGACGAGAAGATCTGGTCGACCTCGGGGCGCATCGCAGCGAACGCGTCAGGGGTCCCCGCAGACGTGATCGTGAGGTCCGGCCCCTCCATCGTCAGGACCGTGAAGCGGTAGCAGTGTCCCGCGATGGTGTGGAAGTTCCCCTGCGGCGAGTAGAAGACATCCGAAACTGCGACCGCGCTAGCCTCGAGCTCGTTGCCAGGACGACCCGCGATCGTCACTGGCTTGGGCTCACCCGCCGATCTGAAGGCTGGATGCGACGCGATCCAGGCAAGGAGATCATCGGGGACGGGTTCGGCCTGCTTGGTGGTCGGATCGACGACCTCAGGGGGTCGCCCCATGACCATCTCGCCGCTATTGAAGCCGAAGACCTTGCCCATGTAGGCACCTTCCGAGTCGTCGAAGTACCCTCGCCAGCCGTCGCCAAGCGTGA
The DNA here is from genome assembly GCA_035688805.1 of Candidatus Limnocylindrales bacterium. GTDB lineage: Bacteria > Chloroflexota > Limnocylindria > Limnocylindrales > CSP1-4 > SPCO01. The sequence goes on from DASSMQ010000111.1 coordinate 4,218, forward strand.
AGGTCAATCTGGGGACCAACTGGCTGGTCGTGTAGCGGCCGGCCGGCAACGGGCCCTTCACGATCTTCTTGAGTCCTGCTGCCGGTGACGCGGCCGACGCGGCCGACGCGGCTGGCGACGCCGAGGGCGGCGAGGCGACGCACGGTGACGCGGCCCCGGCCTGCGATGCGGTGACGCTCGGCGACGCCGCCACGGCCGAGGTTCCCGACGTCGGTGACGCGGGAACGCCGCTGGTCGCGGCGGTGGAAGCTGCCGAAGGGGGGGCCGGCGAGGTCCCTGTCGACCCGCAGGCGGCGACGACGACGGCCAGCGCTGCAACGAGCGCGTGTCCACCTCCCCTGACCAGCATCCTGCGCGCCACGCTGCGAACGGTCCCCATGGCGCGACGGTAGTGGGAGTACATCGTGATGTCATCACGGAAATCCGTGATTCGCGCCGACCGACACGGTCGGCGGACGCGCCGGTGCCCCCGAGCGCCCTAGACTGACGCTCCGCATCCGGGAGGCGCTTGATCGCATGTACTACGTCCAGCGCGGGAGCGTCCCGCAGCAGCGCCACACCCAGCATCGCGCTCCGGACGGCTCCCTGTACGCCGAAGAGCTGTTCGGGGTCGAGGGATTCAGCGGCCGCTCATCGCTCCTGTACCACCTGACGCCCCCGACCAGGACCCACGACATCAAGCCGGTTCGCCGGGTCCGACTGGAGGCCGCCGATGATGACCTCCATCGGCATCGACTGACCAAGACCGGCGGTCTCGGATCGTCCGGCGACGCGATCAGCGGTCGCATCCCGCTGTACTTCAACAACGACGTGGTATTCGGGGTCGTGCGGCCAGCCGAGCCGATGCCCGAGGGCGCCTTCTATCGCAACGGCATCGCCGACGAGATGCTGTTCGTGCACGAGGGCACCGGGGTCTGCGACACCATCTTCGGGCCGCTGCGCTATGGCCCGGGCGACTACCTCGTGCTGCCGATCGGGACCACGTGGCGGCTCGATCCCGACGAGGGCTCCGCCCAGCGGATGCTCTACCTCGAGGCCCCCTCGGAGATCGAACCGCCGAAGCGCTACCGGAACGACTACGGGCAGCTCCTGGAGCATTCGCCGTATTCGCAGCGCGACCTGCACGCGCCGGGCGAGGCCGCGCCTCGGGACGATGAGGGCGACTTCGTCATCCACGTTCGATCGGCCGACCGCATCACCGCCTACCACTATCGACACCATCCCTTCGACCTGGTCGGCTGGGACGGATACCTGTGGCCGTTCCGCTTCAACATCGGGGACTTCCAGCCGATCACCGGCCGGGTCCACCAGCCCCCGCCGGTCCATCAAACCTTCCAGGCGCGCAACTTCGTGGTCTGTTCGTTCGTGCCGCGCAAGTTCGACTATCACCCGCTCGCCATCCCGGCGCCGTACAACCATTCCAACATCAACTCCGATGAGGTCATCTACTACGTGGCCGGCAACTTCATGAGTCGCCGCGGTGTGGAGATCGGGTCGTTCACGCTGCATCCCGCCGGGATCCCGCACGGGCCGCATCCCGGGACGGTCGAGGCCTCGATCGGCAAGGACGCGACCGAGGAACTGGCCGTCATGGTCGACACGTTCCACCCACTCCGGATCACGCAGGCGGCCATGGACCTCGACGACGATCGCTACCCATACAGCTGGCTGCCGGCCGAGGATGCTTCCGGGGAGGCTCGCGAGCTCAGCGAGCGCGGTCCGGAGGCGTTCCCCGACTGACCACGACGCGACGCGCGCCGGCGGCGCGGCGGCCCCGCCAGCCCGTCATCATCTCGCCATGACCGACCTTCGACGCCGCATCCGCGCGGGGGAGACGCTCATCGGCGTCTTCTCCGACCTGGCATCGCCACTCGCCGTCGAGCTGTGCGGGCGCGGCGGGTTCGACTGGACGGTCCTCGACCTCGAACATGGCGCCGCGACCGAGGCCGACCTGCTCGGGCTGCTCTATGCGGCGGCCGCGACCCCGATGGTGCCGCTGGTCCGGGTGCCGTCCGCTGAACGCCTGCGGATCGGGCGGGCGCTCGACCTGGGAGCGGCCGGCATCATGCTGCCCCAGCTGCAGTCTGCCGCCGAGGTTCGGGAGGCGGTCCGCTATCTGCGCTACCCGCCGGTGGGTTCGCGAGGGATCGCATTGCGCACCCGCGGCGCGGACATGGGGGCGCTCGGGCATGGGGACGTGGCCCGGGTCGTCAACGAGCGCCTGGTAGGTATCGTCCAGATCGAGGCAGCGGCGACCGTGGCCGATGCCGACGAGATCGCCGCCATGGAGGAGGTCGACGTCCTGTTCGTCGGGCCGGCCGACCTGTCGCACAACCTGCGCGTCCCTGGTCGCTTCGACGAGCCGGTCTACCAGGACGCGCTCCGAACGGTCGTCGAGGCATGCCGGCGCCACGGCAAGTCAGCTGGGATCCTGGTGTACGACGCCTCCGCCTTCGGCCCGCACCATGACCTCGGGTTCCGCTTCATCGGCCTCGGCTCGGAAGGCTCCTTCGTGTCGACGGGCGCTCAGGCGATGCTGACGGCGGCACGTCGCGCGGCATCCGCGTAATCCCGAAACGGCAGTCGGGAACGACGGCCGTCGAGTGACGTCCCGATGATCCAGTCGCGACGGCGACTGGTCGGATCGATCAGGGCGAAGCCGCGCCCGGCAACGGCCAGATCCGGCTCCCGCACCGATCGGGCGATCTGCGCGAATCTGGATGGGAACGCGAGCCGGAACACGTCGCGATGGGACCGTACGACTAGCTCGACCTCGTCACTCGCCAGGGCCAGCACACAGGCGACCATTCGGTGTGGCCGCCAGCCGAGACGTCGCGCCGACTGCCAAGCCATGCGTTCATACCAGCCGAGTTGGCGCTCCAGGGCGCCCAGGTCATCGAGCCTCGTCTTGATCTCGATGATGAGCAGCGTGCCTGTTCGCTGATCGAATGCGAGGACGTCGATCCAGCCATGAGACCGGCCATGCACGACCTCGATCTCGCGCGCCGTTGACCATCCAGCGGCTCGAAGCCGTCGATCTACGTAGGCTGAGCAGCGGGCATGGACCTCATCCTTGACTCGAGGACCCCCGGGAAAGGTCGGCGGTCGTATCGACCACTGGAGGTCCAGCCCCAGCGCCTCCGCGATCCGTTGGGCCATATCTAGGCTCGGGGACACTTGAGCGGCTTCGACCCTTGAGATGTACGAGCGATCGACGCCGACGCGAGCAGCAACGTCCCGCTGGGTCAGGTCTAGGGCGAGGCGACTGTCTCGCGCCGCCCGGGCGAAGGTGACGCGCAGGGAAGCCGGTGGTGGCATCGCGTGATCAAAGCAGACGCCGCTTACCTGAGGATCACCTAGGGTTGCGACGCGGCTCGGAAGCTGCGCGCGTTCCGTCCCTGCACCGGTATCTCACAGCTCGTTCACGCTGGGGACCCCACCGTGCAGGAATCGTCCGAATCAAGGGTCGAACTCGCACGTTCATGGCCGCCTCGTGCGGGGGCGGAACGCAGCGGGGGGCCATAGCCACTACGTTCGCCCTTGCAGCGACCGGCGTGACGGCCGCGACGCCAGGTGGCGCCTCGCCCCCACGCCCTACACCTCGGCCTCGAACGGCGTTGCGGGTTCCGGGGCGCCGCTCGGTCGGGGCGCGGTCTGGGCCACGATCACCGCGACCAGGATGAGGGCCGCACCCAGCAGCTGGATCGGGGCGAGGGTCTGCCGCAGGAAGACGAACGACAGCGCCACGATGATCGGCGGCTCGAACGTGCTGACCAGCGCCGCCTTGGCCGCCCCGATCCGGCGGGCGCCGGCGTAGAACGCCTGGATCGCCAGGAACGACGCCACGAACCCGACGCCCACCAGCCCCGGCCATGCGGCCGCCGGCACCGTCCGCGGATCCATCGGCCGGCCGATCACCACCCCGGCGACGGCATAGACACCGAAGGTGGCGCTCATCATCACGGCCGTCGCGACCGCCGCGTCCCCGGCGGAACCCGCCGCTGGCGCATCGCTTCCGAGTCGATCCTGCCGCTCGCCGGACAGCCGCGCCGACAGGATGATCCAGACCGAATAGATGAGTGCCGACGCCCAGACCAGCACCAGGCCCGACACCGGCGGCGCCGACCGGACGTCGATGCCACCGAGCGCCAGCGCGGAGCCTGCTACCGCCAGGACCAGTGCCACCCACGGACGCCGCCCCGGCAGTCGGGTCGCGAACCGCAGCGACAACAGTGCGACCACCACCGGATAGGTGTAGACGAGCACGCCGGCGAGCGCCGCCGGCACCGTCTCGAGGCCGGCGTAATAGGTCCCGGCATTGCCGGTGAAGAGCGCTCCGAGCGCGAGTGCCACCAACAGGGGCCGGCCGCGCAGTCGACGAGCCGCGCGGCGCCGCTCCGCCGAGAGCGCCACCCACCCCCAGGCCAGGACGGCGCCGACCAGGAAACGCCAGGTCACGAGCGTCAGCCAGTCGATGCCGGTGGCGTAGATCGGTGCCGCCAGCACCGACCCCGAGCCGTACCCCAGCGACGAGAGCATGATCAGCCCGACGCCGCCGGCCGTACGACGATCCATGGGCCGAGGCTAGCAGCCGGCGCCCGGTCGCCCACGCTCGTCTCACGCGTGGACGCACTACACTTCGAACGTGACCGACCTCACCGAGAGCGTGGTCGCGCGTCGCGTCCCGTCCATGACCGACGAGCGGCTCCGCGTCCTCAGCCGACGCCAGCCCGTGACCGTGGCCCCCGGCACCAGCCTCGCCGATTGCGTCGCCGCCATCCAGCAGACCGGAACGGGTGATTCGGTCTTCGTCTGCGATTCGGACGGCGTGCTCCAGGGGGTCCTGACGGAGCGCGACATCTTCGCCCGGATCGTGGCCGGCGCCGTCGACCTCGCCCGACCGGTCGAGAGCCTGATGACCACCGACCCGATGACCCTCGACCTCGATCAGACCATCCGCGACGCCATCGACCTGATGCAGACCGGCCGCTACCGGAACGTGCCGATCGTCGACGACGGCCGCCACCTCGTCGGCGTCGTCCGCCAGGTCGACATCATCAAGTACCTCGCCGAATCGTTCCCGGAGGAGTTGCTCAACCTCCCGCCGCGACCCCACCAGCGGATGAAGCAGCCGGAAGGCGGATGACGACGACGACCAGGGAGCAGGATCTCCCGATCCAGGAGCTCGAGCGGGTCACGATCCGCTTCGCCGGCGATTCCGGCGACGGCATGCAGCTGACCGGTACCCAGTTCACCCGGACCGCGGCGGTCTTCGGCAACGACATCAGCACACTCCCGGACTTCCCGGCCGAGATCCGCGCCCCGGCCGGCTCGCTCCCGGGCGTCAGCGGCTTCCAGATCAGCTTCAGTTCGATGGACATCCACACGCCCGGCGACCAGCCGGACGTGCTGGTGGCGATGAACCCCGCCGCGCTCAAGACCAACATCGGCGACCTGCCCGCGGGCGGGGCGCTGATCGTCAACAGCGATGCGTTCAGCCAGGCCAACCTGAACAAGGCGGCCTATGCGTCGAACCCCCTGACGGATGGGTCGCTCAAGGCCTTCACCACCTTCGAGATCCCGATCTCGACCCTCAACGAGCGCTCGCTCGAGGGTCTCGAGATGACGTCGAAGCAGAAGGACCTGACCAAGAACTTCTTCGCCCTCGGGATCATGTTCTGGCTGTACGAGCGGAGCATGGACCCGACCATCCACTGGATCGATACCAAGTTCTCCGCTCGACCGGTGATCGCCGAGGCGAACAAGCGGGCCCTCAAGGCGGGGTACGCGTTCGGCGAAACGACCGAGATGTTCCACACCCATTTCCGGGTCAAGCCGGCCAAGCTGGCGCCCGGTACGTACCGGAACATCACCGGCAACGAGGCGACGGCACTCGGCTTCCTGGCGGCGTCCAAGCTTGCGGACCGCCCCCTGTTCTACGGCTCCTACCCGATCACGCCGGCGTCCGACATCCTCCACCAGCTGTCGGGCTACAAGGCCTTCGGGGTGAAGACGTTCCAGGCGGAGGACGAGATCGCGGCCATCGGGGCGGCCATCGGCGCGAGCTACGGCGGAGCGCTCGGTCTGACCGCCAGCTCCGGCCCAGGGATCGCCCTCAAGACCGAGGCGATGGGCCTCGCGGTGATGGTCGAGCTGCCGCTCGTCGTGATCGACGTCCAGCGCGCAGGTCCCTCGACGGGCATGCCGACCAAGAACGAACAGGCCGACCTGCTCCAGGTGATGTTCGGCCGCAACTCGGATTCGCCGGTACCGATCGTCGCCCCGGCGACGCCAGGCGAATGCTTCGACTACGCGATCGAGGCCTGGCGCCTCGCGCTCAAGTACATGACCCCGGTCGTCTACCTATCGGACGCGTTCCTCGCGACCGGCTCCGAGCCGTGGCGCATCCCGTCGGTCGCCGACCTGCCATCGATCGCGGTCCGGAACGCGACCCGGGGCGATGGTCCGTTCCGTCCCTACGAGCGCGACCCGGACACGCTGGCGCGCCCGTGGGCCGTGCCGGGCACCGCCGGTCTCGAGCATCGGATCGGCGGCCTGGAAAAGGCGGACATCACCGGCAACGTCAGCTACGACCCCGACAACCACCATCGGATGCAGATGCTCCGCGCGGCCAAGGTCGCGGGCATCGCCGACGACATCGGACCGCTCGAGGTCTTCGGACCAGGGTCCGGCGACTTGCTCGTGCTCGGCTGGGGCTCGACCTACGGGGCGATCCGGTCGGCGGTCGAGCGGCTGCAGGCGGCCGGCCGGTCGGTGGCGCACGCCCACTTGCGCCACCTGAACCCGTTCCCCGCCAACACCGAAGAGGTCCTGCGCAGCTATCGGCGCGTGCTGATCCCGGAAGTCAATCTCGGGCAGTTGTTGATGCTGGTCCGGGCCAAGTACCTGATCGACGCGGTCGGCTACGACCGGGTCCGCGGCAAGCCGTTCCGGATCTCCGAGATCGTCGCCGAGGCGGAGCGCGTCCTGGGAGTGACGTCGTGACGATGCCGATCAACGGCGCGAACGGAGGGAACGGCGCGAATGGCGCTGGCGGCCCGGATGCCCTCAGTCCCGAGAACGCGGAGGTGATCGCGCTCACCCGCAAGGACTTCGTCTCCGACCAGGAAGTCCGGTGGTGTCCGGGCTGCGGCGACTACTCGATCCTCGCTCAGACCCAGAAGGTGATGCCCGACTTCGGCTACAAGAAGGAGGACATCGTTTTCATCTCGGGCATCGGATGCTCGGGTCGCCTGCCGTATTACATGAATACCTTCGGATTCCACACCATCCATGGCCGCGCCCCGACCCTGGCGACCGGACTCAAGGCGGCCCGCCCCGACCTGATGGTCTGGGTCATCACCGGCGACGGGGATGCCCTGTCGATCGGTGGCAACCACGTCATCCATTCGATGCGCCGCAACGTCGACATCAACCTCGTGATGTTCAACAACCGGATCTACGGCTTGACCAAGGGCCAGGCGTCACCGACGTCCGAGTTCGGCAAGCGCACGAAGTCGACGCCGATGGGCTCGGTCGATACGCCGATCATGCCGCTGACGATCGCGCTCGCGGCCGAGGCATCGTTCGTCGCCCGCTCGGTCGACACGCATACCGAGCACCTGCAGGCCACCCTGGAACGGGCCGGTCGCCACAAGGGCAGCGCCTTCGTCGAGGTCCTCCAGAACTGCAACATCTTCAACGATGGTGCGTGGCGCGACTTCACCGACCGCGACGTCCGGGAGGACCGGATGCTCGCGCTCGAGCATGGCAAGCCGATGATCTTCGGCAAGGATCGCAACAAGGGCATCCGACTGCGGGGCCTGCACCCGGAGGTCGTGACGATCGGTGAGAACGGGGTGACCGAAGACGACCTGCTCGTCCATGACGAGACGGCCGACGAGCCGTACCTGGCGCTGATGCTGTCGCGCATGTTCTGGCCGGAGTTCCCGGTCCCGGTCGGGGTGCTGCGAGCGATCAGCCGACCGACCCACGATCGCCTGATCGAGGATCAGCTCGCCGCGGCGGTCGCCAAGTCCGGCCGGGGCGACCTCGAGCGTGTCCTCAACGGCGGCGAGACCTGGACGGTGGAGTGATGGCTGGCGACGACGGGATGCGCTGTCCTGTGTGCGGCTACATGAACCTCATCGGTGCGGACATCTGCGACAACTGCGGGGCGGACCTGTTCGGCGTCGACGTCCCCCAGCAGGCGCCCGCCTTCAAGGGCCGACTGCTCGGTGAACACCTTGACGAGCTGGGGGCGCCGCCCCCGATCACGGTCGCGGCCGACACACCGATCGCCGAGGTCATCGCGACCATGCAGGTGGCCGAGGTCGATTGCGTGCTCGTCCAGGCCGACGGTCGATTGGCCGGTATCTTCACCGATCGCGATGCTGTGGTGAAGGTCGCCGGAAAGCGCGTCGACGGCGTGACGGTGGGGGACCTCATGACCCGGGATCCCGTCGTCCTGCGACACGACGACCCGATCGCGGTGGCGATCCACA
>DASSMQ010000112.1:0-18680 GCA_035688805.1 Candidatus Limnocylindrales bacterium
GTTCAGGCTCCAGCCGTCAGGCCAGGACGGTCCCCAGCCGGCGGCCGAACATGTCGCGCCCGCTACGGACCAGCGCGTCGAGGTCGATGACCTCATCCGACGGATGCTCCGTCGGCACGCCAAGCAGGTAGCCCTGACCCGCGCGGATCCCGAGCGCTCGCACGAAGGTGAGCTGCTCGACGGTCTCGACGCCTTCCGCGATGACGAGCGCGCCCCAGCGGTCGGCCAGGTCCTTGAGGGTGCGGACGACCTCCTCGGACGTGGCCCGGACGACACCGCCCTGCACGAGCGACAGGTCGATCTTCACGATATCGAAGCGGAGCTGCGACAGGAGGCGCAGCCCGGCATTGCCGGCGCCGACGTCATCGGCGGCGATGCGCATGCCCGCCGCGCGACAGGCCTCGGCGGCCCGGATCAGGCGATCCATGTCCTCGACGGCCTCACGCTCGGTGAGCTCGAGCACGACCCGCCCGGGCTCGACCCCGTGTCGTCGCAGCGACTGGACCAGGGCGTGGGTGCTGAACTGATCGGACTCGAGCGTCCGCGGCGACAGGTTGAGGGTCAGGCTGCCGGGCAGACCGAGCGCCGAGAACGCGCTGACCGATGCGGTCAGGCTGGCCAGATCGAGCTCGACCGTGCGACCCGCAGCCTCCGCCGCGGCGAACAGCTCCCCGGCGTCCGCGAATCCGGACCGGGGCATCGGGCGGACGAGGCCCTCGTAGCCTCGCGGGCGGCCGGTCCGCAGGTCGTAGATCGGCTGGAAGACCGCGACGAGTGCGCCAGCGCCGGCGACCCGGGCGACTTCCGTACCGAGCCCAGCGGGTCGGTCGAGCGCGGACGAGACATGGCGTTCGGGGTCGTAGATCGCGACGCAGGTGCGGCCGTGCTTCTTGCCATAGGCCATCGCGGCTTCCGCCTCGCGGTACAGGGTGGCCCGGTCGGGCGCCGCACCCGGGGCGGCGGCGACGCCGACGGTGAACGACCAGGCGTCGGCCTCGCCACCGTCGGCGCGGCGGCGCCCATCGTTCTCGCGCTCGAGCGCGGTCGCGAGGATCCGCCGAAGAGCCAGATAGGCGCCGTCCGCATCGATGCCCGGCATCAGGACCGCGAACTCGTCACCACCGATGCGGAAGACCTGGTCGGCGCGCCGCAGGCCGGCCGTGAGCAGGCCGGCGATGCCGACGAGCACTCGATCGCCCGCCGCATGGCCCTCGCGCTCGTTGAGCTTGCCGAAGTCGTCGAGGTCGAGGACCGCCAGGGCGAGTCGACTGTTGTAGCGGGTCGAGCCGAGCCACTGACGCTCGAGCTCCTCCTGGAACGCGCGATGGTTCCCGAGGCCGGTCAGCGCATCGCGCAAGGACTCGGCGAGCGCGCGCGAGTAGGCGTCCTCGAGGACGACGCGCGCACGATCGAGCCGCTCCGCGGGCTCGAGGATCCGCCGGGCCAGCCAGGCGGTCGACGCCGCCAGGGCCACCGTCAGTGCGGCCAAACCCAGCCACAACGGCATGGCCGGCGCCACGTGCCCGTTCACCAGCACGTAGGCGAGCGGTGCGCCGATCGCGATCGGGATGGTGAACATCGCGACGAGGGCCAGGACGAGCCGCAACCGCACGACGCGCAGGTCGGTCGAGCGGTCGAACAGGACTTCGCGTGGCTCGGACGGGGCGGGCACGGCGCCAGGCTGGATGATGGCGAGGGCCTCCGCTGGGGTCGGTCTGCCGGGTCGGGTCGTTATACCCCCGTCCGCGGGTGGCGCATACAGGCACCGTCGTACCCCCGCAGATAGGACCTCCGGTCCCTCTGCTACCCTCTGCCGACCGCCCGAATCACCGATCCGGAGTGCCGTCGCGCCATGACCCAGCCCCGCACCATCGTCGAGAAGATCTGGTCCGACCACGTGGTCACCCAGGATCCTGGCGCCCCGGCCGTCCTCGCCGTCGACCTCCACCTCATCCACGAGGTCACCTCACCGCAGGCCTTCACGGGGCTCCGCGAGCGAGGCCTGACCGTTCGTCGACCAGGCCAGACCGTCGCCACGGCCGACCACTCCATCCCGACCACGCCACGCGGTCTGCCGATGGTCGACCTGGCGGCGGCGGCCCAGATCAACCAGCTCGAGCAGAACTGCGCCGACTTCGGCATCCCGCTCCATGGCATCGGATCGCCGTCGCAGGGCATCGTCCACGTCATCGGACCGGAACTGGGCCTCACCCAGCCCGGTATGACCATCGTCTGCGGCGATTCCCACACGTCGACGCACGGTGCGTTCGGCGCATTGGCGTTCGGCATCGGGACAAGCGAGGTCGAGATGGTCCTGGCGACCCAGACCCTGCTCCAGCGCGACCCGAAGACCTACGAGGTCCGCGTCGACGGCCGGCTGGCCCCGGGCGTGTCGAGCAAGGACATCATCCTGGCGCTGATCGCCCGGATCGGGGTCGGTGGCGGGACCGGTCACGTCTTCGAGTACCGCGGCGACGCGATCCGGGCGCTGACCATGGAACAGCGGATGACGATCTGCAACATGAGCATCGAGGGCGGGGCGCGCGCCGGCCTTATCGCACCCGACGACACGACGTTCGAATACGTCCACGGCCGACGGCACGCGCCGCAGGGCGCCGAGTGGGACGCCGCGCTGGCTCGTTGGCGGACGCTCCCGACCGATGATGGAGCCACGTTCGACACGTCGATCACCATCGACGCCGACCGTCTCGAGCCGATGATCACGTACGGGACCAACCCGGGCATGGGCATCCCGATCACCTCCCGGGTGCCGTCGCCAGACGACGCGTCCGATCCGTCGGCTCGCCGGGCCCTCGAGCACGCGCTGGCCTACATGGACCTCCAGCCGGGACAACCGATCATCGGCCAGCCAGTCGACGTCGTGTTCGTCGGCTCATGCACGAACGGGCGGATCAGCGACCTGCGTCTGGCGGCGGCGGCCCTCAAGGATCGGCGCGTCGCCGACGGCGTCCGCCTCATGGTGACGCCCGGCAGCGACGAGGTGAAGCGCGAGGCAGAACGGGAGGGCTTGGCCGACATCTTCCGGGCGGCCGGCGGTGATTGGCGCGAATCCGGCTGCTCGATGTGCATCGCCATGAACGGCGACCAGCTGACCCCCGGCCAGTACTCGGTCAGCACCTCGAATCGCAACTTCGAGGGCCGCCAGGGCAAGGGCGGTCGGACGTTCCTCGCCTCGCCGCTGACCGCTGCCGCGTCCGCGATCTCCGGCGTGGTCACCGACCCGCGCACCCTGCCCGGGATCGAGACCCTGGCGGCGGTCGGAGGGCGCTGACGATGGCCGAGCCGTTCCGGATGTTCACGAGCCGGGTCGTGCCGATCGACGCCGAGAACGTGGACACCGACCAGATCGTCCCGGCGCGATACCTCAAGGTCACCGACAAGGCCGGCCTCGCCGAGGCGCTGTTCCGGGATTGGCGCTTCGAGGAGGACGGGTCGCCGAAGCAGCCCCCATTCGTGCTGGACCGGCCGGGGATGGCAGGGCGGGCGATCCTCCTCGTCGGAGACAATTTCGGGTCGGGATCATCGCGCGAGCACGCGCCGTGGGCCCTCACGGCCTGGGGCATCCGGGCGATCCTGTCGACGGGCTTCGCCGACATCTTCCGCAACAACAGCCTCAAGAACGGGCTGCTGCCGATCGTCGTGCCGCCGGCGGTCCACGAGCGCCTGCGCGAACTCATCGCCCACGACCCGGACGCCGAGCTGACCGTCGACCTGGCCGAGGAAGGCGTCCTGTTGCCGGACGGGTCGACGATCGATTTCGCGATCGATCCGTTCGCCAAGCAGATGCTGCTGGCAGGCACCGACGAGCTCGGCTACCTCCTGTCGAAGGAGCCCGAGCTGACGGCCTGGGAGGCGGCGCACCCGCCCCGAGTGGAAACGCGCGCTGCGGCGGGCTAGATCGGCGGCCTGACGACGTCGTCCGGACGTATCGGGCGGGGCGGATGGCTCAGCCGAGGCGCGGCGAGCTCCAGCGGATCTGGATCGGGCGGAGCATCGTGCGGCGGGCGCATACGGCACAGCCGAGGAACGGGGTCGCCCCGTGCTCCCGGTGCGCGTCGACGGCGGCGAGGGTCATACGGAACGGACGGATGGCGACGTGGCGGGCGGGACGGGTCATGGCAGCGGTCTCCAGCTCTCGATGCGGTCGGATCGGTGGTTCGGCGATGCTGGCGGTTCCGGCCCGGGCCGCCCACGGACGCTCGCCCGGGACCGAAATGGACGGGCGTCGAGGGCGGCGGTGGACGTGTGGCCGTCCCGTCGGCGGGGGCACGGCGCGGAACCGGGTCGCCGGTCGAGTCGTCTGCGGGCCTATGAAGGACCGTCGACCCAGGCTCGGGCTTCGCCCGATCATCGGCTGCATCGTGATGCTCGCGGTCGCGGCCTGTTCGAGCGGCGGCGGGCCAGCCACGGCCGGGCCGTCGGGACCGGACGCCAGCCCGCCCCCTGATGGCGTGGTGTCGTCGCCGCCGGACAGCGGCGGCGTCGTCCCGCCCGGCGGCGCCAAGCCGATCGTGCCTCGGCCCGGGCAGCTCGACGTCCATCCGGTCGCGGCCGACAGCCTGGCGGCCCGCGTCGACGGCTCGACGGTGATCGTGACTGCGACGTGGACGAGCGGCGTCGAGCCGTGCAACGTCCTCGATTCCATCCTCGTCCAGAAACGGGATGGGACGATGACGATCACCCTGCGCGAAGGCCATGGTCCGGAAGACGTTGCGTGCATCGCCATCGCCGAGCTGCACTCGACCGTGTTCGAGGTCCACGATGTCGCGGCCGGGACCTGGACGATCGTCGACGCAGGCCGACGGGCGGCACCGGTCCAGGTCACCGTCAGCTAGATCCCGGGCCGCCCCCGCAGTGGGGTCGCGGGGGCCCGCGCGAGGGTCGCGGCGTTCTCATGACCCCTGTGCGACGATTCAGCCGGTGAATCCACTCGACCTCGTCGCCATCGCCCTGGTCGTGCTCGCCATCGTCCTCGGATTCCGCTCCGGGGCATTGCCACAGATCGGGGGGCTCCTCGGTGCAGTGGCCGGCGGCGCTGCCGCGGTCGCCGCCCTGCCCGCGCTCGTCCAACCGCTCGATTCCGTCCCGGCCGGTATCCGCCCGTATGTCGTGCTGTCCGGGCTGCTGCTGGCGGTGGGTGTCGGCGAATCGGTCGGTTCCACGCTCGGCAGCCTGGCCGCCCGCTCGCTCGGCACCGGCATCCTCGGGGCGGCCGACCGGCTCGCCGGCAGCGTGACAGGGGCCGCTCAGGCGCTCCTGGTCGTGTGGCTCGCCGGTGGCCTGCTGGCCATCGGGCCGCTACCCCGGCTGACGGAGGCGGCTCAGACGTCGACCGCCGTCCGGACGTTGAACGCGGTGCTGCCACCCCCGGTCGAGATCGCCGCCGTGCTGGGTCACCTGCTCGATGCGTCCGGCCTGCCGGACGTCTTCGTCGGGTTCGAACCGCTGCCCCGTCCGCCCGTGGATCGGCCGACGGATGCGCGGGCGAAGGCCATCGCCGCCATCGCCGAGCCGAGCACCGTCCGCGTCGCCGCCGCCGTCTGCGGCTTGACGGCCTCGGGTAGTGGCGTCGTCATCGCCCGGGACTACGTCGTCACCAACGCCCATGTGGTCGCCGGCGCCCGTGACGGTGGGGTCGTCGTGCTGACGGTCGACGGTCACCGGGACGACGCGCGGGTCGTGTTGTTCGACCCCTCCCTTGACGTCGCCCTGTTGCTGGTCGACGGGCTCGACGCCCGGCCCCTCCGCTTCGCGGCGACCGACCCGGTTCGGGGCGCCGCGGGTGCGGCACTCGGATTCCCCGGTGGTGGACCACTGCGGATCGTCCCGGCAGCCGTCGGCGGCGAGTACCGGGCGACCGGTCGCGACATCTATGGCGAGACGCGGGTCGATCGCGACATCCTGGAGCTCCAGGCGCAGATCGATCGGGGCGACAGCGGCGGACCGTTCGTCCTGGGGGACGGCACGATCGGTGGGATCGTGTTCGCCGAAGCGCGCACCGATCCGGACGTCGGCTACGCCCTCAGCCCGACCTCGGTCGCGGCCCGCGTCACGCCGGCCGTCGGGCGGGAGGCCGCCGTGGCGACCGGGTCCTGTATCGAGTGACGAGATACGAGCGGCGGGTCAGTGCGCGTCGTCGGGCGTCAGATCGCGGAGTCGCAGGGCGATCGACTCGAGGACGCTGACCCGGATCGACGGGAACTGCTCCATCAACGAGTGGAATTCGCGGTGACCGACGACGAGCAGCCGGCTGTCGGTGACGGCCGTCGCGGTCGCCGTGCGGGGTCGCTCGACCACCAGGGCGATATCGCCGAGGAACTCGCCGGCGCCCATCGTCCGGAGGTGTCGGCCCTCCTTGGTGATCTCGATCTGCCCATCGATGATCACGAAGAACTCGCGTCCCGGATCGCCCTCTTTGAGCAGCACACGACCAGCCCGGACGTCGACCTCGTCGGCCAGGCGGCCGACCTCCTCGATGTCGCGCTTCGAGAGGTCAGCCAAGAGCGGCGTGCGCTTGAGGAGCTCGAGCTTTTGGTCCATGGCGGGGTGCGTCCTCCACTCGACGTCGTCAGGCCGCTGCGGGTCTCGGACAGGATACGTGGTGCTCGTGCGCGCCACGCGTCGACTTGATGCGCGCTCGATAGACTGCGCCGCGTGGTTCGACGCCGTGCCGCCGCTGCCGTCGAGGCGCTTCGAGGAACGCTGCGGGACGGGTCGCTCCGCCAGCTGATCGGCGCCTGGTTCCTGGCTCACGCAGGGCGGTCGGGCTTCCTGGTCGTGACCCTCGCCATCGCCTACGACCGTGGCGGCCCCGTCGCGGTCGGCGCGCTCGGGGTCGTGCGCTATCTCACGCCCGCCGTCATCGCCCCGTTCTCCGGCCTGCCGACCGCCCGCTGGCCGACCGAGGTCGTCCTGCGTGGCGCCAGTGGCCTCCGGCTCGCCGCCGTCATCGGCGCCGCCGTGGTCGTCGCCGTGCATGCGCCCTTCCTCCTGCTGGGCCTCGCGGTCGCCATCGAGGCCGCGGCCGTCACCCGACCGCTCCACATGGCCCTGCTGCCTGCGGTCGCCTCGACACCGCGGCAGCTCGTGGCCGCGAACGTCAGCTCGAGCGCGTGCGAGGGCCTCGGCACGTTCCTCGGCCCCGCCGTCGCGGGCCTGTTGCTCGGCACGCTCGGGGTGGTCGCGGCGTTGCTCGCGGTCGGCGCGATGTACGCGCTCGGGGTCGCGGCGCTGTGGCGGCTGCGGGTCCCGACCGTTGGTCGGCGACGGCGGCCGATCTCGGCGCGCACCGCGGTCGCCGAGCTGCTCAGCGGCGCGCGTTCGACCGCATCGATCCCGGGCCCGCGCATCGTCGCGATCGGCTTCGGGTTGCAGACGTTCGTCCGGGGCCTTCTGACGGTCCTGATCGTCGTCGCATCGATCGAGGCGCTCGGCCTCGGCCAGCCGGGGATCGGCAGCCTGAACGCAGCGATGGGGCTTGGCGCTCTCGCCGGCGCGGTCGTCGCCATGCCGCTGGCGGGCCGCCGCCGACTCGGTCCCGCGTTCCTGCTGTCGCTGGCCGGCTGGGGCGCCCCGATCGCGCTCATCGGACTCCTCGCGACCCCTCCGGTCGCGTTCCTGGCGATGGCCGCCGTGGGCATCAGTAACGCGGTCATCGACGTGGCCGGTTACACCCTCATCCAGCGAACGACGCCCAACGATCAGCGGGTCGCCGTGCTGGGGATGATCGACGGGACGAACAACCTCGGGCCGGCCATCGGTGGCGCCGTGGCCCCGTTGCTGATCGCCGCCCTTGGCATCGGTGGCGCCCTGATCGTCGCTGGCCTGATCCTGCCGATCGCCGCCGCGGTACTCGCCGTCTCCGTCCGCCGCCTCGACGAGGGTGGACCGGCCGCCGCCAGGCGAGTCGACCTGCTCGTGCGCCAACCGCTGTTCCAGCCACTGTCCCTCGCCACCCAGGAGCACCTGGCCGCGTCGCTGGCCCCGGTGTCGTTCGCCGATGGCGACTGGCTGATCCGCGAGGGGACCGAGGGCGAGCGATACCTGCTCATCGACAGGGGTGAGGTCCAGATCGTCCAGGACGGTCGGGTGGTTGGCCGGCGGACGGTGGGCGATGGGGTCGGGGAGATCGCCCTCCTCCATGCCGTGCCGCGCACCGCATCCGTCCGGGCTGTCGGGCCGGTCGACACGTTCGCCCTCGAGCGGGCCGATTTCCTGGAGGCGGTCACCGGCCACGCCGGCAGCCGTGCCGCGGCCCACGGAACGGCGGCCGCCCACCTCAGCGCCGACGCGAACCGGGTCGCCTGACCCCTACACTGGCGCCCATGCCCCCCTCGACCAGTCACCCATACGACCGACCGAGCGATCCCGCCAAGCGCCATTCCGCAGCCCTCACCGACGGACCGGATCGCGCCGCGGCCCGGGCGATGCTCAAGGCCATCGGCTTCACCGACGAGGACCTGGCCAAACCGCTCGTCGGCGTGGCGACGACCTGGATCGAGACCATGCCCTGCAACTACAACCAGCGCCGCCTGGCCGAATCGGTCAAGGACGGCATCCGTGCGGCGGGCGGCACGCCGATGGAGTTCAACACGATCGCCGTGAGTGATGGCGTGTCCATGGGCACCGAGGGCATGAAAGCGTCGCTCATCAGCCGCGAGGTCATCGCCGACAGCATCGAGCTCGTCGTCCGCGGACACCTCCTCGACGGCGTGGTCTGCCTGGTCGGCTGCGACAAGACGATCCCCGGCGCGGCGATGGCCCTCGGTCGCCTCGACGTTCCCGGTCTCGTCCTCTACAACGGGACCATCTACCCGGGCACCTATAAGGGCGAGCGCAACGCGACGGTGGTCACCGTCTTCGAGGCGATCGGAGCGTATCGCGCCGGGAAGATCAGCCTCGATGAGCTGTACGAGGTCGAGAACGTGTCGTGCCCCGGGCCCGGAGCCTGCGGTGGCCAATACACCGCGAACACGATGTCGGCGGTGATGGAGTTCATCGGCTTGTCGCCGGCCGGGCTCAACGGGATCCCTGCCGAGGATCCGGCCAAGGACGATGCCGCCCGGCGTACCGGGGAGCTGGCCATGGACCTCGTCCGACGCGATGTCCGGCCCTCGGCGTTCGTCGACCGGCGGGCGCTCGAGAACGGCATCGCCAGTGTCGCCGCGATGGGCGGCTCGACGAACGGCGTGCTGCACCTGCTGGCGATCGCCCACGAATTCGGCATCGAGCTCGACATCGACGCGTTCGGGAGCATCGCGGATCGGACGCCCATCGTGGCCGACATGCGGCCGGGCGGTCGCTATACCGCGGCCGACATGTACGACGCGGGCGGCATCGGGCTGGTCATGCGCGAGTTGCTCAAGCGACCCGGACTCCTGCATGGCGGCGCGCCGACCGTCGACGGCCGGACCATCGCCGAGATCGCCGCCGACGCCCGGGAGACGGATGGGCAGCGCGTGGTCCACCCGATCGAGACGCCGCTCAAACCGACCGGCGGCCTGGCCATCCTGCGCGGCAGCCTCGCGCCCGACGGATGCGTGGTCAAACTGGCGGGTCACGAGCGACGCCTGCACCGGGGGCCAGCGCGGGTGTTCGACTCGGAGACCGCTTGCTACGAGGCCGTCCGCGATCGACGAATCGTCCCGGGTGATGTCGTCGTCATCCGCTACGAGGGTCCGGTCGGCGGTCCGGGCATGCAGGAGATGCTCAGCGTCACCGCCGCGCTCGTCGGCGAGGGCCTGGGCGACGAGGTCGCGCTCATCACCGACGGCCGCTTCTCCGGCGGGACGCACGGGCTGATGATCGGCCACATCGCACCCGAAGCAGCCCTCGGCGGGCCGATCGCCATCGTCGAGGAGGGCGACGAGATCGTGATCGACGTGGACCGCAAGGCACTCGACCTGGCGATCCCGGCCGACGAGGTCGCTCGCCGGCTGGAGCGCTGGGCGCCGCGACCCCCGCGCTACGCCGGCGGCGTGATGGCCAAGTACGCCGCCCTCGTCGGGTCCGCCTCCGAGGGCGCCGTGACGACCGGATCCCGGATGCGGTCGGGGCTGACGGGGCTGCCCGCGCCGCGATGACCCGCCGGGTCGTCATCGGCATCAAGACCTCGCCGCAGGCCGTCGACTGGTCGACCCTCGACGCCATGTGGGCGCGCATCGGCAGCCACGACGTGCTCGAGTCGGTCTGGATGAACGACCACCTCACCGACATCGCCTTCGACGCCCACGGAGCGAGCCTGGAGTCGCTCACGACGATGGCCACGCTCATCCATCGGGTGCCCGGTCGATGGGTGGGGCATTCCGTGCTCTCGGCGACGTTCCGACACCCCGCGGTGCTCGCCAAGTCGGCGACCGTGATGGACCACGCGACGGGCGGGCGATTCATGCTCGGCCTCGGTGCCGGCTGGCACGAAGGCGAACACGTTCCGCTCGGCATCCCGCTGCCACCGATGCCGGAACGGTTCGACCGATACGAATCGGCGGTCCACGTCCTGCGCGCACTGTGGTCCGACGCCGCCCGGACCCCGCCGGGCGTGACCCGGCCGGATCCCTTCTACCCGCTGCGAGAGGCGACCAACGAGCCACCGACGCTGACCCCCGGCGGGCCGCGACTGTGGCTCGGCGGGCAGCGTCGACGCGGGATCGCCCTCGCCGCGGCCGTGGGCGACGGCTGGCTGATGCCGGCCGTGGTCGTCGGCTCAGGACGGCCGACCGACCTCGACGACTTCAGCGATCGACGAACCGCCCTGCTCGAGGCGCTCGACGCGATCGGGCGCGACCCGGACACCTTCGAATTCGGAGCCCAGATCCCGACGGGCGAGACTCGTGAGGATCACCGTCGCGCGGTCGACGAGGGCCGCGATGCCGTTCGGCGTGGCGCCACGCACGTCATCCTCGGAGTCCGGGCCCGGCTCGGGCCCGATGCCATCGATGCGGTCGCCGGGGCGGTCGCCGAGCCCCTTCGCGACGCCCTCGGCTAGGCGCGTCCGCTAGCGGCGACCCAGGTCCTTGAGGACCTCGCGCGCGGCATTGCGGCCCGGTGTCGCCGTGACACCACCACCCGGGTGCGCACCCGCTCCGGCGAGATACAAGCCGTCGATCGGCATCCGGTGGCGAGCCCAGCCCAGCAGCGGCCGCCACAAGAAGAACGAGTCGAGCCCGGGTTCGGCGTGGAACGGGTGCCCGCCGGTCAAGCCGTAGTCGCGCTCCAGATCGAGCGGGGTCAGGATCTGGCGAGCACGGATCCGGTCGGCCAATCCGGGGATGACCGTCGCCAGGGTCCGGACCACCGCGTCGCCGAGGGCGTCCCGGCCGTCGTCCCACGATCCTTCCCGGGGCGCGGTCGGGACCCACTGGACGTGGGCGGACACCACGTGCGTGCCGGCCGGCGCGCCGGCCACGAGTGACGGGTCGGCCAACGACGGGATGGTGGCCTCGACGACGAGCCGGTCGGCGACTTCCGCGTATTTCGGCGGATCGAACACGCGCTCCATCGCGTCGACGCCGGTCGCGCCGACGAGGATCCGGCCGCGGAGCAGCCGCGGGTCGGCGCTCGCCGCTGGCATATCCGGCAAGCCGTCCAGCACCAGGTTCACCTTCGCGACCCGTCCGGGAGTCCGGATGTTGCCGGCCCGCCAGCGGAGCGTCGGACCGATCGCGACCGGATCGACCAGCGTCGTCAGGAGTCGCTTCGGGTCGATGCCGGCGACCACCGTGCTCGTGGCAATCTCTTCCCCCGACGCGAGGGCCACCCCGGTCACCCGTCCGTCGCGCGAGGTGACCGCGACGACGTCCGCATCGATCCGGATCTCCGCGCCGGCAGCCCGCGCGGCCGAGGCCAGTGCCGCACTGAGCGCCCCGGGCCCACCGCGCGCATAGACGGTCTCGCCGGACGCACCGCCATCGCTGGCTGCAGCATCGTCGAGCAGCACCTTGGTCGTGCCCGCCGACCAGGGACCCATGGCCGTATGGCGCACGCCCCGCCAGGCGATGACGGCCCGAAGCGCGTCGTCCGCGAACGACTCACCGACGAAGTCCGCGACCGCCATCGCCAGCACGCGCAGGATCGTCCGCCCGCCGTCGCGCCCGAGGCCGCGGTAGGCTCGGCCCAGGCGCAGGCCGGTGAGGGCGTCGCCGAGTCCGGGCGCCCGCACGTCCGGGGCGATCTCGTCGCCGAGTTCGGCCAGGAACGACGACAGGTCGCGAACGCGCGCATCGAAGGTCGCATAGGCCTCGGCGTCCGCCGGCAGATCCGCGGCCCGGAGGCTGTCGACCGTCGCGGCGGTGTCGCGCCACAGCGCGATGGCGGGCCCGTCGGGACGCGGCGCGAAGACCCGAACGTCCGGGGCGATCAACTCGAGACCGTGGGAGCGGAGAGCCAACTCGCGGACGATCGACGGCCGAAGCCGTCCGACGGTGTGGGCGACGGCCGGCACGCGCACTCCGCCGAGCGTGGCCGTGTCGGCCGATCCGCCCACGCGATCGCGTCGTTCCAGGACCAATACCGATCGGCCCGCACGCGCCAGGTACGCGGCCGCGGTCAGGCCGTTGTGGCCGGCGCCGAGGACGACGACGTCATGGCCATTCGCCGGCGACACGTCAGGCGACCTTCCGGCCGCGGGCCTTCAGCACTTCGAGGGCGGCGAGTCGGCCGTTGGCTCCCATCAATCCGCCGCCTGGATGGGTCGACGAGCCGGCCAGCCAGAGCTCGCGGATCGGGGTCCGGAACCGCGCGTAGCCCGGGACGGGGCGATTGAAGAACAGCTGCTCGAGCGACAGCTCCCCCTGGAAGATGTTCCCCTCGGTCAACCCGATCGTCCGTTCGATATCGAGCGGGGTGATGACCTGTCGACCGACGATGATGTCGCGGATGTTCGGGGCGAACTCGGCGATCCGGTCGATGACCGCATCGCCGAACGCGTCGCGCTGGTCATCCCATGTCCCGAGCGTCGGATCGAGCGTGTACGGCGCGTACTGGACGAAGCAGCTGATGACGTGCTTGCCCGGCGGGGCCATCGCCGGGTCGACGAGCGTCGGGATGATCATGTCGATGTACGGGCGCCGGCTCCAATGGCCGTATTTCGCGTCGTCGTACGCGCGCTCCATGTCCTCCATCGACGGGGAGAACGAGATCGCCCCACGCAGATGCTCGCCCTCGCCCGGCAGGCATCGGAAATCCGGCAGCCGGTCGACCGCGAGGTTGACCTTGCCGGACGAGCCGCGGAACTTGAACCGGCGCACCTCGGTCTCGAAGGCCGGATCCAGCGTGCCCGCCTCGAGCAGGTCGAGGAGCGTGACCTTGACGTCGGCGGAACTCAGCACCGCGGCCGCATCGATCTCCTCGCCATCCTCGAGGACCACGCCGACGGCGCGACCCGCGCGCGTTCGGATCCGGGCGACCGGCGCCTCGGTCCGGATCTCCGCGCCGAACGATCGGGCGGCGCTGGCGATCGCCATCGAGACGCCACCCGTCCCGCCCTTGGGGATCCCCCAGGCGCGGAACGCCCCGTCGATCTCGCCCATGTAGTGGTGGAGCAGGACGTATGCCGTGCCCGGCGAGCGGATACCCTGGTACGTACCGATGATCCCGCTGGCCGACATCGTCGCCTTGAGCGGATCGGTCTCGAACCACTGATCGAGGAAATCTGCCGCGCTCATCGTCATGAGCTGGACGAAGACGGCCTGTTGGCGCTCCGTCAGCCGACCGAACGCGCGGGCCAGGCCGGCGAGCGGCAGCATCGGGCGAGGATCCATGTCGGTGGGGTCGCCCGGAACGATCCCCAGGATCGGCTTGATGAAGCGGGCCATCTCGACCATCAGCTGGCCGTATTCCTCGTAGGCCTCGGCGTCGCGGCGCGACCAACGACGCAATTCCCGGACAGTCCGACCATGGTCGTTGACACGCCACAGGTAGTCGCCGCCTCCCGTGTGGGACCCGGATCCGGCGGGCAACGGCGTGAAGGTCCCGTCGAGAGGCAGGATGTCCAGGCCGTGCTCGGGCAGACGCAGATCGCGGATGACCTCGGGCCGGAGCAGGCTGACCACGTAGCTCGCGACCGAGAACCGAAAGCCCGGGACGATCTCCTCGGTGACGGCCGCGCCGCCCAGGACATGCCGGCGCTCGAGGACCACCACGCGCTGCCCCGCACGGGCGAGATAGGCCGCCGCGACCAGGCCGTTGTGCCCGCCGCCGATGATGACCGCGTCGTAGCCTGCTGCCACGGCACCTCCCGCCCGGACCCGCGGCGTCCCGCGCACCGGGTATGCAGCCTGCATAGGATCGATGCAGCGTATCGTACGCGTGATGGAGGCAGCCTCGTGAGCGTCGGGACGGCGCTCCACCCCCGGACCGCGCCGCTCAACCGCAAGATGCAATGGCGCGAATGGTCGGGATTCTTCGCGGCCTCGGTCTACGCCGACGCACCCGACATCGAGTACAACGCGATCCGCGAGGCCGCCGCCCTCATCGACGTCAGCCCGCTCTACAAGTACCGCGTCCGCGGCCCGGACGCCGAGCGCCTCGTCGACCGGGTCATCACTCGCGACGCGACGTCGATCGCCGTCGGCCAGGTCGTGTACACGCCGTGGTGCGACGAGCACGGCAAGGTCATCGACGACGGGACGGTCCATCGCCTTGCTGGCGACGATTTCCGCTGGACGGCGGCCGATCCGCAGTCGCGCTGGCTGGCACTCAACGGCGCCGGCCTCGACGTCCGCATCGAGGATGAGACCGAAGCGGTCGCCGCGATCGCCCTGCAGGGCCCGTTCAGCCGGGAGATCCTCATCGCGGTGGCGGGGGACGACCTCGCCGATCTCCGCTACTTCCGTCGCCGGCCGGCCAAGATCCGTGTCGGCCGCCGGTCGATCGCCGTCGACGTCTCGCGGACGGGCTACACGGGCGACCTGGGTTACGAGCTGTGGATCCCGGCCGAGTCCGCCCCGGAGGTCTGGGACCGACTCATGACGGTCGGCGCGGCTCGGGCCATCCGCCCGGCCGGGATGCTGGCCCTCGACATCGTCCGTCTCGAGGCCGGGCTCATCCTCCTCGAGGTCGACTACACGTCGGCCCGCCACGCCATGAACCCCGACCAGAACTACAGCCCGGGGGAGATCGGGCTGGACCGCCTGGTGAACCTCGACGGAGGGGACTTCGTCGGGCGGCGGGCGCTCGCAGAGGAGCGACGGCGAGGTGGCCCGGAGCGACGACTGGTCGGGCTGATCATCGACTGGTACGCGATCGAGGCGCGCTTCGACGCGCACGGCATCCCGCCGGCGATCTCGCCGATCGTCGATCGTGCGCCGTCCCCGGTCTTCGCCGTGGGCGGTGGGCATATCGGGCGGATCACCTCGCGCGGCTGGAGTCCGATCCTCAAGCAGGCGATCGCGCTCGCGTCGGTACCCGCCGCCCACGCCCGCGCGGGCACGCAGGTCGAGGTCGACTGGACCGTCGAAGGCCAGCGCAGCCGCGTGCCGGCCACCGTCACCACGCTGCCCTTCCTCGACCTGGACCGCAAGCGAGCCTGAGCGGAAGATGCGGTGACCGAGTCGCCCGACCCGACCAGGCCGCCCACGCCGCCCGACCCCGAGGCGTACGACTCGCCACGTGCGACCCGCGCTCGAGCGAAGGGCCTGCCCGGCCCGTACATCACCGGCGGCGACGATCCGAACCTCGCCGCGGCCCAGGCCGAGGAACGCCGACTCGGCCGGATCGTGCTGCTGATGGTCGGGTTGATCATCTCCGCCGGCTTCATCATCGGGATCGCGGTCGTCCTGGTCGGTCCGGGCCGCGCGTGACGTCCCGGGCGATGTCGACACCATCCAGCGCCGTCGCGGCACCCGAGTGGGCTCGTGCGCACAGGACGGTCGTGTCGACCCTACGCGACCTGATCCGGATCCCGTCGGTCAACCCGCCCGACCCGGATGCGCCCGATGCCGAGACCCGCGTCGCGCGATACCTCGAAGCGCACCTTCGCCAGCTGGGCCTCGAACCCGAGGTCGTCGAACCGGTCCCCGGCCGTGGCTCCGTCCACGCGAGACTCCATGGCGATGGCACCGGCGGTCCCCCGCTCTTGCTGATGTCCCATCTCGACGTCGTCCCCGCGCCGGCCGATCGCTGGACCCACGACCCATTCGCCGCCGACGTCGCCGACGGCTATGTCTACGGCCGCGGCGCTGTCGATATGAAGGGCATGGTCGCCCTGGAGCTCGGCGTCATCGAACGGCTGGTAGACGAAGCCTGGGCGGAGGGCCGCGATCCGGCGCGCGAACCGATCCCCGGCCTCCGGCGGGACGTCCTGTTCACGTGCACGGCTGACGAGGAAGCGGGTTCCAACGACGGCGCGCGCTGGCTCGCCGCCCACCGACCCGACTGGCTGCGCGCCGCGGGTGCGCTCAACGAATGCGGCGGGGTCTCCATGACGGTGGCCGGCCGCCGCCTGTACCCGATCCAGGTCGCCGAGAAGGGCTTCGTCCCGTACCGGATCCACGTCACGGGCACCTGGGGCCATGGCTCGATGCCGCGTGACGACAACGCCGCGGTCATGGCCGCGCGGATCGTCGACCGCCTCGCGGAACCCGGCCCGATCAGGATGACCCCGGTGATGGCGCGCTTCCTCGAGGGGGCCGGGGACGTGCTACCGGAGAAGACCGGCGGCGTGCTGCGTGCGATCGCCAGCGGCAGCCTCGACCCGTCGGCAGCGGACCGAGCGATCGACGAGCTGTGCGAGCCGATGTATGCGAGAGCCCTGCGGGCGGTCATCCGCGACACCATGAGCCCGAACGTCGTCCACTCCGGGGTGAAATACAACGTGGTGCCGGGCGACGCCACGATCGACGTCGACTGTCGGATCCTACCGGGGACGACCGAAGAGGCGGCGCGCGCCGAGGTCGAACGGCGGATCGGCCCGGAGCTCCTGCCAGCCTGCCGACTCGAGCGGCTGAACTGGGGCGAACCCGTCGAGACGCCGGCCGAGGGCCCGCTTTGGGACATCCTCGTGGCCACCCTCCGCGACCACGATCCCGAGGCGGTGCCGCTGCCCGTCATGGCGCCCTTCGCGACCGACGCCAAGGCGAGCGCCACGGTCGGGACCCCGACCTTCGGATTCTCGCCGTTCCGCCTGGACCCCGACGAGCGCTTCCTTGAGCGACTCCACGGCGTCGACGAACGGATCTCGCTCGAGGCCCTCGGGTTCGGTCTGCCGGTCCTCTACGACGTCGTCCGCCGGTTCTGCGGCTGACCGACGGTCATCCGGCGTGGCCCGGTTCGTCGTCGGTGGGGATGGCGATCCGGACTTCCTCGTTGCACGTGGTGCACTGATACAGACGCCCGGCCTGCCAGGCCCGCTCCGGATCGCGCTCCGCGACGTCATGGGCCGGCGACGGCTCGAGCCGACCCCATGTGCCATCGGAATGCCGATGCTCCACGTGCATCGAGTGGACCAGCAGTTGGCTGTACGGCGTCATCAGTGCGGCCTCCTTGTCGCTGCAGACTACCGCGACGCTGTCCCGCGTCGAGCGGTCATGGTCACGTTCCTGGCTCGCGCGTCGCGCGGATGAGACGGCCGCGGCGGCTGATCGCGTGGGTAGCCAGCGCAGCGACGCCCATCGCGACGATCGACCGTTCCGCGCTCGGCAACGGCCGGACCGCCGACAGGAATTGCTCCGCCCGCGCGCGATCGACCACCCGGAGCACGGCATGGCCGCGCGGTGTCAGGCGAAGGACCTTCTGGCGGCGGTCCTCTTCCTCCGCCTGACGTTCGACCAGCCGGCGCTTCACAAGGCCGTCGATAAGCCGGCTCGTCGCCGACGGAGAACGGTTGATGGACTCGGCCAGCTCCCCGACGGTCAGCGTGCTGCCGTCGGCCAGGACGTAGAGCGCGGCGAGCTGGGTGAACCCGAGCCGCAGCTCGCCGAGCTGACTCGCGAATCCGATCACCAGCTCGCGCCACAGGGCCCGTCCCATGGCGACGCGTTCGCTGATCTGGCGGACGTTCGGGAGACGCGTGCCCGCCGCGAGGACGGTCGCCGACAGGTCCGCCTCGAACCGTCGAGCGATCGCCCGCCGGGGCGCCGGGCGGGTGGCTCGGGCGGTCCGCGCATCCGTCATGCATGCAAGCATGCACGCGAATCGGCGGGACCGGCAAGCCCGCCGCGTAGGCTTCGACCGATGTCCCCGTTCGCCTTCGTCTTCCCCGGCCAGGGCTCGCAATCCGTGGGCATGGGCAGGGATCTCGCCACGTCCTCCGCCGCCGCCGCCGCGGTCTGGTCGACAGCCGACGCCGCGCTGGGGGAGCCGATCACGTCGCTGGCCTGGGACGGCCCGACCGATCGCCTCGACCAGACGGAGAACGCCCAGCCAGCCCTGTTGGCCGCGTCGATCGCCATCCTCGAGGCGATGCGCGAGCGCTGGCGGGCAGCCGGCCTCGAACCGCCGCAGCCGTCGTTCGCCGCCGGCCACTCGATGGGCCAGTACTCGGCCTTCGTCGCGAGCGGGGTGCTGTCGCTGGCCGATGGCATCCGCCTGGTCCGGCGCCGTGGTGAACTGATGCAGGCATCCGGCCAGGGACGGGATGGCGCGATGGCCGCGCTCATCGGCCTCGACGATGCCCGGCTGCCCGAGCTCCTCGAGCGGGCCACGGCGCATGGCACGTTCGTCGT
>DASSMQ010000113.1:0-5494 GCA_035688805.1 Candidatus Limnocylindrales bacterium
GGCCGTCGCCGGTGCCGACATCGACGATCACCCGATCTGACCGGGCGATCCTGCTGGTGAGTTACCCGACGTCGACCTCGTGGACGCGCCGGCCGATGACCTGTCGCATGGGTCGGCAGTCTACACTCCGCCGGTGAGTCACCAGCGCATCGGACCCTACATCCGGCTGCCCGCGGCAGTCGAGCCATGGGATGCCCGCTCCTTGGACGTGGCGGCCGACGTGCGTCGTCGGATCAGCGACCGTCGCCCCGACCTGGTGGTCGAACACATCGGCAGTACGGCCGTCCCGGGGCTGCCGGGCAAGGGCATCATCGACCTGGCGATCGCGACCACCCCCGACGACGTGCCGGCCATCGCCGAGCTGCTGCGCGAGCTCGGGTTCGGGCCGCAGCCCGGCCCCGATCCGTGGCCCCCGAGCCGACCGATGCTCGTCGGTTCGCTGGAGATCGACGGCCGGAGCTATCGCATCCACTGCCACGTGCTCCCGGATACCGATGAGCTCCGTCGCGACCTCGCGTTCCGTGACGCCCTCCTGGCCGATCCAGCGCTGGTCGACGCCTATGCGGCGCTGAAGACGGACATCGTCGAGGGCGGTCCTCTCGAGCCGCACCAATACACCTATCGCAAACAGGCCTGGATCGCGGACGTCCACCGCCGGCTCGGCGTCGAGCGACCCCCGATCACGCCGCCGGCGACGATCGGGCTCCTGGGTGGCGGTCAACTGGGTCGGATGCTGGGCCTGGCCGCCCGCGCGATGGGCTATCGGGTCGTCGTCCTCGATCCCGACCCCGACTGCCCGGCCGGAGCCATCGCCGATCGACTGATCGTCGCCGGGTATGACGACGTGGGCGCGGCCGTTCGGCTGGCGAGCCTGAGTGACGTGGTGACCTACGAGCTCGAACACGTGGCGGCGGATGTCGTCGACGCGGTCGACGAGACGCGTCCCGTCCGTCCGGGGCGCGTGCCGCTCCAGGTCACCCAGGACCGCCTCGAGGAGCGGCGGTTCCTCGGCACGGCCGGGGTCGAGGTCGCGCCCTGGCGTGCGGTGCGGTCGACCGCTGATCTCCGCGCGGCGGCTGAGGGACTCGGGCTGCCGATGCGGCTCAAGGCGGTGCGCGGTGGCTACGACGGCCGCAGTCAGATCCGGGTCGCCGACGACGCTGACCTGGCATCGGCGATCGACCGACTCGGCCGGCCCGCCGGGGAGACCATGCTTGCCGAGGCGGAGCTCGCGTTCCAGGCGGAGGTATCCGTGGTGGTGGCCCGCAGCGCGGTCGGGCGGATCGCCATCTATCCCATGTCGTGCAACCGCCACGACGCCGGGATCCTCGTCGAGAGCGTGGCGCCGGCGGCGATCGCTCCCGACGTCGCGACCCGTGGCCGCCAGATCGGGGAGCGACTGGCCGTCCTGCTCGGTGTCACCGGGACGCTGACCGTCGAGCTGTTCCTGATGCCCGACGGCCGGCTCATCGTCAACGAGCTCGCGCCACGGGTGCACAACAGCGGCCACTGGACCATCGAAGGGGCGGCGACATCGCAGTTCGAGCAGCACATCCGCGCCATCTGCGGACTCGATCTCGGTGCTACCGATGCGCTGGCGACCACGGCGGTGGTGAACCTGCTTGGCGCCGGCCCGCCCCGCCCCGCGCGGCTCGAGCCGATCGGCCTGGCCCGGGCCATGGCCGACCCGGCGGTCCACCTGCATGTCTACGACAAGCGGCGGGTCTTCGAGCGACGGAAGATGGGACACGTGACCGCCATCGGACCGTCGTCAGAGGAGGCGCTCGAGCGGGCGCATCAAGCGGCGGGGATGATCTCCTGGCAGGCGGACGGCAGCGCGGGGGAGCCGACGTGACCGAGCCACCGTCGATCCCCCTGGTCGGCGTGGTCGGCGGCAGCCGGTCGGACTTCCCGATCCTGGAGGAGGCGGTCGCGATCCTCGATGAGCTCGGCGTCCCGAACGAGCTGCGGGTCGTCTCGGCGCACCGCACGCCCGACCACCTGTTCCGCTATGCCGAGGCGGCAGCCGGGCGGGGCATCCGGGTGATCATCGCGGGGGCGGGTGGAGCCGCCCACCTGCCAGGGATGCTGGCCGCGAAGACCACGCTGCCGGTCATCGGCGTGCCCATCCCGACGCAGCACCTGGGTGGGATGGATTCGCTCCTGTCCATCGTCCAGATGCCGCGTGGCGTGCCGGTGGCCACCGTCGCCATCGGCAACGCCACCAACGCGGCGCTGCTGGCGGTCGAGATCCTGGCCCTCGGCGACGAGGCGCTCCGGCGTCGGTTCGTCGACTGGCGGGAGCGGCAGACCGGATCGGTGCTTGCCGACCCGTCGAACGCGGAGTCCGGCTGAGCCCGGGCTGCGCCTCGGGTCAGGCGTCGCCCGGGGTGCGCCCCGTGGGTGAGCCGACCGTCACGGTCTTCTCCTCCGCACCGCGGACCAGGCCCACCTCGAACGGGGTGGACGCCCGACCCAGGGCATCGAAGAGGTCGTCGCCATCGGTGATGGCCTGGCCGCCGGCCGAGACGATCAGATCGCCGGCCTCGATGCCGGCCGCCGCCGCGAGGCTGCCGTCCTCGATGCCGCGGACGAGGACGCCGTCACGCTCCGGCAGCCCGACGCTCCGTCGAAGTCTGCGTGCCACGTGGTCCGGGGCGATGGCGATCCCCAGTCGCAGCCGGCTCGGCGACTCGCCGCGCCCGAGTGCATCGACGCGTTCGCGGAGGGCGGCATCGGCGGGGAGTGCCAAATAGAAGCCTTCACCGATCCGGTTGGTATTGAGCCCGACCAGCCGGCCACCGGCATCGAGCAACGCCCCACCCGATGAGCCTGGCGCCAAGGGCGCCGTGTGCTCGACGCTGCCGGCGATCCGTCGCCCGCCCGGTCCGCGGAACGCTCGCGACACGGCCGAGACCAGTCCGAACGTCACGCGCGTCCCGCCCCCCACGGTGGCTGCCGCCCCGAAGACCGGGGTCCCGACCGCGAGCGCATCGCCACTGCCCCAGCCGACCGGAGTCGCGCCTGCGGTATCGACGGCGATGACCGTGAGGTCGCCGTCGCCGTCGACGCCGGCGACCGTCCCCCGGGCCCGTCGCCCGTCGGCGAACGTGACGGTGACTTCGTCACCGCGGAGGTTGTGGGCATTGGTCAGGACCTGGCCGTCGGCGATGACGACGCCGCTGCCACGGGTGTGCCGACCGATGCCGACGATGGAGCCGCCCGTGGAGGCGGCGAGTTGACTGACGGCGGTGCCGAGGTCGTCGAGGACGGACATGCGAGGACTCCTGTCGCGCGGGCGGTTAGTAGTGAGTTGCAAGTTACAACTCACGACGCAAGAAGGCAAGACCCGAGCGGGCGTACCATCGGACACCGATGACCGACACGACGATCTCGCCGACCCCCGCTGACGGGGACGCGCGTCCCGACCCCACGCCGACCCCGACCGCACTCGAGCATGCGCTCGATCGGGTCGGCGACCGGTGGAGCCTGCTCATCGTTGGCGCCCTGCTCGATGGGCGGCGACGGTTCGGCGAGCTGGGCGAGCGACTGCCGGGCATCGCCCCGAACATCCTCACCGATCGGCTTCGCCGGCTCGAGCGCGCCGGCATCCTGCGCGCGATGCCCTACCAGACTCGCCCGACCCGGATGGCCTACGAGCTCACCGGCGACGGTCGCGACCTCGCCTCGGCGCTGCGCCTGCTGGCGGATTGGGGGGCTCGCCAGGGGGGCGAGGTCGAGCCGCTGCGGCACGCCACCTGCGGCACGCCCCTGGAGGCGCGCTGGTACTGCCCGACGTGCGGCGAGCCGGTCGACGCCAGCGATGCCCACGAGGACCGCACCCTGTGACGATGGACGAGGAGCGCTGGGAGCCGGGGATGCCCGTGCTCGATCGGCAGGGCGACGGCCGAGCGGCCACATCCCGACCGACCGGTGCCACCACCCTGCCGCCCAGTCTCCAGGGGCTGCCGCCCCGGTCGGTGCCGGAGATCGCCCCGACGCCACTCCAGCACCACTACATCAACCTGTCCGTCGTGGTCCTGATCTGCGGCGCGATCGCCATCACGGCCCTCGAGCTCGGTGCCCGACTGAACGATCCGCTCATCAAGCTGTGCGTCGCGGTCGCCGCACCGCTGCTCGTCGTCACCACGGCCGATGCGGTGGTGCGCATCTGGCGCTCCGCCTGGGCCTGGATGCCGGTCGATCCAGCCAAGGGCTGGTTCCGGCTGGCGTGGGTCGCGGTGAGCGTGATGGGGCTCGCCGCCCTGGTCGGTGCGGCCCTCGTGGTCCTCGTCGCCTGACCATATGGACCTCGGCCAGGGGCCGGACGGCCGCTCGACGGACCTGGCCTCCGGACGTGGCGTTCCGGACTGGATCGCGCGCACCCTGAACTTCTGCCCGAACTGCGGGACGGCGCTCGGCGTGGGGGCGATCGACGGCGAGGACCGCGACCGGTCGTCATGTCCGAACTGCGGCCACATCGCCTATGTCAATCCGCGGCTCGTCGTCACGACCCTCCCGGTGACCGACGCCGGCGAGTTGGTCCTGCTGCGCCGGGGCATCGAGCCGGGTCGCGGTGCATGGGCACAACCGGGTGGCTTCCTGGAGGTCGATGAGACGGTCTACCAGGCCGCGATTCGCGAGACCCGCGAGGAGACCGGCCTCCTCATCGAGCCCGGCGAGATCATCGGGTTGTACACGCGCCTCGAGGCCGCGGTCGTGACCATCGCGTTCGAGGCGCGGGTGGTCGGTGGCGAACCGACGACCACGCGCGAAGCGCTCGAGATCGCGACGTTCCTGCCCGAATCGATCCCGTGGCCGGACCTCGCCTTCAGAACCACGATGTGGATGCTGCGCGACTGGCTCGATCGTCGCCGACCGGACGTCGCCTGGCCAGCGGAGGAGCGCGGCTTCTGAGGCGTCCGCCGTCAGCGCGAGGCGACCCGCCGAGCGCGGCGCGCCGGCGTCAGCTGATGTCGATGAAGATGTTCTTGGTCTCGGTGTACAGGTCCAGGGCGGCCATGCCCAGCTCGCGCCCGATGCCCGACATCTTGTAGCCACCGAACGGCGCCTCGGTGTGGACCGAGCTGTTCGAGTTGACGCTCACGACGCCGGCCTGGAGCGCCTTCGCCGCGCGCATCGCCTTGCCGATGTCGCGGCTCCAGATCGAGCCCGACAGTCCGTACGGGGTCGCGTTGGCCAGACGGAGGGCCTCCTCCTCGGTGTCGAACGGGATCACCGACACGACCGGGCCGAAGATCTCCTCGCGGGCGATGCGCATGTCGTTGTCGACCCCATCGAAGACGGTCGGCAGCAGGTAGGCACCGTCGGCCAGCGCCGGATCGTCGGGAGCGGATCCGCCGACGACGACGGTCGCGCCCTCGCCGAGGCCGATCTCGATGTAGTCGCGGACCCGGTCACGCTGCTTCTGGCTGATGAGGCTGCCGACCTGGGTCGCCTCGTCCGCGGGATCGCCGACCTTCACCGCTCGGGT
>DASSMQ010000114.1:0-13159 GCA_035688805.1 Candidatus Limnocylindrales bacterium
TCGGACCACGCCGTCAGGGAGGCATGACCGCCGGATGACCGCTGCGACCGCGCCCGCCGCCAAGCCGTCGATGTTCTCGGTCTTCCGCAAGCGCGATTTCTCGCTCCTTTGGCTCGCGCAACTGATCTCCACCGCGGGCTCCGCGCTGACCGACCTCGCCGCTGCCATCTACGTGTTCAGGGTCACCGGGTCGGCGCTCGCCGTGGGACTCACCCTCATGGTGACAGCGGCGCCGAGCCTCGTCGTGGGGTTGCTCGCCGGGGTCTTCGTCGATCGCCACGATCGCAAGCGGATCATGGTCTGGACGTGCCTGATCCAGGCCGTGACGGTCGGGCTCATCGCCGTCGTCCTCGGCATGGACGCGATCGCGCTCCCCGGACTGTTCGTGCTGCTCCTGACCAACGCCGGAATCAAGCAGTTCTTCGATCCGGCGCACGACCGCCTCATCCCTGAGATGGCGACCGACGACGAGCTTGCGGCGGCCAACTCGTTCCTGTCGATCGCCTCGTTCGGGTCGACCGCCATCGGCTTCGCCGGAGCCGGCATCCTCGCCAGCATCGACCTCCGTCTGGCGTTCGTCATCGACGCGACGTCGTTCGTGATCTGCGCTCTGCTCATCGCCGCCATGGGGCGCTACACGATGCCGGTCCCTGAGGACGAGGCGAGCGTCAGCGTCATCATCGCGAACTTGAAGGCGGGCCTGAGCACGCTGTTCGGGATCGAGATCCTCAAGTCGCTGTTCCTCGTGGGCGCTCTGATGTTCTTCTCGTTCGGTCTCTGGAACGTGCTGCTCCTGCCGATGTCACTTCGCGAGCTGAAGGCGACGGAGTTCCAGTACGGCCTTCAGGAAGGGCTTACGTCGATCGGCTTCGTGCTGGGCTCGTTCTTCATGGCGCGCTTCTCAGGGCGGCTGCCCGAGTCGATGTGGGTCGTCGTCGGCCTGGCGGCCATGGGCGTCTGCGGGCTCGCGTACGCGTCGGCGACCTCGATCCCGCTGGCGATCCTGCTGGTCATGATCTCGGGGTTCTTCAACTCGCCGGCGTCGGTCTCGCGGGCGGTCCTG
The DNA here is from genome assembly GCA_035688805.1 of Candidatus Limnocylindrales bacterium. GTDB lineage: Bacteria > Chloroflexota > Limnocylindria > Limnocylindrales > CSP1-4 > SPCO01. The sequence continues at coordinate 1,064 of DASSMQ010000114.1, forward strand.
CTGCAGCGCAACACCCCGCGTGACATGCGCGGCCGGGTCTTCTCGGCTTACTACGTCATGCGCGACGTCATCTTCCTGTTCGGGATGGCCGGCGCGGGCCTCGCCGACATCATCAACGTGCGAGTCCTGATCGGCTTCTCGGCGGTGCTGCTGTTCGTCGGTGCGGCCCTCGTCCTGGTGGCGCCGGGCCTGGGCATCCGCTCGCTGCGGGCCGCGACGGCCAGGCTCGAGGAAGCCGAAGGCGCCCCGGCCCTGGCGGCGACCCCGCTTCGTCCGGCGACGCTGGCCGACTTCGATCACCTGGTCGGCCGGCTCACGACGTTCGCACGGCTTTCACCCGAGCAGCGAGCGGCGTTCGTCCGGGACGCGACCGTCCGCGAGGTGCCGGCCGGGACCCGCATCGTCGAGCATGGCGACACGGCATCGTCGGCCTACTTCATCCTCGACGGATCCGCGACCGCCGGCATCCCGGACGAGGGCGGCTACCGAGGCCTATCGACCATGAGCGCCGGCGATTTCTTCGGGGAGATCGCCGCCCTGACCGGCAGCACCAGGACGGCCGACGTCGTGGCGGACAGCGACACGTCGCTCATGGAAGTGCCCGCCGACGCGCTGCGCGCGACGATGACCGTGCCGGAGATCCAGCGCCTGGTCTTCTCGACCCTTACCTCCCGACTGATGCGCACGGAAGCCGCCGACCTGCCGCGGCTCGCCGGCCAGGACCAGGAGGCACTGCGCGACCTGCGGACGCCGCGCCCGAGCGTCGAGGCACTCCCCCGCTCGTACTCCGGCGAGGGCAGCGCCTAGCGGCCATCGGGCTGTCGCGCAGCCGACAGCGCTCGGGTCGCGCGTGGTCTTTGGTGATTCGATCGCGTGTTGGTACATTCCAACGTGAGATCGAATCCGTCACACCGTCGAAAGGGGTCGGGCGATGAAGAAACACCAGCTGCCGAAGGATGGACTCGTCCAGCCAGAGGAGGGCCGCCGCGGCCCCGGTGAGCAGCTCATCGACGGCGATGTGGAAGGACACAGCCTCCCGACGACCGCCCCGCCCGCGTTCGGGTCACAGCGGTCGCCAGGTCATGGCGGAGAGTTGACGCCGACCGACGGCGACGACGTCGAGGGACCGTCCGTCTGATCATCCGCGCCCCGTCACCAGACCCCCGCTACCGCCCGGCCGATGGCCGGGCGGTTCGACGTCTCCGGGCGGATGGTCAGGCCAGCCGGGACGCGGTCGCCGCCAGCAGCGCCTTGACCTCGAATGGCGTGGCCGCCGGATGGCGGGAACGGAGGCGCGCCGCCTGACCCGCGAGGTGGGGGGCGGCGAACGAATTGCCCGTCGCCCGGATCCGACCGCCATCGCGCCAGGCGACGTCGACATCCACGCCGAAGGCCCCGAACTCCACGGGCGGATGGGGGTTGTAGAACCAGACCTCGGGATCCGGCACGTCGTGGGCGGCCACCGACATGACCGCAGCGAACAGCGACGGATACGACGGACCGGCGATGTTGTTGGCCGCACAGACCAGCAGCGTGTTCGCGAAGTAGGCACGGTCGGCGAGATCGTGGAATGCGCCGTAGAGCGCGTCGCTGCGCGACGACAGGCTCAGGTTGACGACGGCGATGCGCTGCTCGATCGCCCAGTCGACCGCGGCGGCCAGGGCCAGCCCCTTGCCGCGGTTGTCCGCCCCCAGGACCCGGATCGCGACGATGTCGGCGCCCGGAGCGATGCCGGCGACGATCCCGGCACAGGCGGTCCCATGCCCGACCACGTCCCCGCCGGCGCCGTCATCCACCACGTGGGCCCCCTCCGCATCGACATCGACGCGCAGGTGACGAGCCACCCGGCCGCCGATGGCCGGGTGCCCGGCGTCGACGCCCGAATCGATCACAGCGATCGTGACCCCCGCGCCGTCGGCGTCGCCGAAGACCGTTTCGCGGGCGAGCGCCCCGATCGGCAACTCGCGGGCAAGTCCTGCGCGTTCCGCTTCCGAGAACGCCCCTGACCAGGCGGGCAGCGTCACGGTCATGGCCGGGGCGGGCGCCACGGCTGCGATCGGTCGTCGCCCGATCGTCGTCGCAGGAGCGCATCGAGCCATTCGATCGCGAGCTCGACCGATCCCGGATCGACGTCGCGAAGGCGGGCGATGCGGTCGGCCAACCGCCAAGTCGGATCATCATCGCGGGCGAGCTCGTCTGTCGCTCGCGAGACCAGCGCCTCGATCGCGTCCGGATCCGCGCCGGTCGCGTCGTCCTCGGAGAGCAGGTCGGTGATGGACCGGCGGAGGAGGGCTGCGGCGTCGAGGCGCACCCGTCCCGCCCGAACGGCGGCGGTGACGGCGCGAGCCAAGGTCCCCGCCATCTCCAGGTCACGCAACGTGAACGTCCCGCCGCGGCGATCGAGCGCCTCGAGGACCCCGACGGTGCCCGACTCGTCGATGAGCGGGGTAGCGAGCAGCGTCGACGGGAGGTATCCCGTCGACTCGGCCACGGAGCGGTCGAACCGCGGGTCGACCGTGACATCGGCCACCGCGATCGGCTGACCCGACCCGAAGGCGAAGCCGGCGATGCCGACCGACGCGTCGATCGACAGGCCGACGACGTCCCCCGCGGCCGGACCGGCTGCAGCCACGAAGACGAGTCGACCGGAGTCCGGATCGTGGACGGCGATGGACGCCGCCTGGGAGTCCAGGGCGTCGACGGCGGCTGCCGCCAGCGCATCCAGGGACGGGTCGGTGGGCCACGATGTCGACCGCTGGGCGGCTGCGAGCCGGCGCGCGACAGCGGCCAGCAGCGCCTCGATTCCTGGATCCTGATCGCTCATCGTCGAACCGCGTCGGCCAGACGGGCCACGTCCGGGATGACCAGATCGTCGCCCTCGAACCGGACGATCCCGGCAGCGACCAGCTCGGCCAGCAACCGGTTCACCGACTGGCGTGAGCCGCCGATCATCCCGGCCAACTCGGCCTGGGTGAAGGGCCACGGGACGCGGCGCTCGCCGATGAGGGCGAGCGGATCGTCGACGTCCAACCCCGAGGTCGTTGCCAGGGTGCGCAGCAGGTGGCGTGCCAGTCGACCAGGGAGATCCAGGAAGTGGAAATCCTCGATCTGCGCCGTCAGCCGGCGGATCTCGCCCGCGAGCGCTTCGAGCAGGGCGCGTCTCACGGCCGGCGTGGCGTCGATCACCGCGTCGAACGCATCGCGATGCAGCACCTGGGCCTCCACCGCGTCGATGGCGACCGCGGTCGCCGAACGAGGGGCACCGTCGAGCAGCGACAGCTCCCCGAAGAACTCGCCCGGGCCGAGGGTCGTCAGGATCGCCGGCTCGGATCCGTCGTCCGCGGGGATCGTGATCTTGACGGCGCCCTCGCCGACGATGAACAGGGAGTCACCCGGATCGCCGGCGTGGAAGATCGTCTCGCCACGGCGGAAGCGTCTCGGACGAAGCGCTGCGGCGACCAGGTCGAGCGAAGCGTCGTCCATGTCGGCGAAGAGGCGGCAGGCGACGAGGGCCTCGCGGGCCACGCCCGTCAAACGGCTTGGGGCTGCCATCGCGGCCATCCTACCGGCGTGCTCGCGAGCCGCGTCGGCCAGATCGCGGTGCGCTCAAGCAACACAGCGGGGGCGTCGGTCGATTGACACCCCATGTTGACGGGGTGAAGGTACTATTCACCACCTGACTCACCCAAACCGCATCAGGCCGCGCGGCGGCCGGAGGGGAAACATGTCCGGAGAATCGTGGACTCGCGCGCGTGGTCCGCGACGCCATCTGATCCGCTGGGTCGCGTTGCTGTCGGGCATGACGCTACTGGTGGGATCGAGCCTGGCCGTCAACGCGGCGACCACGACCAAGCCGTACACAGCTGCCTGGGTGACCGGGACCGGTACGACGTCGAGCCTCGGTATCGCGGCCGGTGCATCGAGCGTCACCCTGCGGCTCACCAACCTGGCCAGCCCCCAGAGTCTCGGCTCGGCGAACATCACTGCGCCAGCGGGCTACACACTCAGCGGTTCTGGGGTGGTCGGGAACGTGCTCCAACTGCGCAATCTCAACCTCGCTCCGAATGCATCCGTCGACACGACTTTCAGTGTCACGGCTCCCTGTCTGGCCGACGGATCCACGAAGGCATGGACTTTGCGGGTCAAGCAGGCCAACGACTTCAGCGGGCCTCCGGGCAACGACTTCACCATCCAGGGCTCCGTGCCGTCCACGTTCGTCACGGGCACGTCGACCTGCCGCCTGGAGTTCGTCAACCAGCCGAACACCACGCAGACCGGTCACACGGTCATGAGCGGCTATGGCAGCACCGACCCATCGGTCAGCGTCCGGGTCTACGACCCGGGGACCAACCTCACGGTGGATACCAACGCCAGCGTGTCGCTTGTCCTTGACCACAACCCATCGGGAGGCATCCTGAGTGGTGGCACGGCGACCGCGGTCTCTGGCGTCGCTGCCTTCCCGAGCCTCTCCGTCGACCGGGCCGGCGCGTATACGCTCAAGGCGAGCAGCACGGCCGCGTCCAACCAGCCGATCTCGAACCAGTTCCTGGTCGCCGACACACTGGACTCCTGCTCGTCCACGACCTGCAGCTTCACCCAGCAGTCGACCCAGACCACGTTCAAGACCACGCCGAAGAAGGGCACCGTCGGTGCGACCTATGTGGCGACGGTCAACCTGTCGGGCCTCAATATCCAATGTGATTTCGCACCGTACAACTACCCGGCCAACCGGCAGCCGAATACCGTCTGGTATCAGTACGACGACGGCAACTCGTCGACCAAGGTCAACACGATCCTGATCGACAAGGCCTGGGTCCAGCAGACGCCGGAGAACGGTGCCTCGGCATACCGGGTGTGCTACGCGGCCCCGACCCCGTTCGTGAGCCGAGCCGTCACGGGCTACGACCTGATCAACGGCTCGGTCGTCCAGACGACGAACGGGACCGGAAGCTACGCCCCGCCGGATAGCTCGAGCGGTGGCCCCTCCGAGTTCTTCGGGACCACCTGGTACATGGGTCTCCTGCCGGATTGCGGCAGCAAGAAGGTCCCGCCGGCGCCGTGCGTCATCGGCTGGACCGGCGACAGTGCCGGCGACCGGATCGGCACATTCGTGACGCCCACCGGGGATCCCTCGATCCGCTGAACCCGGCGGCTTGCGCCGTCCCATCATCCGAACGCATCCGCCCCGGCACCGCCGGGGCGGTGCCATATCCAGGCCCCGCGATGGGCGCGCGACGCCTCCTGCCGTAGACTGCGCCGATGAGGGACTGCCCCGCGTGCGGACGGGAGAATCCAGCCGGCGCTCGCCTGTGCTCGGATTGCGGGACACCGCTCGACGCGGGCCACGACGCGAACCAGATCCGTCGGTTCGCGACGGTCGTCAACTCCGACCTGAAAGGCTCGACCGCGCTCGGCGAAAAGCTCGACCCTGAATCGCTGCGAGAGGTCCTCACCCGCTACTTCGACGAGATGCGGGCCGTATACGAATCGCGCGGCGGCACGATCGAGAAGATCATCGGCGACGCGGTGGTCGCCGTGTTCGGCTTCCCCGAGCCGCGCGACGACGACGCGCTCCGTGCGGTCGAGGCGGCGGCCGAGAGCGTCGCCACCCTCAACCGGCTGAACGACCAGCTCGAGGCCATATGGGGCGTCCGCCTCATCGCCCGAACGGGCGTCAGCACCGGCGACGTCGTGGTCGGCGAGGCGACCGAGGGCCAGCACGTCCTGACGGGCGACACGATGCGGGTCTCCTCGGCGATGGAGCAGAACGCGCCCGCCCTCGAGGTCCTGATCGCTGAGCCGACTTACCAGCTCGTCCGCGACCACGTCGAAGTGGAGCCATCCACCCCGGTCACGCCGAAGGGCCTCGATCTAGTCGTTCCGGCATACCGACTCCTCAAGGTCACGACGGCCGTCGGTCCGCAGGACGCCGTTGCCACGGCCGCGGAAGGGTCGCGCGGCCCGGTCGCGCGCGAGAGCCGGAAGACCGTGACGCTCGTCTTCGCCGACCCGAAACCCACGTCGCTGACCGGCGAGCCTCCGTCGGCCGAAGCGCTGCGCGACGTGATGTCCACCTACTTCGAGGCGATGCGTGCTGCGCTCGCGCGCCACGGCGGGACGGTCGAGAAGTTCATCGGCGATGCGGTCATGGCGGTCTATGGACTGCCGGTGCGCCACGAGGACGACGCCGTGCGGGCGGTGCGCGCGGCCGCCGACATGCAGGCGGCCCTGCCGGCCCTCAACGACACGTTCCGGGAGCGGTGGGGGCTGGAACTGCGCAACCACATCGGGGTGAACACGGGCGAAGTCATCGCCGGGGACGCGAGCACGGGCCAGCGACTCGTGACCGGCGATGCCGTGAACACCGCCGCGCGGCTCGAGCAGGCCGCGGGCCCGGCCGAGATCATCCTTGGCCACCTCACCTATCGACTGGCTCGCGACGAGATCGAAGTCGAGCCGATCGAGCCCCTGATCCTCAAGGGCAAGGCGGAACCCGTTCCTGCATACCGCCTGATCTCCGTTCGGGACCAGGCCGCGGCCCGGCCCGTTGCTGCCGATGGCGATGCCGGGGCGCCCTTCGTCGGTCGCGAACCCGAGATGGACCGTCTGCGGGCGACCCTGACCGAGGCCGAACGCGACCATCGAGCGCGGCTCCTCACGGTCGTCGGCGATCCCGGCGTCGGGAAGTCCCGGCTCATCAAAGAGTTCGCAGCGAACGTCACCGGGGAGACCCAGGTCGTCCGCGGGCGCTGCCTCCCTTATGGCGACGGCATCACCTTCTGGCCGCTGGCGGAGATCGTGCGTGAGGCGGCGGCGATCGCATCCGATGACACGCCCGACACGGCCATCGGCAGGATCCGCGATCTGATCGGTCAAAGCGGCCTCGCCGACCCTGACAAGTCCGCGATCGCCGACCGCGTGGCAGCGGCCATGGGCCTGACCCAGACCCAGTTCCCGGTCGCGGAACTGTTCTGGGGCGCACGGCGGCTCATCGAGGCGCTTGCCCATCAACGGCCGCTCGTGATGATCGTCGACGACATCCACGCGGCGGAGACGACGTTCCTCGATCTGCTCGATCACCTGCTCGAGCTCGTGGATACGGCGCCCGTGCTCCTGCTCTGTTCCTCTCGACATGTGCTGATGGATCGCCATCCGGACTGGTCGAGCGCGCACGCCGACCAGCTCATCGTCCTGCAGCCGCTGTCCGATGACGACACCGGACGGATGATCGACGAGCTGCTGGGTCGGGCCGGGCTCGATCCGGCCATCGTCGGACGGATCGTCAGCGCCGCTGAGGGCAACCCCCTGTTCGTCGAGCAGATGGTGTCGATGCTCGTGGACAACGGCACACTCCGTCGCGAGGGAGACGGCTGGGTCGTCTCCGGGTCAGCGGGTGAGATCGTGGTGCCGCCGTCGATCCACGCGCTGCTGGCGGCCCGTCTCGATGACTTGGCGGATGGCGAGCGCGCGGTCGTCGAGCCCGCTTCCATCGTGGGATTGGTCTTCGCCCAGGATGCGGTCGAGCACCTGATCGAGCCGACATGGCGCGCGGAAGTGCCGGACGACCTCGCCTCGTTGGCGCGCAAGCAGTTCGTCCGCCCCGACATGTTGGACGACGAAGAGGCATACCGCTTCGGTCACCAGCTGATCCGCGACACCGCCTACGGCAGCCTGCTCAAGCGCGAACGCGCCAGCCTCCACGAGCGGTTCGTCGAGTGGGCCGACCGGATCAACCGCCAGCGAGGCCGTGAGACCGAGTTCGAGGAGATCCTGGGCTACCACCTCGAGCAGGCCTACCGCTATCGGAGCGAGCTCGGGCCGTTGGACGAGCATGGCGTGACGCTGGGGAAGCGGGCCTCGGCTCGACTGGCCCCTGCCGGGCGTCGCGCGCTCGCCCGAGGTGACTTCCCGGCCGCCGCGAGCCTGCTCCAGCGGGCCGCTCGCTTGCTCGATGACCAGCAGCCAGATCGGCCGCGCCTCCTGATCGCGGCCGGCGAGGCATACACGGAGATCGGTGAGTTCGCCACCGCGGAGGGCGCGCTCACGGAAGCGATGGAAGAGGCCCAGGCGATCGGCGAATCGTCGACGTCGACGACGGCCAAGCTCGTCCGTCTCCAGCTGCACCTCCGATCCGAAGCCTCCACGTCGATCGACGACGTCCTGAACGAGACCGTCGCCGCGATCGGGGAGCTCGAGGCGTCCGGTGATGCCAACGCGCTTGCCCGCGCGTGGCGACTGCTCACGCTCGTCCACGGGACGATGGGTCGCTACCAGGATGCCGGCGAGGATAACGACCGGGCCATCGCCAACGCCCGCCAGGCTGGTGATCAGGTCCTCGAGTTGCGGCTGTACGCCACCTCCGGTCAGGTCCTGCTCTCTGGGCCGGTCCCCGTCCGCGAGGGGATCCAGCGGTGCGAAGAACTCGTACGTCTGTGCGAGGGCAACCGGCGCGCCCAGGCCATGACCCTTGCCGCCCTCGCCCATCTGCGGGCGATGGACGGGGACGTGACCCGTGCCCGCGATGACTACCGGCGGGGTCGCGAGATCCTCGAGGAGCTCGGCCTGCTCTTCGACGCGGCGACGATGTCGATCGACTCCGGCCCTGTCGAGCTGCTGGCAGGCGATCCGGTCGCCGCCGAGGCCGAGCTGCGCAAGGACTATGAGGCCCTCGACGCGATCGGCGAGCGCAACTACATCTCGACGACCGCCGGTCTCCTCGCCGAGGCCCTGTACCGCCAGGCCCGTTACGACGAGTCGGAACGGTTCGCCCGGTTCAGCGAAGAGGTCGCCGCCCCGTCAGACGTCCTGTCGCAGTTGTTGTGGCGCGGTATCCGCGGCAAGCTGCTCGCGCGAGCCGGTTCGCCCGAAGAAGGCATCGAGCTCGCATCCTCCGGGGTCGTCGAGACTCGGGCATCAGACGACATCGAAGGGCAGGGAAACGCATTGCTGTTCCTCGCCGAGGCGCAGGCGCTTGGCGGTCGCAACGAGGACGCGATCGCGTCGGCGACAGAGGCTCGACGGCTGTTCGAAGCGAAGGGCAACGTGGTCTCGGTCGAACGGACCGATGCGTTCATCGGGTCGCTCGCGCCGGTCCTGTCCGGGGTCGCCAGCCCGGCCCCTGGTCTCGCGTTCTAAGCGGTCCGCGCGGAACGGCTCAGCCGCGCGGCACCGGGCGCATCGGGTAGACGCCGACCACGATCGGCGCTCGCGGATCAAACGACAGCTCGTAGCCGATCTCCCCGCCGCGGAGTAGTTCGCCCAATAGCGAACCCTCACGATCGGGCAGACCGACGAAGACCTCGCCGCCGTCGAGGGGCACCCGGGTCACGTCGTCGTCGCCGCCGTCGATGCCGAACCGGCGACGCAGCTCATGCATGGGGACATAGGGGCGACTCTTGATGAATCGGCGGAGTTGGGGCGCGGTGCAGCCGTTGCCGCGCTCCATGCCGTTGCCGCGCTCCATGCCGTCGCCGTTCGCCGACGCGGGATGACCAGCGCCCGCGACCGGAAGGTCGACCGATCGAGGTTCTGGACCCGATCGCGGATCACCCTGGACCTCGATGGACGCAGCGAGGGCCGCCGGCTCGTCGATCTGCGTGGCTGACCCATCCACGGGGGCCGAGGTCGAGCCGACCCCTGGTGAGCTGGCGCCGGGCGCCGGTGGTCGAAGGTCGACCCTGGCATCCGGGCGCGGAGCGTCGATCCGGTGGCGGGCGTGGTGAGGTCGTCCGTGGTGACGTCGGCTCATGGCCGAGATCGGGTGGGCATGAGGTCTCGATCAGGTAGGCCGGTCCGCTCGGATACGGGCCGCCGACCGATGATACCGCAGGGCTGACGGAAGGCCGCCGGTGGGGCCTCCCGTCGCGAGGCGGGCCCGACGATCAGTCGATGCCGGCGACGATGGCCAGGTCGCGCGAGACGGTGTCGAGGACGATCGGGCCGTCGTCACCGCAGATCACGATGTCCTCGATCCGGGCACCGTACTCGCCCGGCAGGTAGATCCCGGGCTCGATGCTGAACGCCATACCGGGCTCCAGCGGCAGGGCATTCCCGGCGACGATGTACGGGTCCTCGTGCCCTTCCAGGCCGATCCCGTGGCCGGTCCGGTGGAAGAACGCGTCCCCGTAGCCGGCCGCCCCGATGACGTCACGCGCCGCCGCGTCCACGTGCTCGCAGGGAACGCCCGGTGCGACCGCGGCCGTGGCCGCGGTATGGGCTTGCTGCAGTACGTCGTACAAGCGTCGGAAGCGGTCGTCGGGGCCTCGAGCCTCATCGCCACCGGTGACCCACAACGTTCGCGTCGTGTCCGAGCCGTACCCACCGAGCGTCCCGCCGATATCGAGCACGATCGGCTCACCGGCGGCGATCACCCGGTCGGACGCGTCGTGGTGCGGTGAGGCCGCGTTGGGTCCGGAGGCGACGATCGCGAACTGCGCCGTCTCGTGGCCCTCAGCCACGAGGCGCTCGCGGACCTCGCGCGCGACGTCGGCTTCGGTGCGACCGACCAACCGGCCCGCGCTGATGGCCGCAACGACCCGATCGGCCGCCAGCGCGGCCGCGCGCAGCAACTCGACCTCATCCGCATCCTTGATCATGCGCAGGGCGCGTAGTTGCGCCGACGCGAGCGACCAGCGCGCGGCGTCGCCCCCGAGCGCGTCCTGGATGGGCAGCAGATGCATGGCGGCGAGACCATCCGAGATCGCGACGCGCGCACCCCGGCGCAACCCGCCCACGGCCAGGGCGTGCGGGTCCTCGGTCTCCATCCAGGTCACGATCTCGACCGGTGTCCGGACGCCCGCCTGGGCGGCGCCCAGCTCGAGGCGCGGCACGATCAGCCGTGGCGGCTCGCCGCGCCGGAGGACGAGCATGGTCAGACGCTCGAGCGGCATCGCCTCGTAGCCGATGAGATAGCGCAGGTCGGGGCCGACCCCGACGAGCATGGCATCGAGGTCGGCGGCCTCCACCGCCTCGGTGGCGCGGGCGAGTCGAGTGGCGTACCTCGCCGCCGGGATGGTCGGTCGTGCGGCCAGCGTCACGAGGACGCCACGATGGGTCGGCCGCCCTCGATCCAGGCGGCGATGGTCGCCGGCCCGGCTTCGAACAGCTTGCGATAGGCGAATACCCGTTCGGCGCCGCGCGCCATCGCGCGCTTGCGCTGGTCGACATCGTCGTGCTGGCCGACCGCCAGCACCCGGGACCCGGCCGCCCGCGCTCGCTCGATCGCCGCCAGCGGGTCGTATGCGTGCGCGGTCAGGTCGACGATGGCGAGCGGGCAGTCCGTCAGCGCGCGATCGAACCCCGAGGCCGTTGCGCTGGGCACCGGCTCAGCGCCCGCATCCCGTGTGGCGCGCACGAGTCGATCGGACCAGATCAGATCCTGGGCGAGGATCGCGATGCGCACGGCCATTGCGCCGTCAGTCGATGGACACGGCGAGATGATGGAATACGTCGCGCGCCGTGACCACCCCGGTGGGCCGGCCGTCCTCGACGATCGGGATGTGCCGAAACCCGCCCACCGCCATCTTGTGGATCGCCACCGCGATCGGGTCGTCGTGTCGCAGGACGACGGGATCCCGGGTCATGAGGTCCCCCACCGTCACGCCGTCGACGCGCTTTCCAGCGACCTTCACCACAGCATCGCGATCGGTGAAGATACCGGCCAATCGACCGTCGACCTGGACGAGCACGCAATCGACCTCGGCCGCCTGCATGGTCGCGATGACCTCGGCGATCGGCGTGTCGGCCGCGACCGTGATCGGGGGCGGCGCCCCCAGCTCGTCGAGGTGTTCACCGAGCAGTCGGCCCTTGAAGGCAGGCGCCTGCTGGGGGACGTCGACGCCGAACAGGTCCGCGCCGCAGTTGTCGCAGATGTCCGCACCGATGAGGTTCATGTAGCCGCACACAGGACAGCGCATCCCGTCGTCGCCAGCCATCACTCCACCGTCCAGGTCTCGCCGCCATTGAGGACCCGCTCGAGGTCGCCCCGGCCGGACTTGGCGACCGCCGCGGCGAGCTGATCCTCGATCAGGCGATCGTGGGTCGGTCGGCTGATCGCTCGCAGCACCCCGACCGGGACCGGGAACTCCGGCCAGAACA